>NZ_JAUTAY010000001.1:1593122-1911746 GCF_030818795.1 Microbacterium sp. SORGH_AS_0862 | reverse complement strand
ATGAGCTGGAGCCTGCGCGCGAGCACCCCCGACGACGCGGCGTGGATCGCAGAGCTCCGCGCGGAGGTCATGCGGCCCGATCTCGAGCGGCTCGACCGGTACGACCCGGTCCATGTGCGGCAGCGCTTCCTGAAGGCGTTCGACCCCGCCCTCACGCGCGTGATCGTCGTGGACGGGCAGGATGCGGGCAGCATCGCCGTGCGTCCCGCATCCGACGGCGTCTGGGTCGAGCACTTCTATCTCGCCACGGCCCACCAGGGCCGCGGGATCGGATCACAGGTGCTCGCCCTCGTGCTGGACGAGAGCACGGGCGACGCACCGCTGCGGCTCAACGTGCTGCAGGGCTCTCCCGCGCGGCGCCTGTACGAGCGACACGGCTTCGTGCTGTACCACGAAGACGAGGTCGACGCATTCCTGCAACGGGAACCGGCCGCGCCGCTACCGTGAGCGCATGAACCGCGATCGCATCATCGGCATCGTCGCCGCGGCCGTCGGCCTCATCCTGGCGACCCTCTTCGTGATCTGGGACCTCAACGGCGCACCGTCGTGGCTGCACTACATCACCTGGATCACCGGCGCCCTCAGCGGATGGGGGCTCGTGGTGGCCTTCACGGCCGGTAAGCGCCGCATGAGGCCCTAGTCTCAACGCCCCCGGTTGACGGCGAGGAAGCCGGCCAACGCCTGCTCCGTCTCCGTGAGGGTGCGGATGCGGCCTGCCACCCGCTCCCGCATCTCGGCCACCCGGCCGAGCAGCTCTGCGTCGCCGTGCGACTTCTCGCCCGTGGCGCAGGGCAGGACGGCCCGAACGTCGTCGCGCGTGAACCCGAGCTCGAACATGGCGTGGATCGTGGCCACCATCGGCACCGCCCGGTCCGAGTAGTGACGGTAACCGTTGTCGCCGCGCTGCGGACTGATGAGGCCCAGCTTCTCGTAGTGGCGGATCGAGCGCGCGCTGACGCCGCTCCGATCGCTCAGCTCGCCGATGATCATGCGCCTGCCCCTCGATTTGACCTTGACACGATGTCAAAGCATATCGTCGCGAGCGACCCGCGGAACCGGGTCGGAGAGGCGGAGGTCATGACGGAGCACATCGAGGTAGACGGGCGGATGCGGACGTTCACCGTTGTCGGCCCGCGGAGGCAGGGGCAGGCGCTCGTGCTGGTCTTCCACGGGTCGCGACAGTCGGGCGAGGTCCATCGCGCGTTCACGGGCGGCGCGTACGACGCGCTCGTCGGAAAGGGCGCGCTCGTGGCGTATCTCGACGGCTATCGCGGCAACTGGAACGACGCGCGCCGCGAGAGCCGGTTCCCGGCCCGGCTCGCCGGAATCGACGACGCGACCTTCGCGCAGGCGGTCATCGCCCGGCTGGGCGAGACGCACGGCATCGATGCGGACCGCGTGTACGCCATCGGGTTCTCCAACGGCGGCCAGATGGTCATGCGACTGCTCCACGAGAATGCCTCCCCCCTCGCCGGCGGCGCCATCGTCGCCGCGACGCTGCCCGAGTCGGACAGCTTCCTGCTCCCCCAGGCGGCTCCCGCGCCGCATCCGGTGCCCGTGCTGCTGGTGCACGGCACGGCCGATCCCATCGCCCCCTACACCGGCGGACGGATGCGGCGCTGGGCGCAGCTGGTGTTCCGCGTCGGCGGCTCGTCCCTCTCCGCTCCCGGGACCGCCGCGTACTTCGCGCGGCGGAACGGCATCTCCGCACCCCCGATGACACGGGCGGATGCGGCATCGCGCCCCGACGGCACGCGCATCGAGCGCGCCAACTGGCGGGAGGCGGGCCACCCGCCCGTCACATTCGTCACGGTGCACGGCGGCGGCCACACCGTCCCCGGACCCCAGCCCGGGCCGCGCCTGATCGGCCGCACGGCCACGAGCATCTCGGTCGCCGACCTCGCCGCCGAGTTGTTCGGGCTGGACCGCTAGTCCAAGACCGTGAACACCGACCTCGCCAGTTGGCCGATCGCAGCTCTGCGCTTGGTATTCGACGGGTAGCTTGCTCGCATCTGCACCAGCGCGTGCGCGGGATCGTACAACTCTCCGGGCTGCAGTGGATCTGGAACTACGACGAACTCAGCAGCTCCGCCGCTTACTGCCAAACCCGAATCGAATTGTTCAACCTTCGTCTGCGAAGTGCATGCAATCGCTGAGTGGCTAACCGTAGCAACCGATCTCGCCGACAGCCCCAGTTGCAGGAGGATATATGTCCTGGTAGACCGACAAACCATCGTCGTCGAACCGAAGAGCACCAGCCTTCAGGAAACGTCCGCCACCAGCTCCTTCGTCCCTGAGGACCGAGTCGTAGTGGGCTGGGTCTGCGTCGTTGAACCTCCGAACCAGTTCTTCATCGGTTTGCACCGCAAAATCCACTGCAGTATTGGTGCTCGTCCTGGGCACGGTTTTTAGCTCAGCGGGATAGGGTTCCGAACCTGCCCAGCAAGGCCTGAGAGAAGCTCCCTTGCTTGCTTGATGGTCACGTCGTCCTCTACCCACCATTTGGTGAGGGTGTCACACAGGATGCGCTCCCTGCCGCGCACAGCAGTAAGCAGGATTTCTGTCTCATCCTCGTAATCGAGACGCACCGAAACATCATCCACCAGCCAGTCAACGGCTACGCCACCATCACCGTTGTCCCCGATCTGTGGAGTAGGGGCACCATCGGTCAAGACATGGCCGAGCAACCTCAGGATGATCCGGTATGGCTCGATATTCACCGCGCGCTGGCGCTCCGCAAGGTCACGTAACTGGCGGTGTGCGTACACCAAAAGATCCCGTCGAGTGCGACCAGCTGATGGACGGACGGGAACCATGTGGGACAGGCTTGGCGCCATGGATTTCAGTGTCGACGGTGAGGTATTGAGCGAGTTTTCTCGCGTTAGCGTGGCGCTAGGAACCATCTTGAACCCCCCAGTTACTGGTTGCCCGGTCCGAGACGATGGCAAAGAATGCTCGCTTTGACACCTCGTGAGCAGAATCGATCAGTTCCATAATCTGACTCGATTCTAGCTGCGAACCTGCAAAGGACTTTGTGGACACGGTCAGAGTTGTCGCGTTGTCTCCGGCCGCAGGCTGAATAGTCACGGTGAGCTGCGCAAAACCAAGCTCAGTTCTTTCCCTGGTAACCAGCTCGTACCGCTCGCTGACAACCGCACCTGGCAGAGGCTGTGTGGGTCGCTGGAAGACTGAATAAATCTCGTGCAGACCAGACGCTTCGTCGTGGGTGATGTGATTCACATACGAGAACTCTGCGACCAACGGCACTAGCTCCTGGCCGATCGGGATATCGAGCATTGATAGCACTCGCTCGAACTCAGTTCGGATCGTCTCGTACTTCGGGTACGTGCACGCTGCGTCCACCTTGCGCCAGTTCAGGAGGAGTCGATCGTCCTGCAACTGCACAAGCCACTGCTGGTCCTGAGACGCGTTCCAGAGCCGAGGCGGCGGCACTGTGAAGAACTCCATCTCAAACTCCGCCCCCGGCTGCCCCACGGGGCGCGTCACAGGTAGCGCGGGCTGCACAGAACCGATGGGAAAATCCTCACCCCAACGCGCCGCCTCATGTACGAGACGGATCACATCAAAGCCTCGACCCCGGAACTCGATTCCGGCGACCGCTTCTGTCACGGGAGGATCGGCGAGAACACGAGTCAGGACGTCGACGGGTACGCCATCAGTCACATTGACAGCCTAGCCTGACTCTCTCGGATAGGGACCTCGCCGCCGAGACGTTCGGGCTGGACGCTTAGTTCAGCAGGAACTGCGCAGACTGCGCGGACGAGATGCCGCCGATCGACACGGCCAGGTGATACGACGCACCGCCACCCGGCGCCTTGGGCCGGTTCGCGTTCTGGCAGGTGTCGACGGCGGAGCGCGTGCGGTCCCAGGTGATGGGCGTCGCGCTGGTCACGGTCTGACCCGCGGTGAGGGTCACGACCATGTCGCTCGGCTCGCTCTGGCAGTCCGTCGAACGCCACCACGTGTCCTCGCCGGATGTGACGGTGAAGGTCTGACTCGTCGTGCCGACGTTGATCGTGCAGTCCGCGGCCGAGGTGTTCGTGAGTCGGATCGACAGCTGCGGGTTCTCGTCCGCCGCGTAGGTCGACTGATTGGTCAGCGCCTCCACACGCACGTCGTCCTTGGTGCAGGTGGGGATGCCCGCGTCCGTCGGCTCGCCGCCGGCCGTCGCCTCGTCCGCGGGCGCGTCGGTCGCGGGGGCATCGGTCGCGGCCGGCGTGGAGGGGTCCGGCGTCGCGACAGGGCTGGATGCGGCCGGCGCAGGCGCGGCGGCGGAGTTCCACGGCTGAGCGATGAAAAGCCACACCAGACCGATGACGACCAGCAGTCCGATCAGCGCGACGAGGCGGCGACGGCGGTACACGGCCTTCGACGGGCGACGACGCGGGGTGGGAGTGCTCACGCATCCAGGCTACGTCGCACCCGGCGCCCCGCCCCCGCGGCTCTCCGCGCGCGAACCTCAGAGCTCCTTGAGCATCCTCGTGTTGCCGAGGGTGTTCGGCTTCACGTGCGCGAGGTCGAGGAACTCGGCGATGCCCTCGTCGGGGCTGCGCACCAGCTGCGAGTAGACGTCCGGATCGACGACGTGCTCCCCGATCGGCGCGAAGCCGCGCCGCGTGAAGAAGTCGACCTCGAACGTGAGGCAGAACAGGCGCGACAGCCCGAGCGTGCGCGCCTGTTGCTCGAGCCCCTCGACGAGCGCCCGCCCGACGCCGCGGTGCAGCCACGCGTCGTCGACGATCAGCGTGCGGATCTCGCCCAGGTCGTCCCACATGACGTGAAGGGCGCCGCATCCGATGAGCTCGCCGTCGGCGTCCTCCGCGACCAGGAACTGCTGCACCGCCTCGTAGAGCACGACGATGTCCTTGCCGAGCAGGATGCGGCGCTGCACGTACGGCTCCAGCATCCGATGGATCGCACGTACATCTGCCGTCCGCGCCGGCCGCACGGTGAACTCGCTCACGGTGCAACCCTACGCCGGGATGCGGCGCGTACGCCGAAGGGCCGGATGCGGTGTGCATCCGGCCCTTCGTGCGTGTGAGGTGTCAGCTTCCGGCGACGATGTCCGGCGTGGCCGAGATCTCGCCGGCGACGCTCGCGCCCAGCGCGACCTTCTCCCCGCGGGGGGCGATGTCGAACGTGAACCGGCCGCCTTCGGCGTCGACCTTGACGTGGTCGCCCGCGTTCAGCTCGCCGTGGAGGATCTTCTCGCTGAGCTGGTCCTCGACCTCGCGCTGCATCGCCCGGCGCAGCGGACGCGCACCGAGGGTCGGGTCGAACCCGATCTCGATGAGGCGGTCCTTGGCCGCATCCGACAGCTCCACCGTGAGGTCGCGGTCGAGCAGGCGCTCGGCGAGACGCTTGGTGAACAGTCCCACGATCTGGCGCAGTTCCGTCTTGTTCAGCTGCGGGAAGACGATGACGTCGTCGACGCGGTTGAGGAACTCGGGCTTGAAGTGACGCTTCAGCTCCTCGTCGACCTTGCCCTTCATCCGCTCGTACGTGGTCTGGGCGTTGCCCTCGACCTGGAACCCGACCGGGCCGCCGGCGATGGCCTGCGAACCGAGGTTGGTGGTCATGATGATCACCGTGTTCTTGAAGTCGACGACGCGGCCCTGACCATCGGTCAGGCGACCCTCTTCGAGGATCTGCAGCAGCGAGTTGAAGATGTCGGGGTGCGCCTTCTCGATCTCGTCGAACAGCACCACCGAGAACGGCTTGCGGCGCACCTTCTCGGTGAGCTGACCGCCCTCTTCGAAGCCGACGAACCCGGGAGGGGCACCGAACAGCCGCGACACGGTGTGCTTCTCGCCGAACTCGCTCATGTCGAGCGAGATGAGCGCACCCTCGTCGTCGAACAGGAACTCTGCGAGCGCCTTGGCGAGCTCCGTCTTTCCGACACCCGTGGGGCCGGCGAAGATGAACGAGCCGCTGGGACGCTTCGGGTCCTTGAGGCCGGCGCGCTGGCGACGGATCGTACGGCTGAGGGCGGCGATCGCCTCTTCCTGGCCGATGACGCGCTGGTGCAGCGCCTTCTCCATGAAGACGAGACGGCTGGTCTCCTCCTCGGTCAGCTTGAACACCGGGATGCCCGTGGCCTGAGCCAGCACCTCGGCGATCAGCCCCTCGTCAACGACCGCGGTGGTCGCCACGTCGCCGTTCTTCCACTGCTTCTCGAGACGCAGACGCTCAGCCAGGAGCGACTTCTCCTCGTCACGCAGGGATGCGGCCTTCTCGAAGTCCTGCTCCTCGGATGCGGCTTCCTTCTGCTCGCGCACCTTGGCGATCTTCTCGTCGAACTCGCGCAGCTCCGGCGGGCTCGAGAGGATCGACAGGCGCAGGCGGGCGCCGGCCTCGTCGATCAGGTCGATCGCCTTGTCGGGCAGGAAGCGGTCCGAGATGTAGCGGTCGGCGAGGTTCGCGGCCGCGACGATCGCACCGTCCGTGATCTGCACCTTGTGGTGCGCCTCGTACCGGTCGCGCAGACCCTTCAGGATGTTGATCGCGTGGGGCAGGCTCGGCTCCGCGACCTGGATCGGCTGGAAGCGGCGCTCGAGGGCCGCATCCTTCTCGAAGTGCTTGCGGTACTCGTCGAGGGTCGTCGCACCGATCGTCTGCAGCTCACCGCGCGCGAGCAGCGGCTTCAGGATGGATGCGGCGTCGATCGCGCCTTCGGCGGCACCCGCGCCCACGAGCGTGTGGATCTCGTCGATGAAGACGATGATGTCGCCGCGGGTGCGGATCTCCTTCGTGACCTTCTTCAGGCGCTCCTCGAAGTCGCCGCGGTAGCGGGAGCCGGCGATAAGCGAGCCGAGGTCGAGCGAGTAGACCTGCTTGTCCTTCAGCGTCTCGGGCACGTCGCCCTTCACGATCGCCTGCGCGAGGCCTTCGACGACGGCGGTCTTGCCGACGCCGGGCTCACCGATGAGGACCGGGTTGTTCTTGGAGCGGCGCGAGAGGATCTGCATCACGCGCTCGATCTCCTTCTCGCGCCCGATGACCGGGTCGAGCTTGTTGTCGCGCGCGGCCTGGGTGAGGTTGCGGCCGAACTGGTCGAGCACGGCCGAGCCGCCCTGCGCACCGGTCGTGGCCTGCTCGCCGGCACCGGTCGCGACACCCGCGGGCTCCTTGCCCTGGTATCCGCTCAGCAGCTGGATGACCTGCTGGCGCACCTTGTTGAGGTCGGCGCCGAGCTTGACGAGCACCTGGGCTGCGACACCCTCGCCCTCGCGGATGAGGCCGAGCAGGATGTGCTCGGTGCCGATGTAGTTGTGGCCCAACTGCAGCGCCTCGCGAAGGCTCAGCTCCAGCACCTTCTTCGCGCGCGGCGTGAAGGGGATGTGGCCCGTCGGCTGCTGCTGACCCTGGCCGATGATGTCCTGGACCTGCTCGCGCACGGCGTCGAGCGAGATGCCCAGGCTCTCGAGCGCCTTGGCGGCGACGCCCTCGCCCTCATGGATGAGACCGAGCAGGATGTGCTCGGTGCCGATGTAGTTGTGGTTGAGCATCTTCGCCTCTTCCTGGGCGAGCACAACCACGCGACGGGCTCGGTCGGTGAATCTCTCGAACATCGCGGCTACTCCTCCGGCGCCAGGTGACGCCAACATCGGGCGCACCCTCCGGCGCGCTGTACATCGAGGCTAACCAGAGCACGGATGCGGCAAGCCCGTGTTCGCCGTGGGCGCACCGCATCCGCCGCTTGCGGTCACACCCGTCATGCCATATCGTTTTTCGATAACAACGATATTCGATATGGCAGGGAGGACCTCATGACCACCCCCACTCAGGCCCGCGTGCTGCGCGGCAGCGACATCGCCGCGATGTGGATCTTCGTCGGCGCAGGGATCGCGGTCGTCGGTGTCACGCTCTTCTTCGCGATCGGGCGGATCGTCGACGCGCTCAGCGGTAAGGCGATTCCCGTCGAGGCGCTGTTCTCCGACACGACGGTCGCCGCTCCCATCGGACCCGACGGGGCGATGCGCGACATCCTGTTGGAGCGCGCGTGGATCACGCCGAGCTCCCTCTCGCTCGCGGGCACGGGCGCACTGGTGCTCCAGCAACTCGTGCTCGCCGCATCCGTCACCGCGCTCGTCGTCTGCCTCCTGCTGGTGACGCTGTCGGTCATGCGCGGGCGGGTGTTCAACCGGCGCAACACGGCGCTCGTCGTCTCGGCGGGGGCGTCGGGACTGGCCGGGCTGTTCGGCGTGCCGTTCTTCGGCAACATCGTCGCCAACGACGCGTTCCGCGACATCTCGCAGGGCACGTTCGACAACCCCATCATCAGCGTGGAGCTGCCTCCCGTCATCCTCGCCGCCTTCATCGTGGCGATGGCCAGCACCGTGTTCACGGTCGGCGACCGGCTGCAGCGCGACACCGAGGGCCTCGTATGAGCCCCGCAGAGGACGACGGGCCGAGCGGCGTCCACTGCCGGCTCGACGAGCTGCTGACCGAGCGCGGGATGACCCTGGCGGAGCTGTCGCGCACGGTGGGGGTGTCGGTGGTGAATCTGTCGGTGCTGAAGAACGACCGCGCCCGCGCGATCCGGTACTCGACCCTGTCGGCGATCTGCCGCGCCCTCGACTGCGAGATCGGCGACCTCCTCGTCCGCCAGGACTGACCCCCGTCGCGCCGCGCCGCCTCCGCCGCCGGCGCCCGCCCGCTTCGCGCCGCAGCCTTCCCCTGTCCCAGACCGACGCCTTCGCCTACATCTGTGACAGGGGAACGAGGCATTTCTCTGCTCACCTGTCACAGATCGCGCGATCGGCGTCGATCTGTGACAGGCGAGCACGATCACCGCCGCGTGGCATCACCATCGCGACGCGAGCGCTCGACGGGCGCGTGCGATGAAGCGACCGTGCTGCTCGAAGACGTCCTGCTTCGTTGCACGGATGACGAGCCACCCGGCCGCGGCGAGACGCTCGTAGCGCTCGATGTCCGACGCCCACTGGCGCGGGTCACGCAGGTGGTGCTCACCCTCGTACTCGAACGCGATGCGACGCTCCGGATACGCGAGGTCGACGCACGCGACGTACTCACCTGCCACGAACACGTCGACGTTCAGATCGGGTTGGGGCAATCCTGCATCGATGATCGTGAGCCGGAGCCACGTCTCAGGTCGCGACCCCGACCTGGCACGCAAACGTGGGAGCGCCTCCCGGAGACGCGCCACTCCCACCCTCCGTCCCGCATCCACTGCTCGGCTCATCTCGGCAATCGACGCCAGCGGCTCGAGCCTCCAGTCGCGCAGGACCGCGTCACCGACGGCCACCACGTCGTAGGGATGGCGGAGGGATGCGGCCAGCATCGCCCAGGTCGTCGCCGGCGAGGTGAGATGCAGACCCGTGTCGCGATGCAGGACCACCGAGGTGAGGTCGGGGACCGCTTGATGACCTGCCACGCCGCGTCCCCGCGGAGGACGCCGCGGAGCCAAGACCCCCACGTGCACCTCGTCATCGCGAACCAGGCGCGGCGGCAACGGCAGCCCGAGGAGGACCGCCGCCGTCGCGTGGGTGAAGAACTCATGTGCGCCCATCTGAGTCGCGAAATCCAAGGCTCGTCCGATGTGGCGAGCCTCATGGATGCCGAGCAGACCACCGCGCCACTGCGCAGGGGGCTCGCGCTCCTTCGCCCGCACCCCGTGGAACGGTCGCAGCAGATCGGGCGCGCGTAGCGCCGCCTCGGAAACACCGAG
Organism: Microbacterium sp. SORGH_AS_0862; assembly: GCF_030818795.1. Taxonomy (NCBI): domain Bacteria; kingdom Bacillati; phylum Actinomycetota; class Actinomycetes; order Micrococcales; family Microbacteriaceae; genus Microbacterium; species Microbacterium sp. SORGH_AS_0862. The sequence continues at coordinate 1,902,034 of NZ_JAUTAY010000001.1, read as the reverse complement.
TTTCCGTGCGGCACCCACACGAAATGCGGGTCCGAGATCGTGGGGGATGCCTCCTGACACGGCTCCACACTGGAGGCACTCCGGACCGACGGCAGATCATCCCCACGCCGACACGCCGCAGCGAGCACGTGTGGAGGAACGCACGCGCGCCACACAGTGCGCGATCCCCAGGATTCCCCTGTCACAGATCGAGCCGAAGCGATCGGTTTGGGACAGGGGAGCATCCGGACCAGCCGCTCGCCTGTCACAGATCGAGCCGATTTCGTCGATCTGTGACAGGCGAAGTAGGTGACGTCCGACAGCGCCGACGGGTCAGAGGACGGGGACGCGGGTGTTGTCGAACGTGTCGCCGACGAGCACCAGCTCGACACCGACTCCCTCGGCCACGCCCTCGGCGGAGCCGATCAGCGCACGCGGGGCCATATCCATCGTGCAGGCGCGGTCCGCGGCCGGGGTCTGGAAGGTGAGCGTGATCTCGGCGTCCGCCGTCTTCGTGATCGTGTCCACGACGGGCGCACAGGAGGAGGAGCCCCACGTCACGAGCGCGAATCCGCCCGAGGTGAGCCAACCGGCGCTCGGCAGGAAGTCGGTCTGCGTCCCGGGGCCGGCGAGGCCCTCGACCCCGGGCAGCTCGACGCTGCCGGATGCGTTGCCGTAGCGCACGTCCACGCGGGTCGCCTGCGCGGGATCGACGCCCTCGGGCACGCCCACGAGCGTGACGCGCGGCACGAGGTCCTTCGTGCAGGCTCGGCCTGCATCGCCCGGTGCGTCGTCGAGGCTCACCGTGATCACGCCGTCCGCGAAGGCGGGCGTGTCGGCGACCGGCACACAGGTGGAGCTTCCCTCGGTCACGACCGCGATCATCCTGCCGCTGTCGGCCCAGCCCGCATCCACCTGCAGGTCGGCCACGGCGGACTCGCCGGGCGCGGCGTCGCCTGCGCATCCGGTGAGCATGCCGGCGGCGATGAGCAACGAGCCGGTGATGGTGAGCAGGGTCGTGGTGCGGCGCATGACGGCTCCCTCAGAGATCTGCGGATGCGGCCGCGATGCGGCCTGCGGACTCTCATCCTGTCGCAGCGGCCTGCGCATCACCGGAAAGCCCGGTAACGGGCGGGTCACGATCGCCGCTACTGCAGGGCCGACGTCAACCGGGCGAGGTTGTCGAGCACGGTGGAGCGCAGGGGCTGGCGCAGCCACTCCTCGAGCGTGAGCTCGGTGCTGAGGTTGCGGTAGTGGTCCTCGACCTGCCGCATCTCATCGACGAACTCCTCGCCGCGCACGAGCATCGAGATCTCCATGTTCAGACCGAACGAGCGCATGTCCATGTTGCTCGATCCGATGACCGCGACCTCGTCGTCGATGGTCATCGCCTTGGTGTGCAGGATGTACGGCTTGCGGTACATCCAGATGCGCACACCCGCGCGCAGCAACACCTCGTAGTAGCTGCGCTGAGCGTGGTAGACCATCGCCTGGTCGCCCTCCTCGGAGACGAACAGCTCGACTTCGACACCGCGATGGCACGCGGTCGTGATGGCGTTGAGGATGGACTCGTCCGGCACGAAGTACGGGCTGACGAGGATGATCCGCTCCTTCGCCGCGTACATGAGCCCGAGGAACAGACGCAGGTTGTTCTCGAACTCGAACCCCGGACCGCTCGGCACGATCTGGCAGTCGAGATCACCGGTGGCCTGACGCAGGTCGAACTCGTCGACCTCCTCCGTCAGCAGTTCGTCGGTCTCGCTGTACCAGTCGGAGAGGAAGACCGCGTTGACGCTGCCGACGACGGGCCCCTCGAGGCGCACCATCAGATCGACCCAGTGCAGGCCGCGGCGGATGTTCTTGCGCAGGTTGTACGTCGAATCGGTGACGTTCTGCGAGCCCATGAACGCGATGTCCCCGTCGATGACGAGGAGCTTGCGGTGGTTGCGCAGGTCGGGACGCTGATACTTGCCGCGCAGCGGCTGCACGGGAAGCATCAGATGCCACTGCGCCCCCATCGCGTCCAGGCGCTTCAGCGTGCGCCGGTAGAACGGCTTGCCCCTGTTGGCCCAGTGATCCAGCAGCACCCGCACGGTGACGCCCCGCTCGCTGACCTCTTCGAGCGCGCGGAAGAAGTTGTCGGTCGAAGCGTCGGCCTGGAGGATGTAGAACTCGACGTGCACATAGCGCCGGGCGCTGCGGATGGCGTCGGCCATCGCATCCAGGCTCTCCTGGTAGTCGGCGATGAGGTGCGCCTCGTTGTCGCCGGAGAGCGGCATCGCGCCGAGGTTCGTGTTCAACCGCACGAGCGAGGTGAACCAGCCCGGCGCCCCGGGGCGCAGCGTGCCGTGATCGAGGCCCGCTGTGGCCTGCTGGATGTACTCGTTGATCGCGCGCTGCTTGCGGCGGCGCTTGCGCGGCAGGCGCGGTGTGCCGATCACCAGGAACAGCACGACACCGATCACGGGGATGAAGTAGATCGCCAGCAACCACGCCATGGCGGCGGTGGGGCGTCGGTTGCGGGGGGACGATGATGATCGCCGCGATGCGGATCACCACGTCGAAGACGAAGACGGCGATCAGCCACCACGATCCGAGATCGATGTCGATGTTGATCATGTGGTCTCCCCCGCCCGCATCCTGCTCAGCGTAGCGGCCGGGTGCACCAGGGCCGCGCGGTGGGCGGTCAGTGGTCGGAGGCGACCGGAGGCAGGCCGCGCTTGGCGCGTTCCTCGGCCTCGATCTGCGAATAGACGCGACGCTCGGTGCGATCCATGCGCAGGATCGAACGCACGATGAAGAAGAACGTCGCCGTCACGACGATGGTCGGCAGAATCGACCACAGCGCCGCGACCCAGATGTTCTCCACCCCTCCATGGTACGCGACGGCTCCTCCACACCGGCCGGGCCCGGCGCGGCGCCCTGTGCGATCTGATCCGGCCGGCTGCGACGGCGCAGCCTCGACGCATGACCACGATCATCAAGGCCCGGGATGCGGCCGACTTCCTCTCATTGGTTCCTCGACTGCTCGGCTACGAGCCCCGACGAAGCATCGTGCTGGTCCCCTTCCGTGCGGGGCGCACCGGCGGCGGGCTGCGCGTCGATCTGCCGCCCGCCGCGGCCGACACGGACGCGGTGGCCTCGACCCTGATCGGCTTCGCCTGCCGTGTCGAGCACACCGACGCCTACGCCGTGCTCGTGTACGACGACGACGCCGACAGCGTGACGCACGCGGAGCTCGTCGCCGCGCTGGAGGTCAGGGCGCAGGCGTGCGGGCTGCGCCGCATAGATGCGCTCCACATCGCCTCCGGACGCTGGCGCTCCTACCTCGACCCCGACCTCGGCGGCACGGTCGCGACCGATCCGGATGCGGACGCGCACCGCCCTGTCGGCGACCAGGGCGCCGGAGCGTCGCTGCCCCACGTCGATCTCGCGCGAAGCGAACGGGTCGGCCGGGCCTTGACCGAGTGCGCCCGCGCGCTGGAGTGGGTGCTGAACGGGTCGCGCCCGGCGGACGCCCGCATCCATCCCGACGCGCTCGTCGCCTCCCTCGCCCTGGAGGATCTGCCTGCGTTCTTCGAGACCTGGATCCCGCCCCACGGCACCGCCACACCGCCGGGCGACGCGGTCGAGGCGGATCACGCCGATGTACAGGATCTCGCGCTGCTGATCTGGTGCCTGGCACGGCCGGCTCTCCGGGACATCGCACTGGCCACCTGGGTGCGCGGTGTCCACGGCGGGGATGCCGCCCTCGTCGCGCAGCAGGAGTGGGAGGCCGGCGCCGCCTATCCGGACGAGCTGGGCGCCTGGATGATGGGCGAGGGCGCTCGCCCCGACGTCGATCGCCTCACCGCCGCGGTGGACGTGTGCCGTCTCGCGGCCGCATCCGCTCCCGCCGCGTATCGACCCGGCGCGCTCGCGGCGAGCGCCTGGCTCTCCTGGGCGCTCGGTCGATCCACCCACGCGGCGCGCTACTGCGAGCAGGCTCTCGCCATCGACGCGGAGCACGGCCTTTCGCTCATCGTGCTGTCGATGGTCGACGCGGGGCATCTGCCCGACTGGGCGTTCCGGGCTCAGCCCGGCTGAGTCACTTGACGAGCGGGAAGAGGATGGTCTCGCGGATACCGAGACCGGTGACGGCCATCAGCAGTCGGTCGATACCCATGCCCATGCCACCCATGGGAGGCATGCCGTGCTCCATCGCCCGCAGAAACTCCTCGTCGATGCGCATGGCCTCGTCGTCGCCGCGCGCGGCCAGCTTCGCCTGCTCGACGAAGCGCTCGCGCTGGATGACGGGGTCGATCAGCTCGGAGTAGCCGGTGGCGAGCTCGAAGCCGCGCACGTAGAGATCCCACTTCTCGACGACGCCCGGGATCGAGCGGTGCTCGCGCACGAGCGGGCTGGTGTCGAGCGGGAAGTCCATGACGAACGTCGGGCGCACCAGGTGCGTCTTGACGAAGTGCTCCCACAGCTCTTCGACGTACTTGCCGTGGGTCGCATGCGGCGGCTCGTCGACACCGGCGGCATCGGCGATGCGGGCGAGCTCGGCGACGGGCGTCTGCGGGGTGATGGGCTCGGCGTCGATCTCGGATGCGGCCAGCGCCTCGTTGAGCGAGTCGTACATCGAGATGCGGTCCCAGTCGCCGCCGAGGTCGTACTCGGTGCCGTCGGCCCACGTCACGACATGGCCGGCCTCGGGACGTCCGGCGAGACGGTTCGTGGCCGCCGCCGCGTTCTGGATGAGCTCCTGCGTGAGGTCGGCGATGCCGTTGTAGTCGCTGTACGCCTCGTAGGCCTCGAGCATCGCGAACTCGGGGCTGTGGGTCGAGTCCGCACCCTCGTTGCGGAAGTTGCGGTTGATCTCGAACACGCGGTCGAGACCGCCGACGACGGCGCGCTTGAGGAACAGCTCCGGCGCGATGCGCAGGTAGAGCTCCGTGTCGAAGGCGTTGGAGTGCGTCACGAACGGACGCGCGGATGCGCCACCGTGCTGCACCTGCAGCATCGGCGTCTCAACCTCGATGAACTCGTGTCCCGCGAAGGTCTCGCGCAGGCTCGCGTTGACGGCGGCGCGGGTGCGCACGGTCGCCCGCGCCTGGTCGCGCACGATGAGATCGAGGAAGCGCGAGCGCACGCGCGTCTCCTCGTTCAGCTCGGAGTGCAGGTTCGGCAGCGGCAGCAGCGCCTTCGACGCGATCTGCCAGTCCTCGACCATGATCGAGAGCTCACCGCGGCGGCTGGAGATGACCTGGCCGCGCACGAACACGTGGTCGCCCAGGTCGACGAGCTCCTTCCAGCGCTGCAGCGACTCCTCGCCGACGGCGGCGAGCGACACCATGGCCTGGATGCGGCTGCCGTCGCCCGACTGCAGCGATGCGAAGCAGAGCTTGCCGGTGTTGCGGCTGAAGACGACGCGGCCGGCGACGCCGGCGATGACGCCCGTCTCTTCCCCCGCCTCCAGGCGCGCGAAGCGCTCCCGCAGCGCGGGGATCGTGTCGGTCACGGCGACGGAGACGGGATAGGCTCCGCCCGCCGCATCCGTCCGCTCCGCGATGAGTCGCTCGCGCTTGGCCAGGCGCACCGCCTTCTGCTCGAAGACGTCCTCTTCGGGGGTCTCGGCGGGCGCGGTGTTCTCGGGCTGAGAGGTCATCGTGGGGGCTCCTCGGAAGTCGCCGTCAAGTCTATCCGGGGCGCTTGCGGTGCCCGGTTGCCGCCGGAGGGGCTCAGCGCACGAAGATCTCGGCGTTGTCGACGAAGCGGTGACCCCCGACCGAGGCGGCGATCAGGGCGAGCGCGGGCCCCTGATGGCCCTCGTCGACGGGAAGGAACGTCGCCGGGTCCACGACGTTCAGATACTCGAGCCGGATGCGGGACTCGCCCATCAGCGCGCTCTGCGCAGCCGCGATGCACGCGTCGACGTCGCGGTCGGCGTTGGATGCGGCGGCCTCGAGCGCCCGGGGCAGGAGCGCTGCAGCGGCGCGATCCGCCGCGTCGAGCGTGTCCAGCCGCGTCGAGATCGGCACGCCCGTCGTCACTGCGCACCGTCTCGGCCTCGACGATCTCGACGTTGAAGAAGAGCTCGCGCACCATCCGGCGCACGAGGAACACGCGCTGGCGGTCGCGCTCGCCGTAGACGGCGACATCGGGACGCACCAGGTTCAGCAGCTGCGCCTCGACCGTCAGCAGTCCATCGAAGTAGAACGGGCGAACCCGTCCCTCGTAGCGCAGGCCCAGATCCCCCGCGCTCACCCTGGTCGTGGCCTTGCCGGCCGGCAGCAGCTCGGCCGCATCCGGAGCGAACACGAGGTCGACGCCGAGGCGCTCGAGCAGCGCGGCGTCCGCGTCGGGCGTGCGCGGATAGGCCTCGTACTCGGCGTGCGTGGCGAAGCGCAACGGGTTCACGAAGGAGGAGACCACCACGATCCCGGCGCTCTCGCGCGCGGTGCGGATGAGGTCGATGTGGCCGTCGTGGAGCGCACCGATCGTCGAGACGAGTGCGACACGCGTGCCCTCAGGAGCCGCGGCTCTGGCGTCTGCCAGTCGGGTGCGCAGCTCCGCGATGGTGCGGATCATCCGTCGATCGTATCGCCCACGGGTCCGCGCGGATCCGCACGTGTCAGGGCGTCGTCGACCGTCGAGCGCACGAGCGCCGACAGGTACCCGCCGGGGTTCTCCACGCCGATGCCTGCGAGCAGCCCTGTCGCCTGCTGCACGATCACGCGAGAGAACTCGGTGGCCGTCGCGATCGCCTCCGCGTATGCGGGCCGGTCGGCCTCGGCGACCACGACCGGCTCGCAGCCGATCTCGACCGCGAGCGCCTGCGCGATCGGCAGAACGGCGGCCGGCGCGGTGACGGCCGCGTAGGAGGCGGCGAGCTGGCGGAGGTCGATCGTGGTCCCCGTGAAGGTGATCGCGGGATGCACGGCGAGGCCGATCGCGCCGAGCCGCTGCGCGGGAGCGAGCACCTCGGTGCCGTAGCCCGGGTCGGTGTGCAGCACGAGCTGGCCGGGCTGCCAGGCGCCGAGCTCGGCCAGGCCCGCGACCAGCGACGGCAGCTCCTCGTGCGGAACGGCGAGCACGACGAGCTCGCTGCGCCGGAGCACCTCCGCCGCGTCCAGCACGGGCACTCCGGGCAGGATCGCCTCGACGCGGTCCTGGTCGCTGCCGGCGGTGATGCCGGTGAGCGCGTGCCCCGCACCGCCGAGAGCGGCCGCCATGATGGGCCCCACCCGGCCCGCACCGATCACCCCGACGCCCAGACGGCCGTCACGCCTCATCCGTTCTCCTCCTCATCTCGTCGATCGCTCGGTCGGACGGTCGCTGCGTCCTCGACGAACCACCGGTGCGACCTGTCGCTGCGCGCCGCCGTCACCGCGCGACGGGCCACGTCCTCGAACATCCCACGCGCCGCTTCGAGGTCGATCGCGCCGAGGCTCGTGTCGACCGCCCCGGCGACGGTGTGCGCGCGGGCCGACGCCACGCGCAGGGCGCGGTCGATCGGCCCCTGCTGCAACGCGATCGACTGCAGCCGGGCGAGCGGTACGACGACGAGCGACCGCCAGAACCTCCCGCGCCGCAGGAACAGCGCCGCATCCGTCACGGCGAAGCCGTCGCGTCGCCACGACACGGGGCGCAGGATGCGGGCGCGACGCGGCGTCGTCGTGAAGGCGGGGTCGTCGTCGGCCCCGAGCAGACCGCGATCGAACAGGAGCGCGCGTTCGGCGTCGTCGAGCCAGGGCAGCAGCAGCGCGACGACCCGCTCGGCGTCCTCACGGGTGCCGACCGGCAGCACGCGGGTGAACGCCTCCGCCGCCTCCTGGCCCGCGCGTGAGCCGGACAGCCGGTTGACGGTGATCGTCCACCATCCCGCGGGGCGCCAGAGGATCGGCTGGTGCACACGCACCGCGTGCACCCGGCCCGGCGGAAGGATCTCGGTGACGGTCGTGAGGATGCCGAACACGATGCGCACGCCGTGGTCGGTCGGCGCGATCGCGTAGCGCAGTGCACGCACCGTTCCCCGCCCGACGTAGGTCGCGAATCCGATCATCGTGGGGAGGATCGCGAACACGAGCCATCCCGGTCCGGTCACCGCCCAGACGACGAGCGCGATCATGATCGCCAACACCACCACGGTCGAGTCGCGCAGGAGCATGGAGCCGATGACCCGCCCGGGCGGGATGCGGACGACGGATGCGGGTTCCACCTCGGGCTCATCGGTTCCCGCCACGAGCGAGTCCATCGCCTGCGAGGCGGTCTGCACGGCCGCCGAGCGCCACGACGTCGCGGGGCCGGCGCCGCCCGCACGGCTCTCGCCGAGCGTGCGACCGGATGCGAGGCGCAGGATGTCGGCGCGCACCTGTTCCGCGTTCGAGGTCGAGAGGTACTCGAGGCGCACGTTGGCGTCGAGACCCGCACCGACGACTTCGAGCTTGGCGAGACCGAGCAGGCGCGCGACCAGAGGACGCGTGAGGTTCACGCCCTGCACGCGGTCCAGAGGCGCCCGGCGGTTGGTGCGGAAGACGACACCGGAGCGAACCTCGACGTCGTCGCCCGTGATGCGGAAGGTGTGGAACCGCCACGACATCCAGAAGATGAGGATGAGGGCGACGACCACCAGCAGCACGACGCCCAGCGCGAGCAGCACCAGGTCGTGCCCGAGCACGTAATCCACCGGGTCGCCCGGAACCGGGCCCGAGAACCCGGGAGCGAGCCAGGGGGCGAAGATCTCGATCAGCCGGTCCCGCAGGTTGGCGACCACGAAGCCGAGGACGACCACGAGGAACAGTCCGCCGCGGAGCAGGGGCGTCAGCGGGTGCAGCCGATGCCACTCGCCGTCGCTCAGCGCGGAGCGGCCCGCATCCGGTTCGGTCACAGTCCCGTCCGCCGGGATTCCGCGACCGCGATCAGCACGTCGCGCAGCTTCTCGGCCGCGTCCTGCGTGAGCCCGGGGATCACGACGGCGGATGCGGCGGCCGCGGTCACGAGCTTGAGCTGCGCGATGCCGAAGGCACGATCGAGCGGACCGTGGGTGATGTCGACGAGCTGCATCCGCCCGTAGGGAACGGCGACGACGCGCTGGAAGAGGATGCCGCGCCGCAGGACGAGATCGTTCTCGCGCAGCCGGTAGCCGAACGAGCGGATCTGACGCGGGGTCAGGATGAGGGTGACGGCCAGCACGACAGCCAGCACGCCCGCCGGGATCCACACCCAACCGGTGCCGGTGACGGCCGCGATGATCGGTGCCGCGACGGCCACGAGCACGAGCGCGGCCGTGAGCGAGATCAGCTGCACGGTCCGGTAGGCGCGGGCGAGCTGGTGCCAGGAGCCGTCGCGTACGAAGAGGCCCTCTCGACGGGACTCGAGCAGTTCGTCGAATGTGCCCGCATCCAGCACCGCCTCGTCAGAGGTGGGAGAGGGTGTCGCCTCCGGGGCTCCCGGCGTCGGGTTCGTCATCGTCGTCCTTCCGGATCGTGCACAGACTCTCGGCCACCAAAGCGGCCGCGACGAGGAAGACGCAGGCCACGATCGTCGCGATCAGGGTGCTGAACGAGCCTACCGAGGGGATGACGGGCCGTGTCAGCAGGAAGACGGAGAGCCCCATCGCGACGCCTCCCATCGCCGCACCGACGATGCTCGCGGCCTTGGCGAGCATCGCGATGCGCACGGCGCGGAACGGATCGATCGGGCCGGCCGAGCGCCCGCGCGTCGCACGTCGCACCCCGATGCCCAGCGCCAGCACGAGCGCGCCGAGCAGGGCCAGGAGGATCGGCAGCGTGAGAACGGGGGTGAACGTCGCCTGCCCGGACGCCGTCAGCACCTGGTCGATGAGGAAGCCGACGCCCGCTCCGAGGACGACGGCGATCGCGAGGGATGCGGGCGAGGTGCGCTTCACGGCAGCACCTCGACGAGATCGGCGACGCGGCCGACGCCGGGCAGCACCGCATCGGCGTCGAGGGCGAGCCAGGGTCGCAGGACGAAGTCGCGCTCGGCGGCGCGCGGATGCGGCAGCGTCAGCGTCGCCGTCTCCGAGCGCACATGGCCGTGGGCGATGAGATCGAGATCGAGCGTGCGATCACCCCATCGTTCGCGGCGACGCCTGCCGTGGTCGGCCTCGATGCGGTGGAGGAACTCCAGCAGCACCGACGGGGCGAGGCGGGTGTCCACCAGCGCGACGGTGTTCAGGTAGCGGGGCGCGTCGGGGTCGGGTCCGTCGGGACGCACCGCCACGGTCTCCATGACGGGAGCGACGCGCACGTTCGTCGTCAGCGGGAGCCGCGAGAGATCGGCCGCCGCCTCGTTCAACAGCGCGCCGCGGTCGCCGAGGTTGGAGCCCAGCGCGATCACCGCCGTGACGGATGCTGCCGCCACGGGCTCCGAGGTCCCCTGGAACCCCTGCGCGAGCCGGCGGTTCATCGCTCGCCTCGGGCGCGCACGATCGTCACGGCCGCGTCGGTGAACGGCACCGTGATGGGCGCCTGCGGCTTGTGCACGGTGACCGTGACCTCGTCGACGAGCGGGCGCGCCAGCACGACCGCGGCGATGCGGTCGGCGAGGGTCTCGATGAGGTCGACCGGCTCGCCCGTGACGACGGCCACGACGTCTTCGGCGATCTCGCCGTAGTGCACCGTGTCGGCGACGTCGTCGCTCACGGCTGCCGGGGCGAGGTCCAGGCGCATCGTGACATCGACGACGAACTCCTGCCCGTCGCGCTTCTCATCGGCGTAGACCCCGTGGAACCCGAGGCCGCGCAGGCCGGTGAGGGTGATCGTGTCGCGGCTCATCCTGCTCCTCCCGAGCGCCACGCCTCCGCGATCGCGAGGGCGTCGGCGGTGGCCTGCACATCGTGGACGCGCACTCCCCAGACGCCGGCGTGAGCGGACAGAGCGCTGGTGACCGCGGTGGCCCGGTCGCGACGGACGAGATCGTCCGTGCCGAGCGTCTCTCCGAGGAACCGTTTGCGGCTCGTGCCCACGAGCACACGCGGACCGATCCCCACCACCTGCGGCAGGGCCCGCAGCATCTCCCAGTTCTGTGCGCCGCGCTTGGCGAACCCGACGCCCGGGTCGAGCACCAGGCGAGACGGCGGGATTCCGGCGGATGCGGCGGCCTCCATCCGGGCGATGAGCTCTCCCGTCACCTCGCGGGCGAGGTCTCGATACTGCGCCGGGGCGTACATGTCGTCGGAGTGGCCCCGCCAGTGCCCGAGCACGATGTCCACGTTCGCGTCGGCGGCCACATCCAGGATCGAGGGATCCGACAGACCCCCGGAGACGTCGTTGATGATGCGGGCACCCGCAGCCACAGCAGCGGCCGCGGTCGCCGCGTTCATCGTGTCGACGCTCACGGTCACCCCGGACTCGGTGAGCGCGTGCACCACCGGCAGGATGCGCTCCTGCTCCACCTCGACGCCCACGCGCTCCGCTCCGGGGCGGGTGGACTCGCCGCCCACGTCGATGATCTGGGCACCCTCGCCCACCAGACGCAACGCGTGGCGCACGGCCTCCTCGTGCGCGAGGAATCGACCCCCGTCGCTGAACGAGTCGGGCGTCACGTTCACGACGCCCATGATGAGACAGCTCACGAGGCTCCTCCTGCGATCAGCGCGATGAGTTCGGCGCGCGCTGCGGGCTCGGCGAGCTCTCCGCGGGCGGCGATGGTCACCGTCGTCGCATCGACCTGACGTCCGCCGCGCATCGTGACGCACTCGTGCGACGCGTCGAGCACGACCAGGACCCCACGCGCGTCCACGCCCTGGGCGATGGCGTCCGCGATCTGCTCGCCGAGACGCTCCTGCACCTGCGGGCGGGAGGCGAGGATGTCGACCACGCGCGGCAGCGCCCCGAGCCCGACCACACGCTCGGCGGGCAGGTAGGCGAGGTGCGCCTTGCCCGCAAAGGGCAGGAGGTGGTGCTCGCACACCGAGCGGAAGCGCACATCGCGCAGCACGACCGGTCCCGAGGGCAGCGTGTCCGGCGCCGGCCCCTGCGCGACCGAGATCGTGTGCGCGAGCGGTTCGGACGCATCCTCACCGACGCCGGCGAAGAAGTCGGCGTACAGCTCCGCGACGCGATGCGGGGTCTGCTTCAACCCGGGGCGGTCGGGATCCTCCCCGATCGCCTCGAGCAGCTGGCGGACGAGGTCCGCGACGCGAGGACGGTCGACGGCCACGACGGCCTTACGCGGTCGCGGGACGAGCCTGACCCGACGGACGCTGACGCGGCGTCGCGGGGGCGGCCGCCGCATCCGCCTCCTGCGCTGCGGCCACGCCGACCTGCGGCGCACGCGCCGGCACGTCGACGGGGGGCAGCGGCGAGACCGGGCGCTCGGAGCTGGACAGCCACTGCGGACGCGGGGGCAGCCGCTTCACGTCCGAGAAGATCTCGGCGAGCTCGATGTGATCCAGCGTCTCCTTCTCGAGGAGCGCCAGGGCGAGCTTGTCGAGGATGTCGCGGTTGTCGTTGATGACCTGGTAGGCCTCGTTGTGAGCCTGCTCGATGAGAGCGCGCACCTGCACGTCGACGCGCTCGGCCACCCGCTCGCTGAAGTCGCGCCCGTGGCCCATGTCGCGGCCCATGAAGACCTCGCCGGAGGACCCACCGAGCTTGACCGGACCCACATCCGTGGTCATGCCGTACTCGGTGACCATCTTGCGGGCGATGTTGGTGGCCTTCTCGATGTCGTTCGAGGCGCCGGTGGTGGGGTCGTGGAAGACGATCTCCTCGGCGACTCGGCCACCCATCGCGTAGGTCAGCTGGTCCTGAAGCTCGTTGCGGGTGACCGAGTACTTGTCGTCGACCGGCAGCACCATCGTGTAGCCGAGCGCCTTGCCGCGGGGCAGGATCGTGACCTTCGTGACGGGGTCGGTGTGGTTCATCGCCGCCGCCGCGAGCGCGTGGCCGCCCTCGTGGTACGCCGTGATGAGCTTCTCCTTGTCCTTCATCACGCGCGTGCGACGCTGCGGGCCCGCGATGACGCGGTCGATCGCCTCGTCGAGGGCGCGGTTGTCGATGAGCTGGGCGTCGGAGCGCGCCGTGAGTAGCGCGGCCTCGTTGAGCACGTTGGCGAGGTCGGCACCGGTGAAGCCGGGGGTCTTGCGGGCGACGACCTCGAGGTCCACCGAGTCCGCCAGCGGCTTGCCGCGGCCGTGCACCTCGAGGATCTGCTTGCGGCCCTTGAGGTCGGGGGCGTCGACGCCGATCTGTCGGTCGAATCGGCCCGGGCGCAGCAGCGCGGGGTCGAGGATGTCGGGACGGTTCGTCGCGGCGATGACGATGACGTTCGCCTTCGGGTCGAAGCCGTCCATCTCGACGAGCATCTGGTTGAGCGTCTGCTCGCGCTCGTCGTGACCGCCGCCGAGACCGGCACCGCGGTGACGACCGACGGCGTCGATCTCGTCGATGAAGATGATCGCCGGGGCGCTCTCCTTGGCCTGGTTGAACAGGTCGCGCACGCGGCTGGCGCCGACACCCACGAACATCTCGACGAAGTCGGAGCCGGAGATCGAGTAGAAGGGCACACCCGCCTCAACCGGCGACGGCGCGCGCGAGCAGGGTCTTACCGGTTCCGGGAGGGCCGTACAGCAGCACGCCCTTCGGGATGCGGGCACCCAGCGCCTGGAACTTGGTGGGGTCCTTCAGGAAGTCCTTGATCTCCTGCATCTCTTCGATGGCCTCGTCGGAGCCGGCCACGTCCTGGAACGTGACGGTTGGGGACTCCTTGGTCACGAGCTTCGCGCGGGACTTGCCGAACTGCATGACCTTGCTGCCGCCGCCCTGGGCGGAGGAGATGAGGAACCAGAAGATGATGCCGAGCAGGAGGATCGGCAGCAGGAGAGAGATGAGCCCGTCGAACCAGGTCGCGCGGGGGACGACGTCGTTGTAGCCGTCGGACGGCTTGGCGGCGTCGATCGCCTGCACCACCTCGTCGGCACGGGCACCGACATAGTAGAACTGCACGTCGTTCGCGCCCTCGTAGGGCTGGGAGAGCTTCAGGTCGACGCGCTGGTCACCGTCGGTGTTGGTCACCTCGGTGACCGTCGAGCCGCTCAGCAGCTCGAGGCCCTGCTGGGTCGTGATCTGCTTCGCCGCGCCCAGGCTCGAGATGAGCGAGAAACCAACGATGAGGAACAGCCCGATCACCAGGACATACAGGAGCGGGTTGCGCGTGATCTTCTTGAAGTCCATTTCGCGGGGAGACCCCGGCCCTTTCGTCGACGTACCGCCTCCCGACGGTCGTTTCAGGGTAGCGCGGGCTCTCTATGCCGGGTCTGTGCATTCGCCCACGGCGTACAGGGCGCGCGGCCCCCGCGATCAGCTGTAGACGTGCGGGGCGAGCACCGCCACGTCGCGCAGGTTGCGGTAGCGCTCGGCGTAGTCGAGGCCGTAGCCCACGACGAACTCGTTGGGGATCTCGAAACCGACGTAGCGGCAGTCGACCTGCACCTTGGCGGCCTCGGGCTTGCGGAACAGCGCGAAGACCTCGACGGATGCGGCGCCGCGGGCGGCGAAGTTCTCCAACAACCAGCTGAGCGTGAGGCCCGAGTCGATGATGTCCTCGACGATGAGCACGTGCTTGTCGTGGATGTCGGTGTCGAGGTCTTTGCGGATCTGCACGACACCGCTCGAGCGGGTGCCGGTCCCGTAGGAGGAGACGGCCATCCAGTCCATCGGCACGAGCGTCGGCAGGGCACGGGAGAAGTCGGCCATGACCATGATCGCGCCCTTCAGGACGCCCACGAGCACGAGGTCCTTGCCCTCGTAGTCGACGGCCACCTGGGCCGCGATCTCCTCGAGCTTGGCGAGGATCTGCTCCTCGGTGGCGAGAACGGTCGTGAGGTCGTCGGCGATGTCCGCTGCGCGCATAGATCGATTCTAGGTGCCCGCTTCGGCGGCGCCCTGTGCGCCGGCCGGGTCAGATCGAGGCGCTGAACACGATCCGCCCGCCCACCCGGGCCGCGCGGCAGCCGGGGAGGTCGATGGGGCCTTGGCCGCGCCAGTCGGTGACCAGCCGCTCCACCTCCTGCGTCTGGCGGTGCGTGAGCGAGACGTGGAACTCGCTGGCCACGACATGGCGGAGGATGCGGGTGCGCAGCGCCGAAGGGTTGGCGGCGAGGGCTGCGACCGAGACGGCGATCCCTGCCTCGGCGGGCTCGACGATGTCCTCGATGGTCTCGTCGATCATCTCGGCGAAGGCCGCCGCATCCTCTCGCAGCTGCTCGGCGGTACGCGCGAGGGCGTCGGCGATGCCGGGGCCCAGCTCGCGCTCGAGCACCGGCAGCACCCGCTGACGCACGCGGACGCGGGCGAACGCCGGATCGTCGTTGTGCGGGTCGTGCCACGACTCCAGTCCGGCCGCGGCGCAGGCGGCGAGGGTCGTGGCGCGCGAGATGCCCAGGAGCGGCCGGAGCCACGTGAGGCCGACGTCGTCCCGACGCTCCGGCGCCATCCCGCCGAGGCTCGTCGCCCCCGAGCCCCGGGCGAGCCCGAGCAGCACGGTCTCGGCCTGGTCGTCGAGGGTGTGGGCGAGCAGCACCGCGGATGCGTCGCGTCGCGACGCGGCCGCCGCGAGCGCCGCGCGACGGGCCTTGCGGGCGGCGGCCTCCGGCCCCTCCCCCTCGGCCGACACCTCGACCCGCACGACCTCGGCGGCGAGACCGAGCCCGCGGGCGAGAGCGGCTGCGCGTGCGGCGACCGCATCCGATCCGTCCTGGAGCCCGTGATCGACCGTCACCGCGATCGCCCGTACGTCGAGGGCGGCGGCTTCGAAGGCGACGGCCGCCGTGAGGGCGAGGGAGTCGGCCCCGCCCGAGAGTCCGACGACGACGGCCTGTCCGCGCCGGGGTTCGAGCACCGCGCGGACGGCGCGGCGCACCGCGGCGGTGGCGTGATCGAGTCCGGGTCGCATGCCACCACGCTACTGGCGGGGGCGGCGAGCGCTCAGCCGCGAGCAGTGTCCGGGCCCTCTTCGGTCCGGTTCTGGCTGAGTCCTGCCCGCGGAACCGCCGAGACGGGCCGACTAGGCTGTCTGGCGAATCCGCTGAACTTCCGAAGGAGCACAGGAATGGGCGCATACGACGCCGTCATCGAGATCCCGCGCGGCAGCCGCGTGAAGTACGAGGTCGACCACGGCACGGGCCGGGTCTTCCTGGACCGCGTTCTGTTCACGCCCATGGGCTACCCCAGCAACTACGGCTTCTTCGAGAACACCCTCGGCGAGGACGGCGACCCGCTCGACGTGCTCGTGCTGCTCGACCGTGACATCTACCCCGGCGTGCTCGCGAAGGTGCGCCCCGTCGCCGTGCTGAAGATGAGCGACGAGGCCGGCGGTGACGACAAGGTCGTCGCCGTGCTGGCGAAGGACCCGCGCTGGGCCCACATCCAGGACGTCGACGACATCGACGAGTGGACCAAGGGCGAGATCGGCCACTTCTTCGAGCACTACAAGGACCTCGAGCCCAACAAGTGGGTCAAGGTGGACGAGTGGGCGAACGCCGCGGAGGCCGAGCGTCTCGTGGCGGAGGCCTTCACACGCTTCGAGGAGCACGAGGGTCAGACCAAGACGCAGGGTGAGGGCCAGGCCCCGAACTCGCTCTGAGACCTCTCAGACGAAGAGAGCGGATGCGGCACCGGCCGCATCCGCTCTCTTCTGTCTGGGTGTCGGGCTCAGAAGCCGACGCCGCGCGCCGCCATGAACGGCCGGGGGTTGACGGTTCCGCTCGGGGTGTAGACCTCGAAGTGGAGGTGGCAGCCGAAGGAGTTGCCGGTGTTGCCGACGCCGGCGATGACGTCGCCCGCGTTGACCCACTGGCCGCGCGACACGTAGATGCCGCCGTTGGAGATGTGGGCGTAGCCGGTGCCGTAGCCGCCGCCGTGGTCGATGCGGATGTAGTTGCCGTAGCCGCCGTTGCCGCCGGCGAAGGTCACCGTCCCGGAGGACGCCGCGTAGATGTTGCCCCAGCATCCCGCGCCGAAATCGGTGCCGTAGTGGAAGCTGCTCGCGCAGTAGCTCGGACCGCACTGGGCGTAGCGCTGGCCGTACTCGGAGGTGATGCTGCCGCCGGCGGGCCGCACCCAGCCTGAGCCGCCGCCACCGCCGCCTCCCCCGCCGCCGCCACCGCCACCGCCGGGGTTGTTCTTCGCCGCCTCTTCTGCGGCGCGGCGCGCTGCTTCCGCGGCGGCCTGACGGGCCGCTTCGTCGCGACGCTTCTGCTCGGCCACACCGGCCTGGTAGTCGGCGACGGTCTTCGCGGTCGTGTCCTTGAGTGCGGCCAGCTGGGCCTGCAGGGTGCCGAGGTTCTGGTTCTGCGCGTCGAGGGCGGCCTGCGCGGCATCCGCCGCGGCCTGCGCCTCCTGCATGGCCTGCTCGGCCGCCTTCTGCAGCTTGTCGCGCTCGTCACGAGCGGTGGTGGCCTGCGCGGTCAGCGACTGGGCGGCGTTCCTGGCCGAGACGGCGGCCGCGTAGACGTCCTGGTTGCGCTCGAGGAGCTTGTCCATCGTGCCGAGGCGGGCGAGCAGGTCATCGGCACCGGCAGCGGAGCCCGCGAAGAAGAGCTGCAGCGATGTGTCGTCGCCGCCGGCCTTGTAGAGCTGGCTGGCGACGCGCCCCGCTTTGTTCGCCGCCTCCGTCGCGGCGGCGGCTTGCGCGTCGGCCTGCGACTGCAGGTTGTCGGCGCGCGCAGCGGCGTCGAAGTATGCCTGCTGCGCGGTGAAGTACTCCTGCGACTTCTGGTCGGCGATCGCCTGCTTCGCCGCGACATCGGCCTGCAGCTGCGCGATCAACGTCTCGATGCGCTGGATCTCGGCGTTCTTCGCCGCTTCGTTGTTCTTCGCGTTCTGAACGTCGTCCCACGAGGGGTAGCCCTCGATCGCGAGCGCGCGGGGCTGGAGCGGGCCGGCCAGCGCGGCGAGTCCGACGACCCCGAGTGCGCCGGCACCCAGCGCGACGCGGCGGGTCACCGTGGGCCAGAGGGCGCGCTTCTCTTGGGCGGTGGGGCCGCAACCGCAGTCCTCTTCCGCTCCGGACAGATCTTCGGCAGACACAACAGCCCCTCATTCACCGGCGCAACACCGACAACACTAACAACATCAGTCACATCCGCAACGGGTTCTTCGAGCGCAGGATGCGGGCGGTCCCGCGCCATCCTCTCCCCTCATCGACGGCCCGCCGGGCAGCGACGCGCGCGGGCGTTCGGACCCGATTTCGCATTTGCCGGAACCTCGCCTATGCTTGCTCTTCGGTAAGCGTGAGCCCGAAGGGTTCATCCGGCCCCATCGTTTAGCGGCCTAGGACGCCGCCCTTTCACGGCGGTAGCACGGGTTCGAATCCCGTTGGGGTCACACAACCGAATACAATTGAACAAGCATGGCCCTGTAGCGCAGTTGGTTAGCGTGCCGCCCTGTCACGGCGGAGGTCGCGGGTTCAAGTCCCGTCAGGGTCGCTCTGAGCGACGGGCCCTTCTCGAAGGGCCTTTCGTTTAGGACGCGGCATCGCGTCGCCTCGCGCGATACGGATGCCGCGGGGCTCTGTAGCTCAGTTGGTAGAGCGCACGACTGAAAATCGTGAGGTCACGGGATCGACGCCCGTCGGAGCCACAAGGACCGTCATTACAACGGTCCCAGAAACCCTCGCCTAGCTTCTACATGGCGGGGGTTTTGCTTTTCCCTGTGCTCGTCGGCGCATCGCCGCTCCCCGTTCGTTGAGCGAGCGACGCACGTTCGATGGGTGTGGCTGTGAAGATCGCGCGCGATGAGACCCGACCGAAGTATCTTGGGCGACCGTGAGGAGAGATATCCCGGCCTATGGTCTGCCGGCATCCACCCTGGAGGCCCTTCGCCAAGCAGCGCCAGATGGATTCGAGCGGACATCTGACCGACGTTGGGTGAGCGAACCACACAGCGGCATCAGACGCATCCTTGAGTTTCAGGCAATGAAGGGAGCGCAGTACTCCGCGACGTGGGGGTTCGGCGTCGACTTCGTTCCCAAGTTCCGCCGCGGCCGCTTCTCGTGGAAGAGAACTGCCAGGAGTGCCGACTTCGATGTCCCCCTCGATCCGATCGATGATGCCGGCATCGTCCCGCGATGGTGCTCTCTCGCCGCAACCGACTCCGCACGACGCGTCGCCGCCGTCGCACGGGACGCCTGGACGAAGGCCTCTCAGGATTTCTCCGGCGTGGTCACCATCGCGGACCTGCTCGAGCTCATGAGAGTCCGAGCTGCCATGACCTTCCGGAGATTCGGGACGCACAACTACGTCCAGACGGATCTCGCCCGAGGACTCTTGCAGATTGCTGTCGGAGACATTGACGAAGGAATGACCCGACTGAGCATGTTCTGTGAGCGATTCGACGTCCGCCATGATGATGCGGTGCTCGCAAAGGCCATCGCGCACGCTCGCGCACGCTCTGATGCGGACGACCAGTGATGACCGGGCTCCGCTGCGCCGCGTAGGGCGCGCCGGCGTAGCGAGACGAAACGCGAATAGCCCTGGCCCCTAGTGCAGCCGGAGCCCGTCGAGCAGGAGGCGGACCATCGCGTTCGGCGAACCGTCCGCCGACGGCGCGCGGTGGCTGAGGTCGCCGATCGCCTGCAGCAGCTGGATCGGATCGACGCCCGGCCGCACCTCGCCCGCATCCGCTGCCGCATCCAGGAGCATGCGGATGGCCGGCCCCAGCTTCGCGACGAAGTGGGCCGGCAGTGACTCGAACGCCGGATCTCCGGATTGCAGCGCCGCCGAGAGGCCCTGCTTCGTGGCCACGAACCGGGTGAATCGCTCGACCCATTGATCAAGCGCCTCGCCCGGGGGCAGCTCGTCGAGCAGTTCCGCAGCAGCGGCGGCCGTGGCGTCGATCTCCGTCGTGAACACCGCGGCGACGAGTGCTGCGCGGTGAGGGAAGTGCCGGTAGAGCGTGCCGACGCCCACGCCGGCCTCCGCGGCGATCTCGCGCGCAGGAGCATCGACGCCCGAGCGGGCGAACACGACCCGCGCGGCAGCGAGGAGCGCGGCGGAGTTGTGGGCCGCATCCGCACGGGGGCGACGAGGCGCTGCGGCAGCCGGTTCCACGGACACGTCGGCGAGACCTCCTTGCCAAACGGAACAGTGTTCCGTATTGTGAGCGAGAGCGGAACGCTGTTCCGTATTCCGCAGACTAGCGGAGGAACTCATGCAGTACCGCACCCTCGGCCGCACCGGCATCAAGGTGACCCCCTACGCCCTCGGCGCCATGATGCTCGGCTCGTACGGCAACCCGGACCGGCAGGAGGGCATCCGGATCATCCACCGCGCCCTCGACGCCGGCATCAACGTCGTCGACACGGCGGACCGCTACGGCGACTCCGAAGAGGTGGTCGGCGAAGCGCTCCGCGGCCGCCGCGACCAGGTCGTGCTCGCCACCAAGTTCTACGGGCCGGTCGACGACGACATCAACCACCGAGGCGCGTCCCGTCGCTGGATCATGGATGCGGTCGAGCGCTCGCTCCGCAACCTCGACACCGACTACATCGACCTCTATCAGCTCCACCGCCCCGACCCCGACACGGACATCGAGGAGACCCTCTCCGCACTGACGGATCTGGTCCGCCAGGGGAAGGTCCGCGCGATCGGGTCCTCGTCGATGCGCGGCTCCGAGATCGTCGAGGCGCAGTGGGTGTCCGACCGCCGCGGCTTCGAGCGCTTCCGCACGGAGCAGCCGAACTACTCGATCCTCGACAGGGAGATCGAGCGCGAGATCCTTCCCGTCGCGCAGCGGTACGGAATGGGCACACTCGTCTACAGCCCGCTCGCCGGCGGCGCGCTGTCCGGCAAGTACCGGGCGGGCCAGGTCAACGACAACTTCCGCGCCGGCACCGGCATGCAGCACTTCCGCGACGAGCGCCGGCTGGCCACGATCGAGCAGCTCGTCGCGCTGGCGGACGAGGTCGGCCTCCCCCTCTCACACCTGGCGATGGCGTTCACTCTCGCCCACCCGGGAGTGACCTCGGCGATCATCGGACCGCGGACGATGGAGCAGCTGGAATCCACGCTCGCCGGCGTGGAGATCGCTCTGTCGGACGAGGTGCTCGACCGCATCGACGCCATCGTCGCCCCCGGCGAGAGCGTCGGCGCGATGGACATGGTCTACCGCGGACCGGAAGTGGGCGACGCTGCGCTTCGCCGGCGACCCGTGTCGGAGCGGATGGCCGGTTGACCGGATGCGGGCGCCGGCGGTGCGTTTCGTCTCGCTGCGCTCGCTCAACGAGCGGAGGGCTCAGGCGGGTTCGGTGACGCGGACGAGGCCGCAGTTCAGGCACGACCACGCGACGAGGAATGCCTCGTCGTCGAGAATCTCGAACCGCAGCGCATCGCCGCAGGTGGGGCACACCCACGGGGGCTGTCGAGAGGTCACCTCTCGAGGGTAGAACCGCTCGAGAGGGCGAGGGTCGCCGCGAGGTCAGCCGTCGATGCCGAGCAGCTGCTTCGCGGCGGCCACGGCCGGGGTACCGCCGAAGTCGGGATCGACCCCCAGCAGCGTCTGCGTGAACGTCACGTAGACGCCGGGCACGTTCGTGACCGTCGTCAGACTTCGAAGGTCTCCGACCGCGCGGCCGAGGTTCGCGATGCCGCCGGCAGCCTCGAGTCCCGCATCCGGCACGTACTCGAGTCCGGACAGCTCGATGATCTCCTTCGTGGGAACGTCGTCCGCGCCCATGTTGGCGTCGACCGTCACACCGAAGGTCGCGATGACATCGGCGTTGGTGGGCGACTTCCAGAGGCAATCGACCGACTCGCTGTCCACGACGTCGTCGATGATCTCCATCCCCTCGATCTGTGCGGAGACGAGCGCACCGACGGCGGCGCATGAGGGATAGCGTGCGACGACATCCGCCACCGTGTACTCGCCGCCGCCGGCCGGTGAGCCTCCGGCAGCCGGCTCAGGCGACGGTCCGCTGCCCGTGTCCGGCTCCTGTTCTGCTGGAGCCGGAGCAGCGGCGGCGCACGATGCGAGCAGCGCGGCCCCGCATCCGAGTGCGAGGGCGGCGAAGAGTCGGGTGAGCGGGCGAGAGGTCGGCACGGAGGGAGCTTACAGACGGCCACACGCCTGGAGCGCGTTATCCACACCGCCGTAGAGTGTGGGCAGCCACTCGCGTCGGATACCCCCTAGGGGTATGCTGGGCGGCGGAACGGAGCACACATGATTCAACCCATCGAGTTCGGCCGCACCGAGCCCAAGGCGGCCTGCGCCTGCGGCGGTCACGGCGACCACCATGCATCCGAGCCGGCAGCGGCCGACGCCCAGGAGATCCTCGTCACCGGGATGACGTGCGCGCACTGTGTGTCGGCCGTCACCCAGGAGCTCACCGCGATCGACGGCGTGACGGACGTGTCGGTCGACCTGCAGGCCGGCGGCACCTCGCGTGTCACGTTCCGCGCCGCATCCCCCGTGGACTCGCAGGCGATCGCCGCAGCGATCGACGAGGCAGGCTACTCGCTGGCCTGAGCCCCGCCCGCCACTGATTCGCAGAGCATCACACCCGCGCCGCGAGCGCGAGGGCGTCGTGCGGCGCCCGTCCGCGCGCGTCGTTGTCGAAGTACACGTACACGTCGCCCGACCACCCGGAGATGCGCTCCGCCCAGGCGTCGAGTTCCGCATCCGTGTATCCGCTCGCGTACAGATCCGTCGACCCGTGCAGGCGCGCGTAGGCGAAGGATGCGGTCTGCTCACCGAATCCGGGCCAGGTTCCCGCCGAGTCGGCGGCGACCAGCGCCACGTCGTGGTCCCGCAGCAGCGGCACGAGGTCCGGGGACTCGAACGAGAGCGCCCGTGGCTCCAACGCGTGGCGAAGGGGCCGGTCCTCGTCGATCTCGAGCCACGCGCGCCCCTCGACCCTCGCATCATGGCGTCGGGCGAGTTCCACCGCGGCGCCCGTCGACATCGGTAGACGCGACAGGAAGTCCTCGAGCACGTCGGCGTCGAACTCCTCGCGCTCCGGAAGCTGCCACAGCACCGGGCCGAGTTTGGATCCGAGAGCCAGCACCCCCGACGCGAAGAAGTTCGCCAACGCCTGGTCGACATCTCGCAGGCGGAGCATGTGGGTGATGTAGCGCGAGCCCTTGATGGCGAAGACGAAGTCGTCCGGCACCGCATCCCGCCAGCGTTGATAGCTCGTGGGGCGCTGCAACGAGTAGAAGGATCCGTTGAGCTCGACGCTCCGCATCCGCTCGACGACGTAGGCGAGCTCCCGTGCGTGCGCGAGCCCTGCAGGGTAGAAGTCGCCCCGCCACGACGGGTAGTTCCACCCGGATATGCCCACGCGCACCTCGCGCCCCATGCCACCTCCTCGCGCTCGTCACGCTACGGCGACGGATGCGGCCCGCCCATCCGATGGCGCCTCGACCCGCGCCGTGCTACCGGACCGTCCCTCTTCTGCCCGTGAGACTCGCGAACTGGAGAGAGCGCGCCGGGTCAGCTCACCGTCACGAGCGTGCGCTGCCAGCCGGACGACCCGTCGGGGGCGATCGGCGCGGACTCCTCGATCTGCAGCTCACCCGCGGCATTGATCGCACGCACCGCGATGTAGTGCGAGCCGGGTGTCGCGTCCCACTCGAGCACCCACTGCACCCACGCGTCCTTGTTGACGGGCGACGAGAGGGTGGCGCGCTGCCACTCGCCGTTGTCGATGCTCACCTCGACGGCCGAGATGCCGACGCCCTGCGCCCACGCCATGCCGGCGATCGGCACCTTGCCCGCCGCCACCGGCTTGCCGATCTTCGGGGTGTCGACGCGCGACGAGAACTTGATGGGGGCGCGCTCGCTGTAGCCGCGAGGCGTCCAGTAGGCGGTGTCGGCGGCGAAGGTCGTGACCTTCAGCTCCTCGACCCACTTCGTCGCCGACACGTAGCCGTAGAGGCCGGGAACCACCATCCGCACGGGGAAGCCGTGCTCGAGCGGCAGCGGCTCGCCGTTCATCGCGACCGCGAAGATGGCGTCGACGCCGGGGTCCGTCAGCGATTCGAGGGGCGTGGATGCGGTGAAGCCGTCGACGCTGCGCGAAAGCACCATGTCGGCGCCGGACTGCACACCGGCCGCGGCCAGCACGGTGCGCACCGGCACGCCCAGCCACCGTGCATTGCCGACGAGGTCGCCGCCGACCTCGTTCGAGACGCACGTGAGGGTGATCACGTACTCGTCGAGTCCGAGGGCGATCAGGTCGTCGAAGCTCAGCTCGACGCGCTTGTCGACCATCCCGTCGATGACGAGGCGCCACGTGTTCGGGTCGACGGTGGGAACCGTCAGAGCGGTGTCGACGCGATAGAAGTCCGCGTTGGGAGTGAAGAGCGGGGAGATCCCGTCGACGTCGAGCTCCGCGCCCTGCGGAATGGGAACCGTGGTCTTGGGAGAGGGCAACCGGAGCGCATCACGGATCTGCCGGATGGATGCGGTCGTCGCGTTGAGCGCCCGGGCACCCAGGCCCACCACGACGGCGGATGCCGCGACGATGCCGGTGAGGATGAAGAACCCGCGGCGGTCCAGCTGCACCTCGGACGGCGCGGACTTCGGGCGCCGTTCGGGGGAGGCAGGACGCGGTGCCGAGTCGCCGAAGGCCGCATCAGGGGCCTCGTGAACAGAGCTCGCGGCGGCGGACGAGTTCGTGGCCGCGGGCGCCGCAGCGGCGGCCAGCTTCCAGCGGCGCAGACGGCGGGTCAACAGCAGGAGCATCGCGATGCCGACGACGCCACCCGCGATCGAGGCGACTCCCGCGAGAGCCCCCGCATCCGCACGCGTGATGACGGCAGCGGTCGCGAGGGCGGCAGCGATCGCGAAGAGCACGACCCCCCAGAGCGGCCGGACGGTCTCGACGATGCCGATGACGGCGGCGGCGATCACGACGGCCACACCGAGTGAGGCGAGCAGCACCGGCTTGTCAGCAATCCCGAACGTCGAGATGGCGAATTCCTTGAGAGGTCGCGGCACGATGTCGATGACGAACGACCCGACCGCGATCAGGGGGCTGGTCCCCCGGGAGACGAGGGCGGCGACCGCCTCGCTCACCGCGAGGAAGGCCGCCGCCGCGACGACACCGGCGAGCGAAGCCCAACCCCACGTCGTGCGCATCCGCAGTCGCGTCATGGTCGGTCTCCGCTCGCCGGTCCGGCAGATCACGCCGGAGTGTCGTCAGTGTTCAGGGGTCACATCGGGGGCATCAGCACCGAGTCGATGAGGTACACGGTCGCGTTCTTGGTCTTCACGCCACCGCAGATGACCTTGGCGTCGTTGACCATGATGTTGTCACCGCTGCCGCTCACCGTCACGTCCTGGCCCTCGACAGTGGTGTGCGTGCCGTCGATGTCGCTCGGCGCGATCTGGCCGGGGACCACGTGGTAGGTGAGGATCTTGGTCAGCGTCGCACTGTCGGTCTTCAGCGAGTCGATCGTCGCGGCGTCGATCTTGGCGAAGGCATCGTCGACGGGCGCGAACACCGTGAACTCGCTGCCGTTGAGCGTGTCGACGAGGTTCACGTCGGGGTTCAGCTGGCCGCTGACCGCCGACACGAGGGTCGTCAGCAGCGGGTTGTTGGATGCGGCCGTCGCGACCGGGTCGAGCGACATGCCCTCGACCGAGCCCGCGCCGCTCGGAACCATCGCGGCGTAGTCGGCGCAGCCGGCGCCGACGAGGTCGGATGCGGCATCCATGGTCTTGCTGGGCATCGGAGCTGCCGTCGAGGTCTCGGGCGCCATGGTGCCCTCGGACGTGCCGGCAGATCCGCCCGCACAGCCGGCGAGTGCGAACCCGGCGACGGCGAGAAGGGTGAGGCCGCCGAACAGGTGCTTCTTGTTGGTGCGCATGATGTCCTCCGAATCAGAGAGTCGCTGTGTGCCGACTCGTTCAGAACACGCCCCGGTGCCGGGAGCGAGGCAGCCGCGCTCTTGCGGCGTACATCTTCTGTTCGGCGTGCTCCGTGAAACGGATGGGAAGAATTTCTAGCGGATGCGCACGGCCCTCCCGGAGACCACGATTCCGCCGGTCTCGGCCACGTCCACATCGAGAACGCTCGGCCGCCCGACGTGTTCGCCTTGACGGATCCGGATGCGCCGCGGCGCGAGTCCCCGGCTGCGCAGGTACCCGCCCGTCGCCGCGGCGGCGGCGCCCGTGGCGGGGTCCTCGGTGACCGTGCCGACGGGGAAGATGTTGCGCGCGTGCCAGAGCGAGTCGCTCTCGGGCCAGAGCACGATGATCGTGGCCGGCCATCCGTTCGCGTCGAGCAGGCGACGCGCGGCGGCGGGGTCGAAGGCGAACGCGTCGAACGCCGAGCGCTCGGCGAGCACGAGCAGCGGATGCCAGTTCCCGCCGTACGCGAGAGCGGGCGGATATGACGGGTGCAGCGCATCCCGCTCGATACCCAGCAGCGCGATGAGCTCTTCCCGCGTCTGGTGTGTCAGCTCCGCGGCATCCGGTTCGACGCTCGTGAACGACACGATGCGTCCCTGGTCATCGGATCGCGTCTCGATCTCGATCCCGCCCACAGCGGTCTCGAAGACGAATCGGCCGTCGCCCTCGCGCTCCGCCAAGGCCGCGGCCGTGGCGACCGTCGCGTGACCGCAGAAGGGCACCTCGGCGATCGGAGAGAAGTAGCGGATGCGGCGGGTGCCGTCCTCATCCGTCGTCGCGAACGCGGACTCGGCGTAGCCGAGGTCGGCAGCGGTGCGCTGCATCCGCTCGTCGCTCCACCCCTCGGCGGAGCGCACGACTCCGGCCGGGTTGCCGCCCGTGGGGTCGTCGGAGAAGGCGGTCCAGTGCTCGATCTCGCTCACGGTGCCACGCTACCCACGCCCGGGCGCACCGGCTCCGGTCCACCCGGCGTTGCGTGGACCGGTCGGAGCTCACCCCTTGAGGTCGGGGAAGTCGCTCTCGCGGAACTCGGAGCCGATGCGCTCGGACCCGGCCGCCTCCTCGCGCTCGCGCAGTTCGACGCGACGGATCTTGCCGGAGATCGTCTTGGGCAGCTCGAAGAACTCGACGCGGCGCACCCGCATGTAGGGCGGCATGTGCTCACGCGCGTGGGCGAGGATGCTGCGCGCGGTCGCCGCATCCGGCTCCACGCCCCCGGCGAGCGCGACGTAGGCCTTGACGACGTTCAGCCGCACCGCATCCGGAGCACCGACGACGCCCGCCTCGGCCACGGCGGCGTGCTCGAGCAGGATCGACTCCACCTCGAACGGCGACACCTTGAAGTCGCTGGCCTTGAACACGTCGTCCGTGCGCCCCACGAAGGTCAGGAAGCCGTCGGCGTCGCGGACGGCGACATCGCTCGTGTGGTAGTACCCGTCGTGCTCGACCTTGGCGGTGCGCTCGGGTTCGCCGATGTATCCGGGCGTGAGGTTCAGCGGCCGCACGGGCGCCGTGGGCAGGCAGATCTCGCCCTCGTCGGCCACCTCGCCCGTGACCGGATCGAGCAGCACGATCTCGACGCCGGGGAGCGCGCGCCCCATGGATCCGGGCTTGAGCGCGACCCCCGGCGTGTTGCCGATGACGGCCGTCAGCTCGGTCTGGCCGTAGCCGTCGCGGATCTGGATGCCCCACCAACGCTCGATCGTCGCGATCACCTCGGGGTTGAGCGGTTCGCCGGCCGACAGCAGCTCGCGAAGCGCCCGCGGCTTGTGCTCGAGGTCGGCCTGGATGAGCATGCGCCACACGGTCGGCGGTGCGCAGAACGTGTTGACGCCCGCGCGGTCGAGCTCGCCGGCGAGCGCCACCGCGTCGAAGCGACGGTAGTTGTAGACGAACACGGTCGCCTCGGCGATCCACGGCGAGAAGAACAGACTCCAGGCGTGCTTGCCCCAGCCGGGAGCGCTGATCGTCATGTGCACGTCGCCGGGACGCACGCCGATCCAGTACATCGTGCTGAGGTGACCCACCGGGTAGGAAACGTGGGTGTGCTCGACCATCTTGGGGCGGGAGGTCGTCCCGGAGGTGAAGTAGACGATCGCCGTGTCGGTGGAGTCCACGACGACGCCGGGCCGCTCGTCGGATGCGGCATCCGCATCCGTGAACGAAGCCCAGCCCGCTCGGTCTCCGCCCACGACGATCCGCACGAGGTCGGCATCGAGCGCGTCGAACTTCTCCGCATCCGCCGCATCCGCGATCACGACCCGGACACCCGCGCGCTCGATGCGCTCGGCAAGATCGTCGGGGCCGAGCACGACCGAGGTCGGCAGGATGACGGCGCCCAGCTTCATGATGGCGAGCATCGCCTCCCAGAGCTCGACCCGGTTGTCGAGCATCAGCATCACCGCGTCGCCGCGGCGCACCCCCTGATCGCGCAGCCAGTTCGCGACGCGGTCGGAGCGCACCCGCATCTCGTCGTACGTGCGCGACGCCTCGGTGCCGTCTTCTTCGAGCACCCGCAGGGCGAGACGGTCGTTGCCGAGAGCGATCTCGTCGAACCAGTCGACGGCCCAGTTGAAGTGGTCTCCGACATCGGGCCAGACGAACCCCGCCCGAGCGGCCTCGATGTCGTGGGAGTGGGCGAGCAGGAAGTCCCTGGCCTCGCGGAACGCGCGGCCGGCGGCGGATTGGAGCATCGTGTCTTCGTTCTCGACGGGGAGAGGATGCGGCGCGCGCGAGGGGGCTCTGGCACCGTCCGGTCAGTCTAGGACGGCGTATGTGCGGGCCGCGGCATCCGTTCCCAGACGATGCTCGATAACATCGGTGCGGTCGTCGCCGCCAGGGGGAGCCGACCGCACGGCACCGGGGGATTCATGGAGACGACCAGACGACAGCAACGCGGACGTCGCTCGGTGCTGCGCCGCCGCAGAGCACTCGTCGCGGCCATCGGCGTCCTCGCCGTGGTCCTGGTCGCCGTCGGTGTCGTGGCCGTCGTGCGCGGAACGACCTCGACACCGTCACCGGCGGCCCAGTCGGCAGATCCACCGACGCCGACGCCCACCCCCACCCCCACCCCGCTCACCGCGAGCCGGCAACTGCTCGCCGACAGCGATGACCCTGCCGCGTGCGCCGTGAGCTTCGCCGGCGACGCCATCACCGAACCGCCGCAGCTTCAGTCGCAGGGCGCTCTCTACGATTCCCTGCCGATCCCGCGCCGGGACGGCGCGGTCTTCGCGGGCTGGTACGCCGGTCCCGCCGACGCACAGGCCTTCACGATCGCGGCGCGCGTGAACGGCGCCGACGTCGTGACCTGCACCGACGACGAGATCACGCTGTACGGCGCGTGGAAGAGCCCCGACGAGGTCGCGAGCGAGGACGTCGGCGTCCCGATCCTCATGTATCACCAGTTCACCACCCGGCCCGAGGGCGAAGACGGCTGGCTGAAGGGCAACTACGCGTACATCAACGACTTCGACGCGCACATGGCCTACATCGCCGAGAAGCAGTTCTACCTGCCCACCTGGGACGAGCTGAGCGCCTTCATCGACGGTCAGCTCTACCTGCCCCACCAGTCCGTGATCGTCACCGACGACGACGCGGACCAGACCTGGCTGGATCTGGCCGTTCCCGTGGTCGAGAAGTACGGCGTGCTGACGACCTCGTTCGTGATCACCGGAGCGCGGCAGGCGCCGTCACCGGGCCTCCACGTGCTGCAGCGCTCGCACACCCACGACATGCACACGGCGGGCGACAACGGCAAGGGCCGGATGGTCAACTACTCGGTCGACCAGATCGTCGCCGACATGAACGCCTCAGCCGCGATCCTCGGCGTGAAGCAAGTCATGGCCTACCCCTACGGCCACTACAACGACACGGCCAAAGAGGGCCTGCGCCAGGCCGGCTACGAGATGGCCCGCACCATCGAACCCGGCTACGTGCACGCCGGCACCGACAAACTGGCTCTGCCCACCGTGAGGATCAACTACGGGATGGGCCTGCAGGACCTCATCAACCTGATCGGCTGATCCGGCGGATCCGCCGGCTCAGATCTCCCCGGGCGAGATCGCCTGACGGTCGATCTCCTCGACGAAGTGGCGGGCGCGCGAGGGCGCCGGGCGGGGCGACGTGGCACGGCGGGGTGCGTAGACCACCAGCGAGTGGAACAGGAAGCGCACCACGAAGGCGGCCACGAGGGTCATCGCGGTGGCGATGACCACCGAGATGTGCCACGTCGAGATCATCAGCGTCGTGATCGGGATGCGGATCAGCAGCTCGACGTTGTTGAACGAGAACGACTTCGCGAACCTGCTGCCGATCCCGGACGCCTGCTCTCGCATGTCCTGGAACACGAACCGCTCCTGCAGCAGGAAGTTCGCGATGATCGTCGTCTCCGCGGCGATGATCATCGCGGCGAGGTCGGTGACACCGGCGTGCGAGAGCAGCCACACGATGGCGACGTTGGCCACCGCGCCCAGCGCACCGATGAGCGCGAAGGCGGACATCTTGCCGAAGCGGAGCATGGCGAGCTGCGCGAGGAACGAGATGCCCTGCGAGAACGACGCCTTCGAGGCGCCCGCGAAGCGGTCCGCGAACGCGAACGGGATCTCGGCGACGCGCAGGGAACGACGAGCGAGGATCTCGAGCAGGATCTTGAAGCCGCGCGGGCGCAGCTGGTCGAGATCGATGGCACGACGGTCCACCAGGAAGAACCCGGTCATGGGGTCGGTGACCTCGCGCAGCCGGATCGGGAACATCGCCTTCGTCACGGCGGTGGATCCGCGCGAGACGATCACGCGCGACCGATCGGCGAGACCACCCGCCGTGCCGTCTGCGGTGTAGCGCGACGCCACCACCACATCGACGTCGCCGTGCAGGTAGCGCCCGACCAGACGGGCGATGTCCTCCGGCGGGTGCTGAAGGTCGCCGTCCATGACGATGCAGACGTCGCTGGGGGCGGCATCCAGACCTGCGACGACGGCTCCGCTCAGACCACCCACGGGGTCGTCGCGGTGGATGAGGCGAACGGGGATGCTGGCGGTGGCCGCCACGCGTCGGATGACGTCGGGCGTCTCGTCCGTACTGTCGTCGACGAAGAGGATGTCGACGCTGAAGCCCTTCGCGGTTGCGGCGACCCGACGCACGAGCTCTGCCACATTGGGCGCCTCGTTGAACGTGGGGACGATGACCGTGACCTGCATGTGCACCGCCTGATGGAAGCTGTGAACGCCCGAGTGCGGGCGACATTCCTCATCCTGGCACGCTCCGGTTGTCAATTCCCTGGGGTTGAGCTTGCACATAGGAATCCGCTAGCCAACTCGTAACCACCCGATCACGGGCTGTTTACCCGTACCCTGGAATCCATGAGCGAAACGGGATCCGGCATCACGATGTTCGGCGCCGAGTGGTGCCGCGACTGCCGACGCACGAAGGCTCAGCTCGATGAGCTGGGCGTCGAGTACACCTACGTCGACCTCGAGGCCGACCCCGCCGCGGCGGAAGTCGCCCGCGAGATCTCCGGCCGCACCAACATCCCCGTCGTGGTGTATCCCGACGCGACCCATCACGTCGAACCGTCGAACGCGGACGTCGACGCGAAGCTTCGCGAGCTGTCGATCATCTGAGCGGGGCCCCGCATCCGGACGGGGTGCCGGCGGGACGGAGCGTGGGACCGCTCCCCGTACACTGATTCGGGCTTCCGCCGGAATCATCACGTGAACCGCACTCCTCCCCCCGCATCCCGCCGAGACATCCAGGGCCTTCGCGCCCTCGCTGTGCTCGCTGTCGTCGGCGCCCACGCGACGGGATGGCCCCGCGGCGGGTTCGTGGGCGTCGACGTGTTCTTCGTCATCTCGGGCTTCCTGATCACCGGTCTGCTCCTGCGCGACGTCGAGACGACGGGGCGGGTGAGCCTGGCCCGCTTCTACGGACGACGAGCGCGACGCCTACTGCCGGCGGCCGTCGTCGTCCTCGCCCTCACGGTCGGCGCGGGCTTCCTCGTCTTCAACGCCGTCGTCGCAGAGCGCACGCTTCACGACGCGGTGTGGTCCGCGCTCTTCGCAGCGAACTGGCACTTCGCCGCGGACGGCACCGACTACTTCCACGCGACGGATGCGGCATCCGCGCTGCAGCACTTCTGGTCGCTCTCCGTCGAGGAGCAGTTCTACCTCGTGTGGCCGGGCATCGTGGTGCTGAGCCTCCTCCTCGTACCCGCCGCCGCGCGGAGCGGGCGTGGCGGACGCCTCACCGCGGCGGGGATCGCGGCGGCGATCGTGCTCGCTTCGGCGCTGTGGGCCGCATCCCAGACGACGTCCGAGGCGATCGTCGCCTACTTCTCGACGCTCACCCGTGCGTGGGAGCTGGGCGCCGGGGCGGTGCTGGCCGCCGCGGCACCGTTGCTCGCCCGCATCCCGCGGGTGGTCGGCGGAGCCATGGGATGGCTCGGCCTCGCCGGCATCGTCACCGCTTTCGCGGTGATCGATCCGGGCGCAGGCGGCTTCCCCTGGCCCTGGGCCGTTCTTCCCGTCGCCGCCACGGCCCTCGTGCTGGCGGGTGGTGTCGGCGGCGACCCGCGCCATCGTCATCTGTTCCCGCTGACGAACCGCGTGAGCGTCTTCGTCGGCGATATGTCGTACTCGCTGTATCTGTGGCACTTCCCCGTCATCGTGCTCGGCTCGGTCGTCCTCGCCGGACGCGATGGCGCGCTCTGGCTCACTCTGGGGGCGATCGCCGTCCTGTCGCTGGCGACCTATCTCATCGTCGAGCAGCCCTTGCGGTACGCGCCGCTGCTGCCGCGCGCCTCGGATGCGGCCGAGACCGGCTCGTCCGAGCCCATGACAACCCGGCCCGCCGCGGGGGTGCCAGCCGCCGCGGCTCGGCCGCTAGTCGTGTCACCCCCCGCGTCGCAGCCGCGTGTCGTCGCCACGCATCCCGCGGGGTGGACACCCGGCACCCGGTACTACCCGGGCTCGCCCCGGCCGCGACCTCTCGCCGCCGACCGCGTCATCGAGCCCGTGCTCGCCGACCCTGATCCGGAGCCGGCGGTCGCACCGATCCTCGCGCCGGAGGCCTCGCCCCTCGAGCGCGATCACGAAGAGCGAGCCGCATGGAAGGCGTGGCGGGCCCGCTTCGGAACGCAGATCGCCCTTGCGTCCTCCGGGCTCGGCATCGCGGCCCTGGCCGCCGTGCTGGTGGCGCAGAGCATCTTCGGCGCGCCGGTGATCGGGCCGCTCACCCCGCCCGCCGAAGCGCAGCCGGGCGGGGGCGACGATCCCATCGCCGCCGTGCAGAGCGAGCTCGCGGCCGCCGCATCCGCCACGCAATGGCCGACTCTGTCGCCGGCGCTGGACACCGTGATCACCCGCGGCTCGGCCGACAATCCGGCGCGGGACTGCTTCGCCCCCGACACGAGCCCGGATGCCGGCCGGTGCAGCTGGGGCTCGGAACAGGCCGGCACCCGCATCTACCTCGTCGGCGACTCGACCGCCATGGCCTACGCCCCCGCCTTCAAGAAGATGGCAGAGGACAGCGGCGGCGCCATCCGCGTCACGACGATCGGGCTCTACGGCTGCCGGTTCACCGAAGTGGCGGTGCAGAACGACGGCGCCGGCGTCATGGCGGCCTGTGAACAGCGCAAAGCCGACGTGCGCGCCATGATCCTCGCCGATTCCCCGAGCATCGTCGTGATGAGCGACGCCTACACGCTGGGGCATACGCCGGACGGGCAGGACCTCAGCGCCGAGACGCTCATCGCCTCGCAGCAGGCGGAGGCGGCCGGGTACGGCGCACCCGGACGGATCGTCCATCTCGCGCCTCCCCCGGAGGGCGCCGACCTCGCCCGCTGCTACTCGCCGCTGACCTCGCCCTACGACTGCGCGAGCGCGGTGTCGCCGACGTGGCAGCAGATGGAGTCGCTGGCCGAGCGGGCGGCCGCCGCATCCGGTGATCACGCGATCAGCTCGCTGCCGTTCAGCTGCTGGGAGGGCGTGTGCCCCGCGTTCGCCGGGTCGCTGCCGGTCAAGTACGACCAGACGCACCTCAGCGTGCCGTTCGCCGAACGCATCGCGCCGATCCTGCGGGCAGAGCTGGCGGCCGCCGGACTCCTCTGAGCGGCGGCCGTGGTGGTGGGACCTAGGTCCCTACCCGCCCCCGTGCGAGCGGAGGAGGGTGGAACCAACAAACACACACAGCCCCCAGGTTCCGGCCCCACACCGCCGCTCCGAGGGATCGAAAGGAGCACACCTCTCATGGCCACCATCACCGCAAATGTCCGGACGCAGGTCGCTGCCAAGCCGATCACGGCAGAGGCGAGCGTCGTCACCAGCCTCGCGGCTCGACGCACCGTCGCCATCGCACGTTTCGCGACCGGATTCATCTTCCTGTGGGCCTTCCTCGACAAGACCTTCGGCTTGGGCTTCTCCACCCCGGTCGAGCGGGCCTGGATCAACGGCGGCACACCCGCACAGGGCTTCCTCAACAGCGAGGCCGTGAGCGGCCCCTTCAAGGGGATCTTCCAGGCGATCGCGACGCCGCTGACCGACGTCCTGTTCATGGCCGGCATGCTCGGCGTGGGACTGGCCGTCATGCTCGGCATCGGGATGCGGGTCGCCGCCGTCGCCGGCAGCGCGATCATGCTCTTCATGTGGATGGCGGAGTTCCCGATGATCTGGGGCACCGGATCCACCAACCCGGTCGTCGACTACCACATCATCTACGCCCTCATGCTCATCGTTTTCGTCGCACTTGCGGCCGGCGAAACGTGGGGCCTCGGCGCCCAGTGGCGCAAGCTGCCCATCGTGCAGAAGAACCACTGGCTCATCTAGCCGACCTGCTGGCCGCGTGACGGTGCGGCGCTTCCTCGCCCGGGGAGCGCCGCATCGTCATGTCCGCGTGCCCGACCCCCGCGCCCCTCGCCCGCGGTCCGCTCCCGGACCTCGGGCCGTTGCGTGGTTGAAGGCCCCGCGACGTCGCGTGTCCGACCCGAGACCGCAACATGCGTCCCTCGAACGGGGACGCCAGAGGCGCCGAGGGGACGGGGAGGGCAGGGGTGTCAGGAGCGGCGCTGCTCGGCGCGGTAGACCGCGGCCTGGGTGCGCCGCTCCATGCCGAGCTTGCGAAGCAGCCCGGACACGTAATTCTTCACCGTCTTCTCGACCAGGTTGAGCTTCTCGCCGATCTGGCGATTGGTCAGCCCATCGGCGATCAGGTCCAGGATCTGCCGCTCGCGCAGGGTGAGGTCGACCTCGGGGGCGGCAACCGCATCCGCACGCGAGCGGACCAGCTCTGCGGCGCGGGTGCCGGTGAGGGTCTTGCCCGCGGCGACCTGGCGGATGCTGTCGAGCAGCCCGTTCGCACGGATGTCCTTGAGCACATAGCCCGCAGCACCCGCGAGCACCGCCGCCTCGCTCGCGCGGTCGTCGTCGAACGCGGTGAGGATGAGGCACGCGATCTCCGGATGCGCGGAGCGCACGTCGCGGCAGACGTCGATGCCGTCGCCGTCGGGCAGGCGCATGTCGAGCACGGCGACGTCCGGGCGCACCGCATCCACGCGCGGCAGCGTCTGCGCCGCCGTCGACGCCTCACCGACGACCTCCATGTCGGGGGCGGCGTCGATGAGGTCGACGACCCCGCGGCGAACGAGTTCGTGGTCATCGAGAACGAAGACGCGGATCATGTGTCGGCCTCCTGCCGTGAAGTCTCGTCATCGGATGCGGCCGCCGGAGCCGCCAGCGGCACGCTCCACGCGGCGAGGGTGCCACCGCCGGGACGGGGCGCGAGTGTGAAGGTGCCGCCGCGGGCCTCGGCGCGCGCCTGCAGGTTGCTGAGGCCGCTGCGCCGTTCGCGGGCGGGATCGAGCCCGCGCCCGTCGTCGCCGACCTCGATGACGATGCGCCCGCCGCGCACCTCCACCCGGACCTCGGCGTGCGAGGCGCGGGCGTGCCGGACCACGTTCGAGAGCGCCTCACGCACGACCGCGGCGGCCTCGGGGGCGAGGTCGGCGGGGACATCGTGATCCACCGGACCACGGAACACGAGCCGCGGCGTATCCGCGAGGAGGGCCCGATATTCTCCGACGACGTCGACGATGCGATCGCGCAGCGTCACGCCGCCCACGTCGTCGTGCTGCAGCGCGAAGATCGCGGTACGGATCTCGGCGATCGCCTCGTCGAGGGCGTCGATCTGCGCCGACAGACGCTCCTCCACGCGCGCGTCGTCGACGCCGGCCGACACGACCTGGAGCTGCATCCCCGCGGCGAACAGGCGCTGGATGACGTTGTCGTGCAGATCGCGGGCGATGCGGCCGCGGTCCTCCAGCAGCGCGAGCCGGTGGCGGTCGGCGCGGGCGCGGCTGAGCTCCCCGGCGAGATCCGCGACGGAAGCCAGCGCGGTCGTGCGCCGGATGTCGTCGTCACTGAAGGGCCGTTCGCGCAGGTGCCGGGCCAGCAGCACCCCCACATCCGCACCGTCCTGTCCGCCGAGGCTCACCACGAACGCGTCGCCGAACCGCACGGTCTCGCCCTCGAACGTGGGCAGCGCCACCTCAGGCAGGACGGTGGCCCCCGTCGACAGCAGGGCGCGGGCGACCCGATCGTGGCCGGGCAGCTCCACGCTCTCCAGCTGGCGCGCCATCGCGTCGCCGCGCACGATCTGCAGCCGGACGGTGCCGCGCTCCGTGGAGGTGATGATCGCCACGAGCGCCGCGCCGGTCAGCGTCGGAAGGTGCTCGGCGAGCAGTCGGTAGGGCCGCTCGTCGTCGACCTCGAGGAAGGCCGCGCGCACCTCGGCGGTCGCCGCAGCCCAGCGCTCTCGCATCCTCGCCGCCTCGTACAGGCGCGCCTTCTCGATGGCGATGCCCGCCGTCACGGCGAGCGAACGCAGGAGCTCCGTGTCTTCCTCGGTGAAGTGGCCGTCGGGATGCTCGGCCAGGTAGAGGTTGCCGAACATCTCCTCGCGGACACGGATCGGGACCCCGACGAAGCTGTCCATGTGGGGGTGGTGCGCGGGAAATCCCGTGAATCGCGGATCCGCGGCGACGTGATCGACGCGCACGCTCTCGGACACGATCGCGCCCAGCAGGCCGCGACCCCGCGGCGAATGCCCCATCCGCGCCGCCGTCTTCTCGTCGATGCCGACGTGCACGAAGTCGACGATCGCGCCGTCGGCGCCGAGAACGCCGATCGCGCCGTATCGTGCACCGACGAGGTCGACGGCCGACTCGACGATCTCGCGCAACACGGAGTGCAGATGGATGTGGCCGACGATCGCCTGATTGAGCGAGAGCAGACTGCGCAGTCGCGCCTCGATGTCGGCCACGGTCCCCTCCCCTGGTGTCGGGCCCAGTCTAGGTGCGCCCCCGGTCGCGCCTTC
This sequence comes from Microbacterium sp. SORGH_AS_0862, assembly GCF_030818795.1. NCBI lineage: Bacteria > Bacillati > Actinomycetota > Actinomycetes > Micrococcales > Microbacteriaceae > Microbacterium > Microbacterium sp. SORGH_AS_0862. Next base: position 1,864,832 of record NZ_JAUTAY010000001.1, on the reverse strand, counting down.
CGGCCGCCGCCGTGACTACTGCCCCGCCCCGGCTCGTCCCCCGCCCACCCCGCCGTTCGCCTCTCCCCCGTCCCCCGCCCCGCCCACCCCCGCTCGCCTGTCACAGATCGAGCCGGACGGCTCGATCTGTGACAGGCGAACAAAGCGGGCGAGCTCGACGACCGGCGCGTTGTGCCCCAGGCCCGGTCCCCCGCGTCCGGAACGCCGGGCGCGGCACACTAACCTGGTGGCCCACCCGAAGGAGAGCGCCGTGCCCGCGTCCGAGCCGTCTGCAACGCCCGTGTCCGCGCCCGAGCTCGATCCCCGGCTGCGCGCCGCGATCGACGACGACCTCGTCGCGCTCCGCCAGGGCGCCGCCCTCTGGTCGCGCTCGAGCATCGACGAGCGCATCGGCGCACTCTCGGCCACGAGGGATGCGGTCGGCACCGCCGCCGCGGACTGGGCCCGCGTCGCCGCGCGCGCGAAGGGGCTCGCCCCCGATCACCCGCTCCGCGGCGAGGAGTGGCTGTCGGGCCCCTACGCCGTGCTCGGCGCCCTCGACGGCTACCTCGCGACGCTTCGCCGGATCGCCGCCGGCGGCAGTCCGCTCGACGGGGTGCGCCTCGACCGTGCCCCGGGCGACCGCATCCGCGCGCACGTCTTCCCCCGCGAGCGAATCGACAAGCTCCTGCTGTCCGGATTCACGGGCGAGATCTGGCTGCGCCCCGGCACCGACGCTTCCACGGCGATCCGCCGGGCGGGTCTCGCGCAGGTCACGCCTGGTTCCGCGGGTGTGGGTCTCGTGCTCGGTGCAGGGAACATCTCCGCGATCCCGGTGCTGGACGTGCTCTACGAGCTGCTCGCGTTCGACCGCGTGAGTCTGCTGAAAGTGAATCCCACCCAGGACGAACTCGTGCCGGTCTTCGAGCGCGCACTCGCGCCTCTCATCGGCCGGGGACTCGTGCGGATCGTGCGCGGCGGCGGCGATGTGGGCGCTTACCTCACGGCGCACGAGGGCATCGAGCACGTGCACATCACGGGATCCGCCGCGACCTTCGATGCGATCGTCTGGGGCGACCGCGACCGCGCGACGGACGAGCCACGCCTGCGGACCCCGATCACGGCGGAGCTGGGTGGCGTGTCTCCGATCATCGTGGTGCCGGGCGAGTGGAGCGACGCGGACCTCCGTTTCCAGGCTGCCCACGTCGCGACGATGCGCCTGCACAACAGCGGTCACAACTGCATCGCGGGCCAGGTCGTGCTGCTGAGCGCGGACTGGCCGCAGCGGGAGCAGTTCCTACGGGCGCTGCACGAGGCGTACCGCGACGCCCCGGCCCGTCCGGTCTGGTACCCCCGCGCCGACGAGCGGCTGCACGCGCTCGCTGCGAGCTACCCGCACGCCGAGTGGTCGGCCGGGCACAGCCGCGCGCTCGTGCAGGTGGCGCAGGGTGAGGATGCCGCCGAGCTGGAGACGACCGAGTACTTCGCCCCCGTGCTGGGCGTCGTGGAGCTGCCCGGAACGGGTCAGGACTTCCTCGACGCCGCCGTCGCGCACGCGAACGAGTCGCTCGCGGGCACCCTGGGCGCCAACGTCATCGTCGATCCCGACGCGGAGGATGCGATGGGGGCGGGGTTCGAGCGGGCGATCGCCGAGCTGCGCTACGGCGGGATCGCGATCAACGCCTGGACCGGTGTCCTGTTCGCGACACCCGTGCTCAGCTGGGGAGCCTTCCCCGGCTCCGATGTGCGGGAGGTCGGGTCGGGGATCGGCGTTGTGCACAACACCGCGCTGCTGGCCGACGTCGAGCGGTCGGTACTGCGAGGGCCCTTCCGCCCGTTCCCGCGCTCGCTGGGTCCGGGGCGCTTCTCCGTGCTGCCCGCCCCGCCGTGGTTCGTCTCCGCACGCACGGCGGCGGCGGTGAGCGAGGGTCTGACCCGCTATCGGGTCGACCGCAACCCGCTCGGGCTCGCCCTCACCCTCGTCAAGGCGATGGGCGCCTGAGCCTCACGCGAATCGATCGGTGACCGCCCGCAGTGCCGCCGCGATGCCGGGCTCGGATGCGGAGTGCGAGGCGTCGTCCACGACGACCAGCTCCGACTCGGGCCACGCACGGTGCAGGTCCCACGCCGTCATGATCGGGGTGCAGACGTCGTAGCGGCCCTGCACGATGACCGCGGGGATGTGGCGGATGCGGTCAACCTCTTCGATCAGCTGCCCCTCACGCAGCCATCCGTGGTTCACGAAGTAGTGGTTCTCGATGCGCGCGAACGCGGTGGCGGCATCCGGATCCGTCATCGACGCCACGAGCTCCGGGTCGGGACGCAGCGTGAGCGTCGACGCCTCCCACCGGGTCCACGCGAGCGCGGCGGGTCGGTGCACGGCCGGGTCCTCGTCGAACAGGCGCCGGTGGTAGGCCTCGATCATGCGGCTGCGCTCGAGCACCGGGATCTCGGCGACGTAGCCCTCCCACAGGTCGGGGAAGATCGCCGAGGCACCGCCCTCGTAGAACCACTCCAGCTCGTGCCGGCGGAGCGTGAAGATCCCGCGCAGCACGAGCTCGGTGACGACCTCGGGATGCGCCTGGGCGTAGGAGAGCGCGAGTGTCGAGCCCCAGGAGCCGCCGAACACCTGCCAGCGCTCGATCCCGAGGTTGCGGCGCAGGAGCTCGAGGTCGGCGACGAGGTGCCAGGTCGTGTTGAAGCGCAGGTCCGCGGCGGGGTCGCTCGCGTGCGGGGTCGACCTGCCGCATCCGCGCTGGTCCAGCAGGACGATGCGGTAGCGCTCCGGATCGAAGAAACGTCGATGCCAGGGCGAGGTCCCGCCGCCGGGCCCGCCGTGCAGGAAGACGACCGGCTTGCCCTCCGGGTTCCCGGACTGCTCCCAGTAGATCCGCTGCCCGTCGCCGACCAGCAGCTCTCCGCTCTCGTAGGGCTCGATCGGCGGGTACAGGATGTCGTCGAGCTCGGAGACCGTCATATCCTCACGGTACCTTGCCACCCCACCCTGTCCACGGATGCGCTATGGGGCGCACCGGGATGTGCCCGTCGCGGGCCTGCTCGTATGCTCATCGCATGAGCACAGCTGCGCCCACCACGATCACCATCACCGGCGCCGGCGGGCAGATCGGCTACGCGCTGCTGTTCCGCATCGCGGCGGGCGACATGCTGGGCCCCGACCGGCCGGTCAGGCTGCGCCTGCTGGAGATCCGCCAGGGGCTGCGCGCCGCTGAGGGTGCCGCCCTGGAGCTGCAGGACGGCGCCTTCGAGCTGCTGCGCGACGTCGAGGTCACGGAAGATCCGGCCGTGGCCTTCGACGGCTGCAACATCGCCCTGCTCGTCGGCGCGCGCCCGCGCGGTCCCGGCATGGAGCGCGCCGACCTGCTCGCGGCGAATGCGGGGATCTTCGGTCCCCAGGGCGCCGCGATCGCGGCGCATGCCGCATCCGATATCCGCGCTGTCGTGGTCGGCAACCCCGCGAACACGAACGCGCTGATCGCATCGGCCGCAGCGCCCGATGTGCCGGCCGAACGCTTCGCCGCGCTCACGCGCCTCGACCACAACCGCGCCGTCGGACAGCTCGCCGAGGCCGTCGGCGCCGGCGTGTCCGCCGTGCGCGACGTGACCATCTGGGGCAACCACTCCGCCACCCAGGTTCCGGACGTGACCCACGCGACGATCGACGGCGCACCCGCCCTCGACGTCCTCGCCGCGCGGTTCGGCGACGAGGATGCGGCGGTCCGCTGGCTCGACGACGAGTTCACTCCACGGGTGGCGAAGCGCGGGGCGGAGATCATCGAGGTGCGCGGCTCCTCTTCCGTCGCCTCCGCCGCCAACGCGACGATCTCGCACATCCGCGACGATGTGGCAGGGACCCAGCAGGGCTGGACCTCCGCGGCCGTCGTCTCCCACGGCGAGTACGGCGTGCCGGAGGGGCTCTTCAGCTCCTTCCCGGTGCGCTCGGACGGCAGCGGTTACCGCATCGTCGAGGGGCTGGAGGTTCCCGCGCGCATCCGCCGCCGCCTGGACGCCTCGGTCGCCGAACTCGCCGACGAGCGCGAGGCCGTGCGAGCGCTGGGGGTGATCTGACGTGGAGCATCTGGCCGTCATCGTCGGCGGCATCATCGTCGTCGCCATCGTGACGGCCCTGGGCCGGCGTCTCAACATCGCCGGCCCTCTGGTTCTCGTCGCCATCGGCCTCGTGCTGGCCGCCCTGCCGTTCGTGCCCGACATCCCCGAGGTCGATCCGGAGTGGATCCTCGTGGGCGTGCTGCCGCCCCTGCTGTACTCCTCCGCCGTGCAGCTTCCCGCGATCGAGTTCCGGCGCGACTTCACCCCGATCGCGGGTCTGTCGGTCGTGCTCGTGGTGGGAAGCGCCGTACTGCTCGGGTTCTTCTTCACCTGGGTGATCCCCGGCCTCGACCTCGCCCTCGGCATCGCTCTGGGCGCGATCCTCTCGCCGACGGACGCGGTCGCCACCTCGATCGTGAAACGGATGGGCATCTCCACACGCGTCACGACGATGCTCGAGGGCGAGAGCCTGCTCAACGACGCGACGGCCCTGGTGCTGCTGCGCACCTCGACCGCCGCGATCGCCGCCGGCTTCTCGTTCGGCGAGACCATCCTGTCGTTCCTGTGGGCGGTGCTGATCGCCCTCGTGATCGGCGGCCTCGTCGGCTGGGTCAACCTGCGCGTGCGCGCGTGGGTCGGCCACTCGGCGGCGAACACCGCCATCAGCTTCGCCATCCCCTTCATCGCCTATCTGCCCACGGAGGAGCTCAACGGCTCCGGGCTCGTCGCGGCCGTGGTCGCGGGGATCGTGACCGGGCAGGGTGCGGCCAGGCGTTTCGCGCCCGAGCAACGGCTGTCGGAGGAGGCCAACTGGCGCACGATCGAGCTCGTCCTCGAGGGCGGCGTCTTCCTCGTCATGGGGCTGGAGCTCACCGACGTCGTCAACAAGAACCTGACCGAGCACGACGGCCTGTGGCACGGAACCTGGCTCGCCCTGTCGGCTCTGGGAATCATCGTCGCCGTCCGCGGTGTGTACGTCGCCTTCCTCATCTGGCAGCAGGGACGAAGAGCGCGGCGGTTCGCCGGCTTCGACATCGAACGCTTCGACAACAGACTGCAGGGGATGGCTGACGGCACGGTGCCGATCGAGAGAGCGAACCCGGAGCGGGCGATGCGCCGCATCCCGTCGATCCGCAAGCGACTCACGCGTCTCGGCGCCGACCTGGACTACTACCGCTCGTCCCCGCTCGGGTGGAAGCACGGCACGATCATCGTCTGGGCCGGGATGCGGGGTGTCGTGACTCTCGCCGCGGCGCAGACCCTGCCGCGCGGCACCGATCACCGCCCGCTGCTCATCTTCGTGGCCTTCATGGTGGCGATCATCAGCCTGCTCCTGCAGGGTTTCACCCTGCCCGCGCTGGTGCGCCTGCTCCGGATCCCCTCGGAGTCCGCGGGGCCGACGCGGGAGGAGCAGCGGCGCCTCGACGACGTGCTGCGCGAGGCCGCATCCGAGCGACTGCAGGACGACGATCTGCGCCGGCGCGACGGAACGGAGTTCAGCGAACGGATCCTCACCCGAGTGGGCGCACGGCTCGTGGACCCGCCCGACGATGAGATGACCGCGGCCGCGCGCGAGGTGCTGGAGCTGCGTCTCGAGATGATCGACGCCATGCGCGAGCGCCTGCTCGAGGCGGGGTCGTCGGGGTCGTTCAGCACCGCGGCACTGCGCCACGCGCTCGCAGAACTCGACGCCGACCAGATCAGCCTCGAGCTGCGCCTGTCCGACGAGACGGGCGCCGAGTGACACCGGCACTCGATCCGGGGGACAATGGACGCATGATCAGCGAGGGGACGGACGCCGACGCCGGTGCGGGAGCCGATCCTGCGACCGCGCCGCTGCACCTGCCCCACCCGGCGGCCGACTGCCCCAAGTGCTTCACGGAACTGCAGTCCGACCGCAACTGGTGGCGTGCCCGACCGACCGGCGCGCGCCTCGTGGGCCTCGTCGTGAACCGCGACGACATGCCCTCGGTCGTCGAGCAGCGCGCCGAGCTGACGCGTTTCGGGGTGCCCATCGACGGCTTCCGCCACCCGGCCCCCGACATCCTCGAGTCGTGGGAGGAGCGCCTGAGCCGCCTGTTCGGGCGCCTCACCCGCGGCGACGTCCTCGTTGTCGCGAGCGTGCATGCGCTGGGCCGCAACATCGACGAGGAGACCCGCACGGTCGCCGAGCTTCGCCGACGCGGCGTGATGGTGAAGGTGCTGGGCCACTCCGGCCGGCATCTTTTCGACACCGGCCGCTGACGTCGGCTCAGGCCGCGCGCCAGCAGCCGGCGACGTGGTCGTCGACGAGGCCCGCGGACTGCATCAGGGCGTACATCGTCGTGGGGCCGACGAAACGGAACCCCCGCCGGCGCAGCTCCTTGCTGAGCGCGGTCGACTCGGCCGTCGTCGCCGGTACCTCCGCAAAGGACGCCGGCGGCACATGACCCTCGGGCGAGAACGACCAGATCAGCGCGTCGAGCTCGCCCGGCGACATGGCCCGCACGAGACGCGCGTTGCCGATGACGGCCTCGATCTTGGCTCGATTGCGCACGATGGCCGTGTCTGCCATCAACCGCTCGATGTCGGCCTCGTCGAAAGCGGCGACCGCATCCGGTTCGAAATCCGCGAACACCTCACGGAAGCGCGGGCGCTTGCGCAGGATGGTGATCCAGCTGAGGCCGGCCTGGAACCCCTCGAGGCTCATCTTCTCGAACAGCGGCCGGTCACCCCGGAGCGGGCTGCCCCATTCCTCGTCGTGATAGCGCAGGTACTCGGGATCGGCACCGGCCCACGAGCAGCGAGCGCGGCCGTCTTCTCCCACGAGGATGTCGGTCATCCGCCCACGCTATCGGCGGTCGCCGACACCGCTCACCGCCTCTTCTGCAGCGACTTCTCCGAGATCGGCGCCTCGCCGGATGCGGCCAGCTCCGCGTAGTACGCGTGCGCCTCGTCCTGGCGCTGCTGCTCCGCCCTCGACGCGATGTGGGCTCGGATGTGCTCGGGCTCGAAGCCCCACGCGTCCACGAGGTCCTGGGCGTGCGGGCGGAGCCGGGCCGACAGCCGCCCGATGTAGCGCGAAACGGAACCGGCCCGCTGGGCGGAGAGGCGCCCGTTGATGAGGTACCACGACAGGTGCTTCTCGATGAGGCTCATCCCGAAGAGGTCGCGCAGCCACGTGAGCACCCGGAGCGTGCCGTCGTCGCCGACGCGGTGCACGGCGTCGGTGAAGGCCTCCCACTGCAGCAGCTCGCCGTGCGCACGCGCGGCCTCGATGAGGTCGTACTGGCACTCGTTGAACAGCGCGGCGGCCTCCGCGGCGGGCAGCTTCGTCGCCGGACGCAGGCGCGCGGCGACGTCGGCGACCATCTGCTGCACCCGTCCCGCCAGCAGCTCGAACTGCTGGTCCTCGCGCAGACCGAGCTCCACCGAGCGAGCGGTCGAGCCGAGATCGGCGAGGGACTGCCCCAGCTGTCGAAGGCCCGCCCCGTGGAACACCTTGCCCGCCGTGCTCCCGACGGCGAAGCGCGCGAGGGCGGCCGCATCCTTGCCTTTGAACTGAGAGGCGTAGTCCGACAGCAGACGCTTGCCGACGAGCTGGAGCAGCACGTTGTTGTCGCCCTCGAAGGTGACGTAGACGTCGAGGTCGCTGCGCAGCCCGACGAGCCGGTTCTCGGCGAGGAAGCCCGCGCCGCCGCTCGCCTCGCGGCACTCCTGCAGGATGTCGAGCGCGTTCCAGGTCGACAGCGGCTTCAGCGCCGCGGCCAGCGTCTCGAGGTCCTCGCGCTCCTCGGAGGTGTCGGTGCGGCCGGAGAACACACCGTCGAACTTCTTCAGGAACTCGTCGTGCGCGAACGCCTGCGCGTAGACCGTGGCCAGGCGCGGCAGGAGGCGGCGCTGGTGCTTGCCGTAGTCGAGCAGAGTCACCTCGGGTGTCCCCGACCCGGAATCGAACTGCCGGCGCTGGTTGGCGTAGGTGACGGCGATCTTGAGCCCGAGTGCGGCAGCCGTGGTGGCGGCGCCGTCGAGCGAGACGCGGCCCTGCACCAGGGCGCCGAGCATCGTGAAGAAGCGACGGCCGGGGCTCGCGATCTCGCTCGAGTAGGTGCCGTCGGCGGCGACGTCGCCGTAACGGTTGAGGAGGTTCTCGCGGGGGACGCGCACCTGGTCGAAGTGCAGGCGCCCGTTGTCGATGCCGTTGAGACCGCCCTTCACGCCGTCGTCCTCGCCGCCGACGCCCGGCAGGAACTCGCCGGCCTCGTCGCGGATGGGAACGAAGAAGCAGTGGACGCCGTAGTTGACGCCCCCCGTGATCAGCTGCGCGAAGACGGTCGCCGCACGTCCGTGCACTGCGGCGTTGCCGAGGTAGTCCTTCCACGCGCCGCGGAACGGGGTGTGGATGACGAACTCCTCCGTGTCTGCGTCGTACGTCGCCGTCGTGCCGATCGCCGCCACATCCGATCCGTGTCCGGTCTCGGTCATCGCGAAGGCACCCGGCAGCTTCAGCGTGACGACGTCGGCGAGCCACTTGTCGTGGTGCTTCTTCGTGCCCAGCTGCTGGATGGCGGCGCCGAAGAGCCCCCACTGCACACCGGCCTTGATCTGCAGGCTGGGATCGGCGAGCACGAGCTCCTCGAACCCGGCGATGTTCGCGCCGTTGTCCCCGAGGCCGCCGTACTCGACGGGGTACGCGCGCGCCGACACGCCCTGCTCGACGATGAGACCCAGCTGGCCGAACACACGGTCACGGTGCTCGGCGACCGTCTGGCCGTCGATCCGCCAGAAGGCCGGATCCTTGATCATCTCGCGCGCCTCGCGGCGCGTCTTGCCCCACGTGCCGAGCAGCATCTCGGTCACGGCGGGCAGGTCGATGCGCGGCTCGGCGGCCTCTGCCGCGGAGTGCGCCACGGTGAGCGCACCCCCGGCGGGAGTGCGACGGTTGGTCGCAGGCTTGGCGGGACGGACGACGGCGTCGGTCATGGCATCACCCTTCGGTGGGACAGAGGAAGACGATCTCGACGGTAGGAGCACGACAACCGGAGCCCAACTCGGTTGCAGATGCTCTACAACCGGATGCGGCCACGTCGCCGCATCCGGTTGTGTGCTGGCGACATCGGCCGCGAGGGAGAGACGGTGTCGGCGGCCTCGGACACACTGGATGCGGGAGGTACGCCCATGACGCTGACCCTGAAGCCCTGGTCCCCCGCGGACCTTCCCGTGCTCGAGCGCGCGAACACACCGGAGATGACGCGGTTCATCGGCGGACCCGAGACCGAGGCGCAGGTCGCCGCCCGCCACGAGCGCTATCTACGCCTGAACGCGAGCGGCGAGGCCGAGATGTACCGCATCGACGTCGACGACGAGCCGGTCGGCGCGATCGGGTTCTGGCAGATCGATCACGACGGCGTCCCGGCGTACGAGACCGGCTGGAGCGTCGAGCCCGCCTGGCAGGGGCGCGGCATCGCATCGGCGGCCTTGCGGCAGCTCCTCACGCACGTGCGACGGCGCGGCGACCGCTCGCTGCTTGTGGCTTACCCGGGTGCCGACAACGCGGCATCCCAGGGGGTCTGCCGTGCGGTCGGCTTCACGCGCGGCGACACCTTCACCGAGCCCTGGCGAGGCGGATCGCTGACCGTGATGACGTGGACCCTCGACATGTCGCCGCTCGAGATCGGCGATCGCGTGCCGGATGTCGACGAGCGGTTCTCCGGCGCCCTCGATCGGGAGCGGTGGTGGCCGTACTACCTCCCGCACTGGGCGTCGCGTGCGACGACGAGCGCCAGGTGGCGCACCGGACCCGAGGGGCTCGAGTTGCGCATCGATGACGACACCGTGCCGTGGGCGCCCGACATCGACGGAGAGGTCCGGGTGTCGCACCTGCAGACGGGGCAGCGCTCGGGGCCCGAGGGGTCATCGGTCGGGCAGCATCGCTTCCGCGAGGGGCTCGTCGTACGCGAGGAGCAGCCGGATGCGGGACTGTGGCTCGTCCGGTACGGCGTAATCGAGGCGCGTATGACGGCGGTGCGCGACGCGCGGGCGATGGTGGCGTTCTGGCCCATCGGCGTCGAAGACACCCCGGAGCACTCGGGTGAGATCTGCGTGTGCGAGATCTTCGGGGGCGAGCTCGACGACGACGGCGGGTGGGTGGGAGTCGGCGTCAAGGCGCAGCACGACCCGGGACTGCGCGACGATTTCGAGAAGATTCGCGTCGAGGGCGATCTCACCCGGCCGCATGACTATGCGGTGGAGTGGTCGCCCGACCGCATCCGATTCTTCATCGACGGTCGATGGGTCAAGACCGTCAACCAGTCGATCGACTACCCCGTGCAGCTCATGCTCGACGTCTACGACCTCCCCCTCGCGCCACGGGAGGAGTCGACGTACCCGTTCCGGATGCGAGTGGAGCGGGTGCGCAGCTTCCCGCCGGCCTGAGGTCTCCCCCGACCGCGCACGGCATCGCACGACGCGCACGTTCTGCAGGAGATCTCCGCTGTTCAGGACGATTCCCGGCGGATCGTCCTGACGGGGGATTTCTCCTGCGCAAGGAACGCGGACCCGTCCGGCGAGCCGACAGGTCAGGAGGCGGCGATGACCTCGAGCACCGCCTCGCCGTACGCATCGCGCTTCTTGGCGCCGATGCCGGTGATGCCGTCGAGGTCGGTGAGAGAGCCCGGACGGTGCTCGGCCAGCGCACGCAAGGTCGCGTCGCCGAAGACGATGTAGGCGGGCACACCCTGCTCGCGTGCGGTCTGCGCGCGCCATTCCCGCAGGGACTCGAACAGTGCGCGATCCCCCTCGGCCACGGCGTCGGATGCGGCGGCCCGTCGCGCTCGGGGCGCGGCGGCGGGGCGCCCGATCACGTCGCGCCGGAGGCGTACGGGGGTCTCGCCGCGCAGGACGCCACCGGCCTCCTCCCCGAGCGCGAGGGTGCCGTACTCGCCGCGCGCGACGAGCACGCCGCGCGCCAGGAGCTGCCGGATGATGCTGCGCCAATCCTGGTCGCTGAGGTCGGCACCGATGCCGTAGGTCGCCAGCTCGTTGTGCCGCTGCTGGCGGATGCGGTCGGTGTCGGCGCCACGGAGGATGTCGATTATCTGCCCGGCCCCGAAGGACTGGTTCCGCTCGCGCTGCAGGCGCACGACTGTCGACAGGAGCTTCTGCGCCGGCACGAGGCCGTCGAAGATCTCGGGCGGCGTGAGACACGTGTCGCAGTTGCCGCAGGGATCGGCCTGCTCGCCGAAGTAGTTGAGCAGGTTCTGTCGGCGGCACTCGACGGTCTCGCAGAGCGCGAGCATCGCGTCGAGGTGCTGCCCCATCCGGATCTTGAACGCGCGGTCGCCGGGGCTCTGGTCGATGAGCCGACGCTGCTGCACGACATCGCCGAGCCCGTACGCCATCCAGACGACGGAGGGATCGCCGTCGCGGCCCGCGCGACCCGTCTCCTGGTAGTAGCCCTCCACGGACTTCGGCAGATCGATGTGCGCGACGAAGCGCACATCCGGCTTGTCGATGCCCATGCCGAAGGCGATCGTCGCGACCATCACGACGCCGTCGTCGCGCAGGAACCGCGACTGGTTCGCGGCACGCGTCTCAGCCGGAAGGCCCGCGTGGTACGGCAGCGCATCGATCCCCTGCGCACGCAGGTAGTCGGCCGTCTGCTCGACGCTCTTGCGGCTCAGCGCGTACACGATGCCGGCGGAGCCCTCCGGCTGCGATCGGATGAAGGCGACGAGCTGGCGCCGCGGATCGACCTTCGGCTCGATGCGGTACTGGATGTTGGGTCGGTCGAAGCTCGCGACGAAGTGACGGGCGTCGCCGAGCGCCAGCCGTTCCGTGATCTCGCGGTGGGTGGCGCGGGTCGCCGTGGCGGTCAACGCCATGCGCGGAACGCCGGGGAAGAGGGCGCCCAACTCGCCGAGGGCGAGGTAGTCGGGGCGGAAGTCGTGACCCCACTGCGACACACAGTGGGCCTCGTCAATGGCGATCACGCTCAGTCGGCCGCGCTTCAGCAGAGCGGTGGTCGCGGCCAGGTTCAGCCGTTCGGGTGCGACGTAGAGCAGGTCGATCTCGCCCGCGACGTATGCGCGTTCCACGCTCTGCCGCTCACCGGGCAGCTGGGTGGAGTTGAGGTAGGCGGCGCGCACGCCGTTGGCGAGCAGCGCCTCAACCTGATCGTGCATGAGGGCGATGAGCGGGCTGACGACGAGCCCCGTCCCCGGTCGCACGAGCGCGGGCACCTGGTAGGTGACGCTCTTTCCGCCGCCGGTCGGCATGAGGACGATCGCGTCGCCCCCGCCGACGACGTGATCGACGATGTCGGCCTGGTCGCCGCGGAAGGCGTCGTACCCGTACACCTCGTGCAGCACCGCACGCGGATCCTGCCCCGTGAAGTCGCGGCGCGGCGCGGCCGCGGGGGCGTCCTCCGGCGGCACCCAGCCGTCGTCGGGGGGCACCCACCCGCCCTCGCCGTAGGGATCGTACGGCGGTTCGTCCTCCGGCGGCGCCCAGTCGTCCGGTGGGGCCTCCCACGAGGACGGATGCGGCGAGCTCACCCTTCCAGCGTAACCAGCCCCGCCGACAGACTCGCCGTGCCGCATCCGCCCGCGCCGCATCCGCCCGCGCCGGCTCCCGTCGCCCGCCTGCTCCCGCACCCTGCCGGCTCCCGCGCCGCGCCTGCTCGCACCACACGCACCCCTGCGTGTCTCAACGGTTCACGCCCCGGGCCCCCGCAACGTGCACAAGTGAGACACGCAACCGCCGCGCCCCAAGCTCATCCCGCAGGCACCCTTGCGTGTCCCACACGTTCACGCCCAGAGGCCCTGAAACGCGCACAAGTGAGACACGCAACATTCCCGCACCACACGCACACCTGCGTGTCTCAACGGTTCACGCCCCGGGCACCCGCAACGTGCACAAGTGAGACACGCAACCGCCGCGCCGCAAGCTCATCCCGCAGGCACCCTTGCGTGTCCCACACGTTCACGCCCAGAGGCCCTGAAACGTGCACAAGTGAGACACGCAGCTCCCCGCACGCGGCGAGGAGCCGTGCTCAGCACCAGCGATCGGCGAGCGCTCCGACGACGTTGAGGTTGCGGTTCGTCGCGATGCCGAGCAGCTTCGCGGCGGAGAGCGGGTCGACCGTGCCGTCGCTGTATCCCGGGCCCAGCAGCGCGTGCGCGGCGCGTCCGGACACGACCATCTCGCCCTTGTCGCCGCTGGTCGCCTCGACGAGGGCCGCCTGCTCGGGGGTGAGTTCGTCCTTGAGCAGGTACACGTAGTGCCGCGCGAGGTTCGGCCGGGCACCGTTCAACGCCCGCGCGTCGTGGGCGATCCGCGCGAACTCCTCGGTCGTGAAGACGATCGTGGGCACGTCGAAGCCACGGTCGGCGTGGAACGCGCGCTCCAGCGCCTCCTCGATCCGGGCGCGCGAACGCATCCGCGTGGAGAACCTCACGTTGCCGGTGTTGAGGTGCGTGGTGACATCCTCGAAGCCGAGTTCGGACACCACCCGGCAGATGTCGCCCTTGGGGAAGACCCGCTTCGCTCCGAGGTTGATGGCGCGGAGAAACCCGAGATACGTCGGCACCCGGCCCATTGTGGCCCGCTGCGCACGATCCCGCATCCCGTCACTCGCCGGGGAACGTCTCCTTGAGCTCCAGGATGCGGGCGGCCGCCGCATCCACCTTCTCGGCGAAGGCGGGGTCGGTCTTGGCCCGCTGCAGCACGGCCTGGTACATCTCCGGGAACACCGACGTGTCGGCGGAGAGCAGCAGCAGGTCGACGCCGGCGTCGACGGCGAGCACCGCCCGGTCCGCGGGCGCCCATCGCGCCACCTGCGCTGTCGCCGAGATGTCGTCGGTCATCACGACACCGTCGAAACCGAGCTCGTCGCGCAACAATCCCGTCACGACGGGTTCGGAGAACGCGGCGGGCATCGAGGGGTCGATGCGCTGATAGACGGCGGTCGCCATCATCACCGCGGCCGGTCCCTCACCGAGAAGGGTGCGGTAGACGTTCACGTCGGGCGAATCGGTACCGACGACCGTGTCGACGACGTCGGCCGCGTAATCGGTGTTGCCGGTCACCCGGCCGAGCCCCGGGAAGTGCTTGATCGTCGGCAGGACGCCGGCTTCCCGCATCCCCTGGGCGAAGACGCCCGCCTTGTCGGCGACGGTCGCCTCGTCGTAGCCGTAGTGGCGGTTGTAGATGCCGATGGGCTGGTTCAGCCGTGCCGTGTCGGCACTCGTGACGATGTCGGCCACCGGCGCGAGATTCATGTCCACACCCGCTGCGCGCAGCTGGGCGCCCCACCGCTCGGCGTCCGCGCGCAGGGTCGCATCGTCGCGTTGCGCACTCGTGAGCGCCGTCGGCATCGGTTCGAACCCGTCGCCCGAGAGCACCTGGACGTCACCGCCCTCCTGGTCCGTCGCGACCCAGGTGCGGGGTCCGGTCGCCGGCTCGACCGCCGTGAACTGCGCGACGAGCGATGCCGTGGCCGCCGCCCCCGCGGACGAACGCCCGCGCAGGAAGATCCCTCCCACACCCGGGTCGGCCATCGCGGCGAGAGCCGTGGGGTCGGGGGCGTCGGCGGGGGTCCCGACCATGAACAGCTGCCCGACGCGCTGCTCCAGCGTGAGAGCGTCGACGGGGTCGGGTGTCGGTGTCGGCGTGGGCGTAGGCCTGGGCGTCGAGGGGGCGGCCGTCGGCGCGGCCTGCGTGGCGGAGCATCCCGCGAGCACCGCCACCGCGGCGAGAACGGCGAGCGCGCGAACCGTGATCGTCTTGCGCATCACCCCAGTGTGGCGCACCGCAGCTGGACGAGCACGGGGTCCTGGCCGGCTACAGGCGGACGACCTCCGTCACGCTGACGTGCGCGGCGCCCTCCTCGGCGGATGCGGCGAGGTCGACGACCGCGCGGATGCGCCAGTCGTGGTCACCTTCCGGATCATGGATGACCTGCTCGACGCGCCAGACCCCGCCGGCCGCATCCGACTCGTCGATCGTGCAGAGGGCGGGCGAGCGCGCGCCGGCGTCAGTGAGCACGGCATCGTGCTCGTCGTAGTAGGCGTCCAGGGCGTCGGGCCAGCCCGCATCCGGGTCCAACGCGACGAGGTCGTCGTCGCGTTGGAGCGCTGCGAGCTGCACGCGACGGAACATCTCGTTGCGCACGAGCACGATGAAGGCGCGACGGTTCGCCACGACGGAGGGAGGCGCGGGAGGAACGACGGGCTCGCCCGCCTCATCCGCGGGATTCACGAGCCGCTCCCACTCGTCGACGAGGCTCGAGTCCACCTGCCGCACGAGTTCGCCGAGCCAGGCGATCACGTCCAGCAGCTCCTCGGTGCGCGCTTCGGCCGGCACGGTCTGACGGATCGCACGGTATGCATCGCTCAGGTAGCGCAGCACGAGCCCTTCGCTGCGACCGAGCTGGTACCAGGAGACGAACTCCGCGAACGAGAACGCCTGCTCGAACATGTCGCGGACGACGGATTTGGGGCGCAGCTCGAAATCGCGCACCCAGGGCTGACTGGAGGCGAACACCTCGAACGCCTCGCCGAGCAGCGTGGCGAGAGGCTTCGGATAGGTGACCTCCTCGAGCGCCGCCATCCGCTCGTCGTAGTCGAGACCGTCGCGCTTCATGGCAGCGACCGCCTCGCCGCGGGCCTTGAACTCCTGCTGCGCGAGCACGGGACGCGGGTCGTCGAGGGTCGCCTCGATCACACTGACCACGTCCAGGGCGTAGTGACCCGATCCCGCGGTGCGCGCCGGTCGGAGATCCGGCCCGATGTCGGAGGTTTCGCCCTCGATCCCCCGACCTTCGTCGCTTTCTCCGACCGAAGCGAGCTCGGCGGCGGATGCGGGCTGGGCGGATGCGGGCGGCGCCGGATCGAGCAGCTCGATGGCCGCGAGCGCGAAGGGCGAGAGCGGCTGGTTGAGCGCGAAGTTCGGCTGCAGATCGACCGTCAGCCGGATGCGGCCCTCCGCCACCTCGACGACGTCGGCGGCGACGAGCGTGCGGAAGATCGCGAGCGCCCGGCGCGCGAGCTCGTAGCGGCGCGCACGGGGCTCGTGGTTGTCGAAGACGAGCGAGCGCACATGCGCGAAGACGTCGCCCCCACGGGCGATGACGTTGATGAGCATCGCGGCCGTCAGCTGCATCTGCGGCACGAGGGGTTCGGGTGCCGCCTGCACGAGCCGCTCGAACGACCCTTCGCCCCAGTTCACCGCCCCGGCCGGCGCCTTCTTGCGCACGATCTTCTTGCGCTTGGCGGCGTCGCCCGCCGCCTTGCGCAGCGCCTGCTCGTTCTCGATCTCCCAGTCGGGGGCCATGACGACGACCGTTCCCGCGGTGTCATAGCCCGCACGGCCGGCGCGCCCCGCGATCTGGTGGAACTCGCGCGCGGTGATCTGCCGCATCCGGATGCCGTCGAACTTGGTGAGCGCCGTCAGCAACACGGTGCGGATCGGCACGTTGATGCCCACGCCGAGGGTGTCGGTGCCGCAGATCACGCGCAGGAGGCCCCGCTGCGCGAGCGTTTCGACGAGACGCCGGTAACGCGGCAGCATGCCGGCGTGGTGCACGCCGATGCCGGCGCGCACCAGACGCGAGAGGGTCTTGCCGAACGCCGTCGTGAAGCGGAAGCCGCCGATGGCCTCCGCGATCTCGTCGCGCTGCGCGCGGGTGGCCACCTTCACGCTCGCGAGCGCCTGCGCACGCTCCATGGTCTGCGCCTGCGAGAAGTGCACGATGTACACCGGCGCCTCGTTCTCCTCCAGCAACTTCTCGACCTGCTCCTGGATCGGGATGCGGGCGTAGGAGAAGTGCAGCGGCACGGGGCGCTCCACGCCGGTCACCTCGACGGTCGGGCGCTGTGTGCGACGGGTGAGGTCGGCGGCGATCCCGGTCACGTCGCCGAGGGTCGCCGACATGAGCAGGAACTGCGCCCGCGGCAGGAGCAGGAGCGGCACCTGCCACGCCCAGCCCCGGTCGGGCTCGCCGTAGAAGTGGAACTCGTCCATCACGACCTGGTCGACCGACGCCTCCGCTCCGTGCCGCAGAGCGAGGTTGGCCAGGATCTCGGCCGTGCAGCACACGATCGGCGCATCCGGATTGACCGAGGAGTCGCCCGTGACCATCCCGACGTTCTCGGCCCCGAAGATGTCCACGAGGGCGAAGAACTTCTCGCTCACGAGTGCCTTGATGGGCGCGGTGTAGTAGCTCCGGCCGCCCCGCGCGATGCTCACGGCGTGCGCGGCGACGGCGACGAGCGACTTGCCCGTGCCGGTCGGCGTCGACAGGATCACGTTCTGACCGGAGACGAGCTCGATGACCGCCTCGTCCTGCGCGGGGTAAAGCTCGACGCCCCGCCCGGTGGTCCAGTCCAGGAATGCGTCGTACAGCGCATCCGCATCGTCCCCGGCGGCGCGGGCGAGCTCGGTGAGGGATGCGCTCATCCCTCGAGTCTGCCCGAAGCCGGCGGTGTCGGGCGGGTCGTGCTCGTCAACCGACGCACGCGTTCTCTGCGGATGACGCAGCCCGAGACGACCCGCGCGCGGCTAGCGTGGGAGCACGCGAGCAGAGGAGAGCCATGTCGGATGAGCTGAACGTGCGCGTCGAACGCGGCGAGGACAGGTACGAGGTGTTCCTCGATGACGTGCCTGCGGGCTTCACCGCCTTCTACACGGACGAGGAGGGTCGGACGGTGTTCCCCCACACCCAGGTGGATCCCGCGTTCAAGGGCCACGGCGTCGCCAGCATCCTGGTCGAGCGCGCTCTCGAGGACGAGGCGAAGCGCGGCGAGACGATCGTCCCGCTCTGCCCGTTCGTGGCGAAGTATCTACGCGAGCACGAGGTCCCCGGACTCAAGGTCGCCTGGCCGTGACCCGACTCGACGCCCACCCCGAGGAGAGCCTCGAGCAGTCGGTCGAGTGCGACGGCCCCCGCGCCGTCGTGCTCGACGCGCGCGAGGTGCCGCTGGGCGGGGTGCGCGCGATGCAGGTGCACCGCGCCCTCCCGCAGCGCGAGCTGCCGATGGTCGGAGCGTGGTGCTTCCTCGATCGCTTCGGTCCCCAGGAGGTGCGGATGCGGGTGGAGCCGCACCCGCACATCGGCCTGCAGACGGTCACGTGGCCACTGGTCGGCGAGGTGCGCCACCGCGACGGCATCGCCAGCGACGTGCTGATCTCCCGCGGCCAGCTCAATCTCATGACGAGTGGCCGCGGTATCGCGCACTCCGAGTACTCGGTCACCGACGATCCGATCCCGCTCGACGCCCTGCAGCTGTGGATCGCGCTGCCCGACTCGCGTCGCCACGGCGAGCCCGCCTTCGAGCAGCACACCGATCTCCCCGAGCTGGCGCTGGAGGGCGGCGGCAGCGCGACCGTCGTGATGGGTGAGCTGGCGGCGGTGCACTCGCCCGCATCCGCCTACACGCCGATCGTGGGTGCCGAGATCCGCGTGCCCGCAGGATCCCGCATCACGCTGCCGCTGCGCGAGGACTGGGAGCACGCGCTCGTCGGCGTGGCCGGGACACCGCGTGTGCACACGGCGGATTCCGAGCACACCGAGCTGGTCGGGCTGCAGCTGCTGTATCTCGGTCGCGGACGCCGCGAGGTGGAGATCTCCAGCGCCGAGGACGCCACCCTCTTCCTCCTGGGCGGCGAACCCTTCGAGGACGAGATCGTCATGTGGTGGAACTTCGTCGGACGCGATCACGACGAGATCGTGGCGGCGCGCGAGGAGTGGGAGGCGGGCTCGGCACGCTTCGCGCACGTCGTCGGCCACGGCGACGAACGCGTCCCCGCGCCTCCGCTCCCGGCCGTGCGCCTGACACGTCGTCGGCGCCGGCTCTGAGCGGCGGAGTTCTCCCGGTCGCCCCGAGCCGCAGGGCGGCCTGGCGCCGATAGTCTGGGGAGGTGGCCCTCACCTCCGTTCTGTCGACGCGCGTGCTGCTCGTCTGCGCCGCGATCGGTGTGGCCACGGGCATCCTCGGCGGCATCGCGGGCTGGGCCACGGTGCCGCTCCTCGGGTTCGTCCCGCCCCTGTACGGACTTCTGCTGGGTGTGCACGTGCTGCCCGGCATCATCGCGCAGGAGGTGCTGCGCCGGCCCGGCGTCGCCCTCCTGGCGCACCTGCTGGCCGCCCTCGTCTCCAGCGCCACCGCGCCGCAGTACGCCCTGCAGTTCCTGGGCACCGCCGTGCTCTTCGGCGGCATCCAGGAGGTGGTCGCCGCCGCGACCCGGTACCGCTCCTGGCGCGCATGGCGCTTCTTCGTGTCGGCCCTCGTGATCGGTGTGATCATCGCCGCCGCGGTGTTCTTCGCCGCGCACCTGAAGACGCTGCCGCTCTGGGCGCAGATCGCGTATCTCGCCATCTCGGTCCTCGCTCCCGTCGCCTGGACCGCCGTGGGGCTCTGGGTCGGCGTCGGATTGCGTCGCGCGGGCGTCGTGCGCGGCGGGCGCTGAGCCGATGACCGACGGTGCCGACAGCCCCGAGCGCCGCCGGCTCGCGCAGCTCGTGGCCGACCTCATCCTCGAGAACGGCCTCATCGACCTGAGCCTGTCCGGCATCGCGCGCGCGGTGGGCTCCAACAACCGGATGCTGCTGTACTACTTCGGTTCGAAGGAGCGGCTGTTGGAGGCCGCATCCGAGATCGCGATCGAGCGCTTCCCGCACCTCGCCGCCGTCTTCGAGCGCCTCGCCGACGACGACGCACCCCTGCGGGAGCGCCTGCTGCGGGCATGGCAGGACATCGGCGCCCCCGACAACCGGCCGTACCTGGTGATGTTCTTCCATCGCTTCGCGGTCGCGCTCGGTGATCCCGAGCGCTGGAACGAGTTCCTCTCGCACCTCGGCACAGGATGGGTGGACCGCGTGCGCGCGGTGTTCGCCGCCGAGGGGTGGACGCCGGGTGCGGCCGAGCTCGCCGCGACACGCGTGGTCGCCGAGTGGCGCGGTCTGCAGTTCGCGCTCCTGTGCGGAATGGCACCGGAGCAGCTGACGGCGGCCTACGGACGCAGTATCGACGAGCTCCTGGAGAAGGCGAGTTAGGTTAGGCTAAGTTGGGAGGACCCGCCCGTCCGAACTCTGGAACCTCCGTGCCCGCTGCCTCCGCCGATCGCGACGCTGCGTCCGCCGCATCCGCCGCATCCGGCGTCGACGTGCCACTCCTGCAGGTCGAGGATCTTTCGATCACTCACGAGGGCGCGACGCGCCCATCTCCCGCCTCCGTCTCCTTCCGGATCGACCCCGATGAGGTCGTGCTGCTGCTGGGCCCGAGCGGCTCGGGCAAGTCGACGCTGGCCCTGGCGCTGAACGGGCTCATCCCCCACGACATCCCCGCCGAGGTCACCGGGCGCGTGAGGGCCGGGCACCTGGACACCCGCGACGCCTCCGTCGCTCAGTTGAGCACGCAGGCGGCGATGGTGTTCCAGGATCCCGATGCCCAGCTCGTCACCGGCACGCTCCTCGACGAAGTCGCCTTCGGCCCCGAGAACCTGCGCCTTCCCGTCGAGGAGGTGCTCCGCCGCGCCGAAGATGCCCTGCGCCGGGTCGGGCTCTGGGACCGCCGGCATGAGAACCCCGACCGTCTGTCCGGGGGCGGACGCCAGCGCCTCGCGATCGCGGCCGCTCTCGCCATGGGCTCTCCTCTCCTGGTGCTCGACGAACCCACCGCCAATCTCGATCCGCGGGGCATCGAAGAGGTGTACGCGACGCTCGCCGAACTGGTCGCGGCGGGCGATCGCGCCATCCTGCTGATCGAGCACAACCTGGATGCGGCCGTGCCGCTGATCGATCGCGTCGTCGTGCTGGATGCGGCGGGAGCGGTCATCGCGGACGGATCCGCCGACGACGTGCTGCGCACGCGCGCGGAAGAGCTGCACGATCTCGGCGTGTGGCTGCCGACCTGCACCCTCGCCGCGCTGCGCCTGCGGGCCGCGGGGTACAGCATGGAGCCGCTGCCGCTGAGTCCTGCCGAACTGTACGCGGCGCTCGAGGCGCAGCAGGCACCCGCATCCTCCACCCCTGCCGTCCGGCCGGGCGCCCGGCCGACCGGACTCCGCGAGCCGATCGTGCAGGTGCGCTCACTCACCCTGCGGCGCGGGCGCTCCGAGGTCCTCCACGATGTGTCGCTCAGCATCGCCGCAGGCTCCTTCGTCGCGATCATCGGTGCCAACGGTGCCGGAAAGACGAGCCTGCTGCAGGCGATCGCGGGAGTGGTCGTCCCCCCGCGCGGCACCGTGACGGTCGCCGGGGCCGACGTCGGCCGCGCCGACGCCCGCACGCTTCCCGCCCGCATCGGCTTCGTCTTCCAGAACCCCGAGCACCAGTTCATCGCGCACACCGTGGCCGACGAGATCGCGCACGGACTTCGCCGGCAGCGGCTCGCCGACGACGAAGTCCGCCGTCGCACCGACGAGCTGCTCGGCCGGTTCGGGCTGGCAGAGCGCGCGCAGGCACATCCCTTCCTGCTCTCGGGAGGCCAGAAGCGCCGCCTCTCCGTCGGCACGGCACTCGTGGCCGGCGCCCCGGTGCTCGCGCTCGACGAACCGACCTTCGGGCAGGACCGGGCACGTGCGGACGAACTGCTCGCCCTCCTCGCCGAGCTCAACGCCGCCGGCACCACGGTGCTCGTGGTCACACACGACATGCAGCTCGTGACCGAGTACGCCGATCACGTCGTCGTCGTGCACGAGGGGCGCGTCGCCGCATCCGGCCGCACGGCCGATGTGTTCGCCGACGCGGCGCTCATCGAGCGAGCCGGGTTGCGTCCGCCGCCGCTGCAGCGCGCGCTCGCGCATCTGGAGGGGCATCCCACCCTCGACGGGGTCGTGCGCTTGGCGGATCTGCCATGACGGCGACGATCGATCCGTTCGCGGCTCCCGCGGCGGCATCCGGGGTCCGCTTCCTCTACGCGCTCAATCCGCTCGCCAAGTTCGCGGCCATCATCCCGCCGAGCCTCGCACTGGTCTTCGTCCGCGATACGACCACCCCGCTCGTGTTCCTCGCCCTCGCGTACGCGCTGCTGCTCGTCGGGGCCCGCGCAACACGGCAGGTGCTGGCCACCCTGCTGCTCGCGCTGCCCGCTGCGACCCTCGTGCTCGGGTGCGGCTTCGCCGCGTGGACGGATGCGGGCCAGGTCGACACCACACCGCTCGTGCTGCAGATCGGAGAATGGCGGCTGTTCTCCGGCGCTCTCGTGATCGGCTTCGCGACGGCGCTGCGCCTGATGGCGATCCTGGCGCTCGCCCTGGCCGCGGGATTCACGACCTCCGGAGCCGACCTCGCCCGGTCGCTCGTGCAGCAGCTGCGTGTGCCCTACCGCATCGGTTACACGGCTCTCGCCGCGTTCCGATTCGTCCCGCGGTTCGCGCACGAGCTGGACGTCATCCGGCAGGCGCATCGGGTGCGCGGATCGCACGGCGGACGAGGGCCCTTCGCCGCGATCGCCCGTTGGGGCGGGTACATCGTTCCCCTCCTCGCGGGTGCGATCCGTCACGCAGAGCGCGTCGCCCTCGCGATGGACGCGCGCGCATTCGGCGCCCACCCCGACCGCACCGAGCGTCACCTGGTGCCCTTCCGCATCCGCGACGTCGTCTTCGTGCTCGCGTTCTGGACCGTCTCGGCGGCCGTCCTGATCGTCGTGCGCCCGTGGACCGGCGTCTGACCCATCCGACAGAAAGGCTCCGCATGGCTCGGTTCTCCCGCCTCGTGAAACCCGCCTCCCCCGACCTCCTGCACCTGCGGGTGCTCGGCACCGAACGCCTCAGCGAGCACTGGATGCGCGTGACGCTCGGCGAGGGAGAGATCGACCGGTTCGTGCCGCTCGGCTACGACCAGTGGTTCCGCATCTTCCTCCCCGTCGGCGGCGACGAGGGCCTGGAGCGGATCCCGGCGAAGGCGAACAAGCTGCTCGGATACCTCAAGTACCTGCGCATCCCGGACGGTGTGCGTCCGGTCATGCGCAACTACACCGTGCGCGCGTATCGGGCAGCGACCGCGGACGCCGGCGCGGAGATCGACGTCGACTTCGTGGTCCACGGCACAGGGCCCGATGCGGGCCCCGCATCGCGGTGGGCCGCATCCGCGCGCCCCGGCGACAGCGTCGTGATCATCGACGAGGGTCTCGGGTTCGATCCGGAACGCGGCGTCGACCGCGTCATCCTCGCCGCGGACGAGACGGGACTGCCCGCGGTGTCCGGGGTGTGCGCGTCGCTGCCCGCGCACGCGACGGGCGTCGCCCTGATCGAGGTGCCGTCCGAGGCCGACGCGCTGGCCTTCGACGCCCCCGCCGGGGTGGAGGTGCGGTGGCTCGTTCGCGATGCGCAGACCCGCCCCGGCACCCTCGCACTCGCCGCCCTCGAGGACATCCCGCTGCCGGCCGAGGGGACGCACGCGTTCATCGTCGGCGAGCAGGCGCTGCCGACATCCGCCCGCCGCGCTCTCGTGGCGCGCGGCCTCGACAAGGCCTCGATCAGCTTCATCGGCTACTGGCGGATGGGGGCGGCACGGTCCGCATCGCAGTCCGGGAAGGTCGACGCGTGAGCGCCCCGTCCGCCGAGACCCCGCGAACGGCGCGCGGCCGCATCCCGACCCTGGTGCTGCTGACCTGCGCCGCGATCGGCGTGGCCGGCGGTGTGGTGCTCTGGGGGGTGACCGCCCTGTCGACGCTGCTCTTCGCGGTCGTGCCGTTCGCGTCGGTGGCACTGGCGGGGATGTGGCTGCTGCCGGCGACGATCGCGCTGAGACTGCTGCAGCGCCCGGCTGTCGGACTTCTCGTGGGCCTGATCTCGGGCATCGTCGTGCTGCCCTACATCGGCACCAACCTGTGGTGGGCGTTCTTCGCCGAGCTGCCGTTCCTGCTCGTGCTGTACCGCTACTGGGGAACCTGGCTGCACTTCGCCGGTGCGCTCATCATCGGCGTGGTCTATCCGCTCTTCGCGGCCGAGTACTTCGACCTGTGGACGATGCCACTGCTCGTGATGATCGGCTTCTTCGCACTCACGATCGCCAGCTGCCTGGCGGGCACAGCGATCGGCGTCGTGATCGCCGATGCCCTCCGGCGCGCGGGTGTCGCCCGCCTCGCCCGTCGCCAGCCCCGCTGAACCCGGCCGACGGCGTCGCCGCCCCGTTCGCCTGTCACAGATCGACGCCCGCGTGTCGATCTGTGACAGGCGAACACCCGGTGGCGCGCTCGCGCGGCGACGGACTACTTCCGGCCGGTCACCTGACGCGCGACGATCTCGCGCATGATCTCGTTCGTCCCGCCGTAGATGCGGTGCACACGGGCGTCGACGAAAGCGCGAGCGACCGGGTACTCGAGGATGTAGCCGTATCCGCCGTGCAGCTGGACGGCGGCATCGAGCACCTCCCACTCGCGCTCCGTCGTCCAGAACTTGAGCTTGGCGGCCTCCTCCGGCGTGAGCTTGCCCTCGCCGTACAGCGCGATGGCGCGGTCGACGTAGGCCCACAGCACGTCGACCGTGGTCGCCATGTCGGCCAGGCGGAACCGCGTGTTCTGGAAGTCGGCGATCGCGTGTCCGAACGCCTCACGGCTGCTCGTGTACTCGAGGGTCCAGCGCAGGCCCGCCTCGGCCGCAGCCGCCGCGGCCACACCGATCGACAGTCGCTCGAGCGGAAGGTTGCGCATGAGCTGCACGAAGCCGTGGCCGGGCTCGCCGCCGATGAGGTTCTCGTCGGGGATGAACACGTCGGTGAACGACAGCTCCGCCGTGTCGTGCCCGGCGAAGCCCATCTTGTGCAGCTTCTTTCCGTGATCGAAGCCCTCCATGCCGTTCTCGACGAGCACGAGGCTGAACGCATCGGGGCGGTTGCCCTCGCCCGTCTTGACGAAGGTGACGACGATGTCGGCCGTCGCACCGGAGGAGATGAACGTCTTGGCGCCGTTGAGGATCCACCCGCCGTCCACCTTCTTCGCCACGGTAGAGATACCGCGCAGATCGCTGCCCGCACCGGGCTC
Organism: Microbacterium sp. SORGH_AS_0862; assembly: GCF_030818795.1. NCBI lineage: Bacteria > Bacillati > Actinomycetota > Actinomycetes > Micrococcales > Microbacteriaceae > Microbacterium > Microbacterium sp. SORGH_AS_0862. Next base: position 1,839,822 of record NZ_JAUTAY010000001.1, on the reverse strand, counting down.
GGTCATGGCGAGCGCGCCGATCACCTCACCGGTGGCCATGCCGGGCAGCCACTTCTGCTTCTGCTCCGGCGTGCCGAAGTGAGCGAGGTACGGCACGGCGAGGTCGTCCTGGATGCCGAAGGCACCGGCCAGCGACCCGAGCCCGGCCTTGATGACCTCCTCGTTGACCACGGCGCGGAAGCGGTAGTCCTGCAGCATCCCCGCGCCGCCGAACTCCTCGGGGACCGACAGTCCGATGATCCCGGTGTCGCCGGCGGCCCTCATGGTCTCGCGGTCGATCTCACCGGCCGCATCCCACGCTTCGCGCCGGGCGTTCGTGCCGTAGCGCTTGATGAACTCGACCACGACCTCCCGGAAGGCCTCGTGATCCTCGTCGTAGATGTCGCGTTCCACGGACGTCTCCTCCATCTCGGGGCGCCTGCGTCGACACGCTGCGGCGCCATCGCCTGCCGCGATCCTAAACCGACGGACGGGTCCCGAGCACACGTCGCTGTGGAATCGCATCCCACGCATAGCGAAACCGAGTGTCGCGATTGTGGAGGCCCTCCAGCGGGTCAGCGACCCTCGGTACGCACCGGATCCGTACCGTCCGGGGCGACGTCGTAGAAGACCGCGCGGTAGTCGCCGTCGAACCAGAAACGCGCGCGCAGCGGCCCCGTGTGCTGCCCGAACGTCGGCGAGTCGATGCCGCTGTCGGCCGCCCGCTCCAGCCGCAGTGCGACGCCGCTCAGGCTGTCGATGCCCTCTGCGTCGGCGGCCGTCTGCATCGCGGTCCACAGCCCGGGCCAGGAAACCTCGTCGAGCGAGAACTGCTCGGCGGCCGAATCCGGCTGCGACGGCGTCGGACCGTCGCGGGTCACCTCACCGCGGCGGTACTCCCAGCGGTCGGTGTCGGTGGAGCCGGGCGTCACGGGGGCATCGACGAGGATGACGTCCTCGTCGACGGAGATACTGACCACCCGGTCGTGCCCGATCTTGGCGGTGAGGGCCGCGACCGCATCGGCGGTGACCTCCGACTGGCGGAGATCCGCCGTGAGCCGCCCCTCCCCGAGCGCGGTGACGGTCTGCGCGACCGCCGTCGGGTAGGGCAAGGCCACCGATGCGCCCGCGACGAGGAACGCGACGGCGAACAGGACGAACCGCGCTCCTCTTCCCTTCGGGCCGACGCCTATCAGCGGTCCGCGCCGCCGCCCCTTGATCGTGGCCGTCCCGGGCTCGGGCAGGCGGGGCTCGCCGAGTTCGGCCTGCGGGGGGATCCGGATTCCCGCGTACGGCGCTTGGGTGACGTCATCGTCGGCGATCGCCACGTCTGCACCGTCCGCGCGCAGCAGTGCGACCGCGCGCAGGCTCCCCGGCTGGACCCTGGGGATGTCCACGAGCCGCACGGTCTGGCGGACGCGCGCGCGATATGCGGGACCCTCCAGCGGCTGGATGCTGAGGTCGAGATCGCACACCGGCTGATCGTTGATCAATGTGCCGGTCTGGGTCACCGCGTCGATGCGCGCGAGGGCCGTCCTGCCCTCGGATCGCGCCGTGTCGAGGTCTGCGGTCGACGCGGCCGGCATTCCTCGCGTGGCCCTTGCGATCAGTATCAGGATGCCGCTGAAGATCGCCAGGGCCATCCCGAGAGGAAACGTGATCTCGCCGGCCCCGGGTGGGCCGATCTCCGAGACCACGAGAGCGCCGAGGGCCATCCCCGCCCCCACGAAGAACAGAAGGCGGATCATGTCTCCATGCTAGGTCTCCGGATGCGGTGAGCCGGGTCAGCCGGCGTAGGAGGGCGCGGCGGGGAGGCCGAAGAACTCCTCCAGCGTGTGCCAGCCGCCCTCGTGGTAGGCGCGCGCCAGCTCGGGTCCGATGTAGCGCAGGTGCCAGGGCTCCGCCTCGTACCCGGTCACGGGCGTGTGCCCCTGCTCGTACCGCACGATGAAACCGAACTGCCAGGCGTTCGCCGCCACCCACTGGCCCTCGGGGGAGGTTCCGAAGTCGTCCAGCGTGCCGCATCCGCCGGCGCAGGGCATGAGGTCCATGGCGAGCCCGAGCTGGTGCTCGCTGAAGCCGGGCCTGGCGCTCGAGACTTCCGCTTCGGCCTGCCCGCCGCGCGCGACGTTCTCCTGATAGGTCGCCACCTGGGTGTCGTAGGAGCGGTAGCCGCTGAGCTGTCCGAGCGAGCCGACCCCGGCCGTCTCGACGGCCTCCGCCATCTGTTGCAGCGCGGCGGCGGCATCCTGGCGGAGCACTCCGGCGTTGAAGGTCTGCAGGCCCTGCACCTGCACGACGCCCTGGGGCTCGTAGTCGAGCGGGTTCAGGGGACGCTGCTTGTTGACGACGACCCACCGGCGGGCCGGATCCGACAGCGAGATGCACGGGGCGGTTCCCGAGACGACGGCCTCGCGGAACGACATCCCCCCGCCGGCGGCCACGATCACGGCCTCGTCGTCGCCTGCCGCCACCGCTGCGGCGACGGCAGGGTCGTCGCAGATGGATGCGGCCGCGGGCGCCCGGGTGAAGACCGGCGCGGGGATGCTCTGCGCGGCAGGCGGAGCCTCCGGCGCGCCGACGACGGTCGCCGGCCCTCCTGCCAGCAGTGCACTCATCCACAGTGCCGCCACGACGACACCGGCCGCTACGGCGCACGCGACCGCGATGCGGCGGCGGCGGAGGCGGCCGGACGCGACACGCGCAGCGCGGCGCGACGTGAGCGTCTCGGGTGACGCGGTGGAGATCACGCTCTATTGTGCCTCCCGCGTGCACACCCGACGACTCCGATCACACTCCTGTACGAATAATTCTTCGACCGGGTTGACATGGAATCGAATCTTTGTTCCACTATCCGCATGCGGTGGAACGGTCAAAAGGTCGGCGAGGAGGATGCGGCGGCACTCCCCGGCATGGAGCGACTCGACGGCCTCGTGCGCTCGGTGACGACACCGGAGTTCGCCGGAATGACCTTCCACGAGGTCGCGGCGCGTTCGGCGTTGAACCACGTCCCCGGCTCGTCCGCGATGCCCTTCGACTGGACGATCAACCCGTACCGGGGATGCAGCCACGCCTGCACATACTGCTTCGCACGCGGAACGCACACGTACCTCGACCTCGACGCGGGTCGCGACTTCGACACCCAGGTCGTGGTGAAGGTGAACATCGCGGAGGTGCTCGAACGCGAGCTCGCCCGCAGCTCGTGGGGCCGTGAGCACGTCGCCCTCGGCACGAACACCGATCCCTACCAACGCGCGGAAGGGCGCTACCGGCTCATGCCCGGCATCATCGACGCCCTGGCTGCATCCGGAACACCCTTCTCCCTCCTCACGAAGGGCACGCTGCTGCGTCGCGACCTGCCGGTGCTGCAGCGGGCGCACGAGCGGGTCGCCGTGTCGATCGCGATGTCGATCGCCCTCTTCGACGACGACCTGCAACGCTCTGTCGAGCCGGGCACGCCGACGGCGCAAGCCCGGCTCGACACGGTGCGGGCGGCAACGGATGCGGGCTTTCGCGTCACGGTCTTCCTCATGCCCGTGATGCCGCACTTGACGGACTCGATCGCGGCACTCGACGATGCGTTGCGACGGATCAAGGCGGCGGGGGCGGTCCGCGTCGTCTACGGCGCACTGCATCTGCGCCCCGGCGTGAAGCCCTGGTTCATGACGTGGCTGCGACGCGAGCATCCCGAGCTCGTCTCGAGCTACCTGGGGCTGTATCCGGGGGCGTCGGTGAGCGCCCCGAAGGCGTACCGGCAGTGGCTCGGGCGGCGCGTGCGACCTCTGCTGCGGGTGCACGGTCTCGACGGCCGCGACGAGGAGGAGCCGGTGCGTGCGCGTCCGGTCACCCCGGGCGCACGTGCGGCGGCGGCCGCCGCATCCGTGCGCGCCACCGGACCGGCGCCGCAGCCCGCGCGGCTGTTCTGACCCCCAGACGCGGCAACGCCCCCTCGCACGGGGCGAGGGGGCGTTGCGTGACTCGGCGTCAGGCGGAGGCGACGTCGGCGAGCTGGCGCCCGGCGACCTCCTCGACGACGTCGTCGCCGGGGCGCACCTCTTCGAACGGCGCGTCGATCTCGGCGCGCGAGAGCAGCTCCGTCATACGACGGCGACGCTGACGCGGCACCAGGGTGACGACGGTGCCGCTGCGGCCGGCGCGGCCGGTGCGGCCCGAGCGGTGCAGGTACGTCTTGTACTCATCAGGAGCGTCGGCCTGGATGACCAGGTCGATGTCGTCGACGTGGATGCCGCGCGCCGCCACGTCGGTGGCGACCAGCACGTTGACCTTGCCGTCGGTCAAGCGCTGCAGGTTGCGCGTGCGCTTGGCCTGGTTGAGGTCTCCGTGCAGGGCGACGGCGGAGATGCCGGCATCCTCGAAGTTCTCGACGAGCATCTCGGCGAACGCGCGGGTGCGCGAGAAGACGAGCGTCTTGCCGTCGCGGTCCACGAGGGATGCGAGCAGCTCGGCCTTGTCGCGGTGGTCGACGACGAAGACACGGTGGTCGATCGTTCCGGTCTCCTGCGTCTCACCCGCGACCTCGTAGACGGCCGGGTCGACGAGGAACTCGTCGACGAGGGCCGCGACCTCGCGGTCGAGCGTGGCGGAGAACAGCAGCTTCTGGCTGCCCTCGCCCGTCAGACGCAGGATGCGCTGCACGGGCTCGGCGAATCCGAGCTCTGCCATGTGGTCGGCCTCGTCCAGCACCGAGACCTGCACCTCGGACAGGTCGAGCTTGCCCTGGTTGATGAGGTCCTCGATGCGGCCAGGAGTACCGATGATGATGTCGATGCCCTTCTTGAGCGCACCGACCTGACGCGCCTGGGGCACGCCGCCGTAGATCTGCGTGGTGAACAGGCCGACGCTGCGCGCGATCGGCTGCACCGTGCGGTCGATCTGGAGCGCGAGCTCACGCGTCGGCGCGAGGATGAGCGCCTTGGGGCGGCGACCGAACTCGCGACGGGTGCCCGCCTGCGAGCGCAGGATGCGCTCGACCAGCGGCGCGCCGAAGGCAATGGTCTTGCCGGAGCCGGTACGGCCACGGGCGAGCACGTCGCGCCCCTCGAGGATCGGGGGGATCGTCGCGGACTGGATCGGGAACGGGCTGGGGGCGCCGAGCTCGGCGAGCACCTTCACGATGTTCTGACCGAGACCGAGCTCACCGAAGCCCTGCCCCTCGATGGTCTCAGCCTGGACGGCTTCGGCCTCGAGACGCTCATGCACGACGTCGACGTGCTGGTCATGCGCCTTGGCGGCCGTCGCGTTCCAATCCGAACGGTTTCCGCCCTCGCGGCGCGCGGGGCGGTCGTCGAACGAACGGCGCGGACGGTCGTCGAACGAACGCGCCGGGCGGTCATCGAACGAACGCGCCGGGCGGTCATCGAAGGAGCGACGGGGACGGTCATCGAACGAACGCGCGGGACGATCGCCGAACGCACGCGCCGGACGATCACCGTCACGGCGAGCCGGACGCTCGTCGAACGAACGACGCGGACGGTCATCGAACGAACGCGCCGGACGATCACCGTCACGACGAGCCGGACGCTCGTCGAACGAACGACGCGGACGGTCATCGAACGAACGCGCCGGACGATCACCGTCACGACGAGCCGGACGCTCGTCGAACGAACGACGCGGACGGTCATCGAAAGAACGCGCCGGACGATCGCCCTCGCGACGTGCGGGACGCTCGTCGAAGGAGCGAGCGGGACGGTCGTCGAAGGACCGACGGGGACGGTCGTCGAACGAACGCGCGGGACGATCTCCGTCACGACGGGCAGGGCGGTCGTCGAAGGAACGACGCGGACGGTCATCGAACGAACGTGCCGGACGCTCGTCGTACGAGCGACGGGGACGGTCGTCGAACGAACGGGCCGGGCGGTCACCGTCACGACGGGCGGGACGCTCGTCGAACGAACGCGCAGGACGGCCCTCGCGGATGCCGCGGGCCTCGTCGCGGCCGGCGCGCTCGGCGGCGGTCCAGCGGCGCTTGGGCGCCGACTCCGCGACCTCCTCGCGGTAGCCGCGGTGGTTGGGGCTCTTGGAGCCGGTCGAGCCGGCCGAGGACTCGCCCGGACGACGCTTGCGGTCCTGGAAGGAGGTCTTCGCGCCGTAGCGGGGCTCGAAGTTCTTGGCCGGACGTCCGCCGGCGGGCTTCTTGTTCTTGGGCATGGGTGATTCTTCCTGGGTTCTCTTCGCACGAGAACAGCACCCGCTCAGAACGCGGGCATACCCGGACTACCGTCGGCCGGGGCCATTTTCGATGATGGTCATGTGCGCCGAGCGGCGCTCACCATCGGCCCCATGGACTCACAAACCCATCCGCGCACCACGCGGTGTCCAGAGCCGACATTCCAGAGTAACCCACGCGACTGGGAAAGTGCCTCACGTGAGTACGCTGAGAGGATGAGCGCCGATCCGACCGGAGTCCGTCACCGCCTGTCATCGTCGAATGGATCGGCCGAGATCACCGAGGTAGGTGCCTCCCTGCGCGCGTTGCGGATCGACGGCGTGGACCTCGTGCCGCACTATCCCGACACCGCCGCGACGCCCGCCGCATCCGGGGTCGTCCTGGTGCCCTGGCCCAACAGAGTGCGCGACGGACGCTGGTCGCAGCGCGGCACCGACTACCAGCTCGCGCTCACCGAGCCCAAGCTCGGCAACGCCTCGCACGGACTGCTGCGCTTCGCGGCTTATCGGGTGGTGGGCTCCCAGGCGGACGCCGTGACGCTCGAGGCCCAGGTCTTCCCCCAGACCGGCTACCCCTTCCACCTCGCGACCCGCGTCACCTACGCCCTGACCGACGACGGCCTCGAGGTGCTGCATCGGATCACGAACGTCGGCTCGGATGCGGCGCCTGTCGCGCTCGGAACGCATCCGTACCTTTGCATCTCCGACGTCCCCACCGCCGAGCTCCAGCTCGAAGTGGATGCGGCGACGTGGTTCCGCCTCGACGAGCGCAACCTGCCGGTCTCCGAGGAGCCCGTCGATGCGGCGCACGACCTGCGCACACCGCGCCGGGTCGGAGACCTCACGCTCGACACCGCCTATTCGACCCTCCGCCGTGGGGCGGACGGGCGCGTTCGCGGTGTGCTCCACGCCCCCGATGGCCGACGCCTCGAACTCTGGGCCGGCGCCGGGTTCGAGTACCTCCAGGTCTTCACGACCGACCGCTACCCGGGGCAGGAGGTCGCGGTTGCGATCGAGCCGATGACGGCCCCCGCCGATGCTCTGAACTCGGGCCGCGACCTGCGCTGGCTCGAATCCGGCCAGACGTGGGAACTCGAGTGGGGCATCTCCCTCACGCGCGCTTAAGACGCCTGCCCGAGACCCGCGAGTGAGCATTCTTCTGTCCAGCGCGCTCCGATGAAGTGCTCGCTCGACGAACGGATGCTCGGTGGGCGCGGACGGACGCCCTGTTCCGCGTCCGCCGGTAACACGTCCCGGGCTTGCCGGTAACCTCCGACGGATATCGTTGACCCATGCGGTTTCGGCCGCTGCGGCGACGCCGACCGGCTGAGCTGCTCACCAGCCGGTGCGTGCAAGGGGCTCCACGTTCCACCGGCCGGATCGGTGTCCGTCTGGGTGGAGGGTACCCGCATGTTGCGTACCGTGTTCGCGTCGTTTCCTGCTTCGAGCCTCAGCGGGGCAGGCCCCACGCCGCCGCGCGTGCGCCTGCACCGGGCGATGACCGGGCTCCTGCAGGCGGATGCCCTGCGTCTCGCCGTGCTGGCACTGACGATCCTGCTCACCGGGCTCGGGATCTCGATCGCGACGACGACCAATCCGCAGTGGTGGCGGCTGCACTTCAGCCAGCTCGGCACGTACGGCGACGCATCGGCGATGTTCTTCAACGGCACGCTCATCCTGGGCGGCTCCACCGTGCTGCTGTTCGCTCGCGCGGCCGCGCGTCAGCTTCGCCCGCTGGAGGGAACGCGCGTGCGTCGCGGTACGGCGAAGACCGCCCGCATCCTCTTCTCCGTCGTCGGCGCGAACCTCGCCCTGGTGGGATGCGTGCCGCTGACGACCAACGGATTCGTCCACGATCGGGTCGCCGCCGCGATGGTCCTCGGCTTCGCAGGACTCCTGCTGACGAGTCCGTTCATGATGCACCGCTTCCCGAAGCGGCTGGTGCTCACGACGGGATTCGTGTTCGTCGGCCTGTTCGCCGGAGCATGGGTCTTCGTCGCGGGCACCATCAACCTCGCCCTCTTCGAGGTCATCGCCTTCAGCGCGATGTTCGGGTGGTCGGGCGTGTTCCTCAGCGCCCTGGCCGCGTGCGGTGCGCCCACGGCTCAGACCGAGCCGGCGGTGTCCGCATCCGCATCGACGGAGCCGGTGCCCGTCGCCTGTGCCCCGGCGTCGGATGCCGAAGCGCGGGTCGCGACCGGCGCGGAGGTCATCGAGATCACGCCCCCCGCAGCGCCCGCCGTGTCGTCGGCGCATCGGGCTCCCCGGCGGTCTCGGGCGAGCCGGATGCCGGTTCGTCGCCGGCGCGGCGCGCACGTCGGCGCTCTTTCGCACCCTCGACGAGGTTGTAGAGCGTCGGCAGCACGAGCAGTGTCAGCACCGTCGAGGAGACCAATCCGCCGATGACCACGATGGCCAACGGCTGCGAGATGAAGCCGCCGTGGCCCGTGATCCCCAACGCCATCGGTGTGAGCGCGAAGATCGTCGCCGCCGCCGTCATCAGGATCGGACGGAGTCTGCGCGAGCCGCCCGCGACCGTGGCGTCGTGGGCGTTCAGCCCCTTCTCGCGATACTGGTTGACCAGGTCGACGAGCACGATCGCATTCGTCACCACGATGCCGATGAGCATCAGCACACCGATGAGCGAGGCCACTCCCAGCGGCACCCCGGTCGTGATCTGCAACAGGATGGCGCCGGTCGCCGCGAACGGCACGGAGACCAGCAGCAGCAGCGGCTGACGCAGCGACTTGAAGGTCGCGACCATGACGATGTAGACGATCAGGATGGCCGCGAGCATCGCGAGGCCCAGCTGGGTGAACGCGTCGCTCTGCTGGGTGACGACGCCGCCGAGCGAGGCGTCGGCCCCCGTCGGCAGCGACACGTCGGCGAGCGCCTTGTTGACGGTCGCGTTCGCCGAGGTCAGGTCGTCGCCCGACGGGGTGACGGTGACCGTGGCGGTGCGCTGACCACGCTCGGTCGTGATCGAGGTGGGCCCCTGGCTCTGCTCGACCGTCGCGATCTCGTCGAGTCGCACCACGCCACCGACGCTCGGGACGGTGAGTGCCCGCAGATCGTCGATCGTCACCGGGACCTGGGACGCGGCGAGGTACACCGTCAGCGAGGTGCCGTCGATCTCCACCGAGCCGACCTGGCGCGGCTGCATGGTGCCGGAGACGAGCCCGCCGACTGCGACCTCGGACAGGCCGCGGGCTGCGGCGGCATCCCGATCCACCGTCACGGCGATGTAGGGCAGCGACGCGGAGAGGTTGCTCGTGACCTGCGAGATGCCGTCCTTGCCCTCGAGGCCCGATTGCACCGCATCCGTCGCCTCCTGCAGAGTCTGCTGGTCGGGCGCGGTCACGTCGATCTCGATGTCGCTCGAGCCGAACCCGCCGCCGGAGGAGGCGAGCGCGATGGTGCCCACGTCGTCGAGATCGGCGAGAGCGGACTGCACGCGGTCCCGGAGGGCGAGCTGATCGGCTCCCGCATCCGTCGTGATGGAGTAGGTGATGCCACCGCTGCCGCCGGAGAACGCGTCGCGCACGGCGGAGCCGCTCGAGCCGATCGAGACCTGCACGGTCTCGATGCCGTCGACGCCCTTGAGGGTCTCCTCCACGCGGGATGCGGCGGCATCCTCCGCGTCGAGACTCGCGGCCGGACCCAGGGTCTGCGTGATGGTCAGCGTGTTCTGACCGGAGTCGCCGAGGAAGTTGGTCTTCATCAGCGGGGCGAGCGCGCCGGTGCCGACCAGGACGAGCAGGGCGAGCCCGAGCGTCACCCACGAGTGCTTGAGCGTCCACGAGAGCACCGGGAGGTAGGCCTTCTGCAGGCGCGAGGGCGGCGCGGCCGGGTCCTCCGGGTCGATGCTCTCGCCGTCGGGGCCCTGCACCGGCTTGCCGGGCTTCAGGAACCAGTACGCGAGCACGGGCACGATCGTCAGCGACACGAACAGCGATGCGACCATCGCGAGGGTGACCGTCAACGCGAAGGGACGGAACAGCTCACCCGTGAGGTCTCCCACGAAGGCGATCGGCAGGAAGACCGCGACGGTCGTGATCGTGGATGCGGTCACCGCCGCAGCCACCTCGCGCACGGCGAGCAGGATCGAGGCGCGTTTGTCGGCCTCGCCGACGTAGTGGCGGCGGATGTTCTCGATGACGACGATCGAGTCGTCGACGACGCGGCCGATCGCGATGGTCAGGGCGCCGAGGGTCAGGATGTTGAGCGAGTAGCCGAACGCCTGGATGCCGATAAAGGTGATCAGCACGCTCGTCGGGATCGAGATCGCGGTGACGATCGTCGCGCGCACCGACAGCAGGAAGATCAGGATGACGAGGACGGCGAAGACGAGCCCGAGCAGACCCTCCTGCGCCAGCGCCTCGATCGACTGCTCGATGTAGGGCGCCTGATCGAAGACCACGGAGAACTGGGCGTCGCCGCCGAGCGCATCGCTGAGCTGAGGCAGCGCGTCGGTGACCGCGCGGGAGACGTCGACCGTGTTCGCCGCCGGAAGCTTGGTGACGGCGATCGTCAGAGCCGGCTCCCCGTTGACCCGGGAGAGCGAGGTGACGGGGTCGGCCGCCTCGGCGACCGTCGTGACCTGGCCGATCGTCACGGTGCCCGCGCCGAACTGCGCCGCATCCGTCGGGACGAGCGGGAGCGCCGCGAGCTCGTCGACCGAGGTGAGCTTGGCGCCGGTCTGCACCGTCAGGGTCTGATCGCCCTCGGTGATGGCGCCGCCCGGGAAGAGCACGCCGTTCTTGTCGAGGGCGTCGGTGATCGCCTGCTGCGTGAAGCCGGATGCCGCCAGCTTCGCCGCATCCGGGGTGATGACCACACGCTTGCCGACGCCGCCGACGATCTGCGCGGCATTGACGCCGGCGACATCCTGGATCTCGGGGATCACGGCGGATTCGAGCTTGTCCTGGATCGCCTGCTCGTCGCTGTAGCCCGTGACGGCCAGCTGGATGACGGGCAGGTCGTCGATCGACACGGAGATGACGTTGGGCTCGACACCGGTCGGCAGCTGGTCCTTGATACGCCCGATAGCGAGGCTGATCTTCTGCTCGGCGGTGGCGAGGTTGGTCCCGTAGGTGAACGAGGCGCGCACGATCGAGGCGTTGGTCGTGCTCGTCGCGGTCGTGGACTCGAGGCCCGGCACGCCCTGGATCGCCGTCTCGATCGGAGTCGAGACGTCGTTGGAGACGACCTCGGGCGAAGCGCCGGGGTAGGTCGACAGGATCGACAGCTGCGGAAACTCCACCGAGGGGATGAGCTCCTGCTTGAGGCTCGTGAGGGCGAGCGAGCCGAAGATCGCCGCGACGATCGTGATGAGCGCGATGAGGGCGCGGTTCTTCAGGCTGAGGACTGCCAGATGGGACACGGGAGCGCTTTCAGGACGGCCGACTCGAGAAGGTGCAGCGGCGAGGAGGCACGATACACGGTTGTATCGGGCTCAGTATCTCACGCGCTCTCGGACCGTCGCCGGGCATATCCCGCTACCGGGTGACCAGCCCGCCGACCACAAGGCCGAGGGCTGCGGCGCCGAGCGCGAGGACAAGCGTTCCGACCGTGTTGGTCGCGGCCGCCCATCCGCGCCGGTCGGTCGCCATGACGGCGCTGACCGCGGCCACCGAGCTGAAGGTCGTGAAACCGCCGAGGAGTCCCGTACCGATCACCGCGAGCAGCGCCGCATCCGAGACCGCACCCGTCAGCAGACCCAGCGCGAACGATCCGGTCACGTTGATGACGAGCGTGCCCCACGGGAAGCGGGCGCCCACGAGCGCGGTGACGGCGAGGTCGACGACGTAGCGCGCACCCGCGCCGACGCCGCCTGCGAGGGCGACGACGAGGAAGAGGAGCGGCGTCACGCGTCCCCCCTCCGCCCGAGGGCGAGGCCGGCCCAGGCAGCGGCGAGCCCCACGGCCGCGGTGGCGAGGGTGAGGACCACGGCCGTCCCCTCGACCGCCTGCACCGCGAACGTGCTGTAGGTCGTGTACCCGCCGAGCACGCCGGTGCCGAGCAGCTGACGCAGATCTCGGGAGCGCGCGGTCTCGGCGCGGCGGGTGAGCACCGCCGTCAGCAGTCCCAGCGCGAACGCCCCCGTGACGTTGATGACGGGCACCGCGACCGGGTGCCACGCCGGGGCGTCGACGAGCAGAAGCCCGGCTCGTGCGGCGGTGCCGATCGCGCCGCCGAGGACGATCAGCCCCAGATGCCGCCACGAGAAGCCTGCTGCCACGGGGCAACGCTACCCCCGCCGCGGACGTCTCCTTCCGACATCCGTCTGCGCGTGGTTCGTCACTCGTCTCCGGCGTTCAGCCTTCGACGAGACGGCGGATCGCGGTCTCCGGCGAAACACCCGACTCCAGCAGCCGGCCCTTGGCGTAGGCCCGCCAGACGCGCGGATCGATGTAGCTGCTGCGCGCGACGGACGGCGTGTTGCACAGCACCGCGGCCGTGGCCTTCACGGCGTCGCGCTCCGCCAGCTTGCGCGCCTTCTTCGTCTCCACGTGCCCGAGGCGCGCGAGGCTCTCCGCCGCCATGACGGTGCCGCGCAGCGTCCGGAAGTCCTTCGCGGTGAAGTCGCCGCCTGTGAGCACGCGGATGTAGGCGTTCACCTCGCCCGGCGTCAGAGCCACGCGCCGTCGGCCCCGGCGGTAGGCGAGCAGCGGCGAGCGCGGGCGACCCGCCGTCAGCTGCTCGAGAACGACGGCCAGGTCCTCGTCTTCGATGCGGATGCGGGCGCGTACCCCGCTCTTCGCGGGGAAGTCGAGTTCGATCACCCCGGCCTCGACGCGGACGTCGCGGCGCTGCAGGGTCGTCAGGCCCCGCCCTCCGCCGCGACGCAGGTACTTCGTGGAGCCGATCCGGATGGCGCCCGCATCCAGCATCCGGAACGCGGCGGCGAGCACGGCCTCGCGCGAGTCGTCCGCTCGCCGCAGCGCCGCCGTCACCCGGCCGCGGGCGCGCGGCAACGACTCCGCGAGGGCGAGAGCACGGGCGTACTTGCCCTTGTCCCGCTTGGCTGACCAGTCGGGGTGATAGAGGTACTGCCTCCGACCGGCGTCGTCGGTGCCGACCGCCTGGATGTGACCGTTGTCCTTCGCGCAGATCCAGACGTCCTGCCATGCCGGCGGGATCACGAGGGCCTCGATGCGGGCACGCTCCGCGGTCGTGACCTTCGTGCCGTCGGGCCGCGTGTAGCTGAACCCTGTGCCGCTGCGCGTGCGGGAGATCCCCGCATCCGATCCGGGATCGACCCGGGTCAGTCGCGCCACGTCAGTGGTTGCGCAGAGCCGAGATCAGCTCCGCCTTGCGCTTACCGGAGTAGCCGGTGAGACCGAGTTCTTTCGCCCGCTTCCGCAGTTCCGGGACCGTCCAGTCCTCGTAGTCGCCGGAGCGCCCCCCGCGCCGGCCGACGGCCGAACGGCCGTCGCGCGCCGCCGCGTTGGAGATGCGCGCGGCCTTCTCCTTCGAGGCGCCCTCGTCGCGCAACTCCTCGTACAGCTTCGGATCCTTCAGGCTGTTCGCCCCGCGTCCACCCGGCATGTCGCCCTCTCCCGCCCCGCGTCCGCGAAGCGTTCCCCCGACGCTAGAGCGCTCCGCCTCCGTGCATCTGCGGGCTTGACATGTGAGAGGACGCGCGCTTACGCGACTAGCACCGGGCGCTTCGGAGCGTCAACCCCTCTGACGCTGTGAGTGCGCAGTGGGAATGTTGGCATGTGCCCACGAGGCATCCGGGTCGCGCGGCGTCCCGGCGAGAACGAGGAGAGTCCAGATGAACATCGCACTGCTCATCATCATCGTCGTCGCCATCGTGCTGGCGATCGTCGGAGGCCTCAACACAGCGCTGAACTGGCTGCTGTGGGTGGCCCTCATCGTCGGCGTCATCGCGCTGATCGCATTCCTGCTCCGAGTCATTCGAGGCGGCAGCAAGGTCTGACACCTCGAAAAAGGGGCATCCGTCGCCGACGGGTGCCCCTTTTTCGTGTCCGCCCGTCCGCGAGTAGCGTGAGCGCATGGTCTCCGCGCGCGAGCACATCGATCCCACCCCGTTCGTCGAGGCGAACCGCGCCAACTGGAACGAGCGCGCCGAGCTCCACGCCGCCCGCGACGGATCGGGATACGGGATCGAACGCTTCATCGACGATCATGAGGCCCTCTCCGACGTCGTCCGCTTCGATCTGAGGCTGCTCGGCGACATCCGGGGTAGTCGTGCGGTGCACCTGCAGTGCCATATCGGCACCGACACGCTCTCCCTCGCGCGCCTCGGTGCGCGCGTCACCGGGCTGGATTTCTCCGAGACCGCGATCGCCGAGGCCCGAAGGCTCGTCGCCGAGTCCGGCGACGACGTCGACTTCGTGCACTCCGACGTGAGGGATGCGGCATCGGTGCTGCAGCCCGCATCCTTCGACCTCGTCTACACCGGCATCGGCGCGCTGTGCTGGCTCCCGCGGGTCGATGAGTGGGCGCGGGTCGTCGCGACGTTGCTCGCCCCGGGCGGGTCGTTGTTCATCCGCGAGGGGCACCCCATCCTGTGGTCGGTCAACGAGACGCTCGAGGACGACATCCACCTCCGCTTCTCCTACTTCGAGCCCACCGAGCCGCTCGAGTGGGACGACGACTCCACCTACGTGCCGACGACGCGTCCGCTGACGGCGACCAAGACGTACGAGTGGAACCACGCCCTGGGCGAGATCGTGACCGCGCTGCTGGATGCGGGCCTGCGCATCGACGCGCTCGTCGAGCACGACAGCGTGCCGTGGGAGGCGCTGCCCGGCCGGATGACGCACCGCGTCACCGACGGCGAGTGGGTGCTGACCGGCCGGTTCGCCCGTGTCATGCCGCTCACCTACACGATCCGCGCCACCAAGCCCGCCTGATCCTCGACGGCCTCCCCGAGGCGCGGCCCGCCCGCGGCCTGAACTCCTGCAGACTTCCTGCGGAAGCGACGGCGAGAGGCCGGATCCCCTTCCGGCCGCGGGTCCGAACTCCTGCAAACTCCCCCCGGCAGCGCGGCCGAGAGGCCGGTTCGGCCGATGTGCAGGAGTTCGGGTCTTCCGAATCGAGATATATCGTGTTATCTTCGCAACGCGATATATCTCGATAGACGAGGAGAACCGACATGGCACCGGAAAAGTGGCTCATCCACCCCGGCGAGACGCGCGTGATCGACGTGGACGACATCACGCACCTGAAGGTGGGCCTGGTGGGCGGTGAGATCGACATCGTCGCGCACGACGAGCCCGGCGTGCGCATCGAGGTGCACGCCGTGACCACCAAGGATCTGCGCATCTCCGCCGAAGACGGCCGCATCGAGATCGATCACCCGCAGCTGCGCTGGGACAACTTCCTCGAGGTGTTCCGCAACTTCGGCTCCGGGGGGCCCAAGGCCGAGATCAGCGTCGCGGTCCCCGCGGACATCGCACTCACCCTCGGCGTCGTGAACGCGAGCGCCCTGGTCTCCGGCCTCGCCGCCGATGCGCGCGTCAACACGGTCTCAGGCGACGTGATCGTAGACGGGCTGAGCGGCGACCTCACCGTCAACGCGGTCTCGGGCGACGTCCAGAGCCGCGGACTCGACGGCGCACTGAACGCGAACAGCGTGTCCGGCGACGTGACCGCGACGGGCCGCATCACGAAGGCAACGGTCGACACGGTGTCCGGCAGCATGATGATCGACGCGATCGGCCCGGTGCACCAGATCGGGCTGAACACCGTCGCCGGCAACACCACCATCCGCCTGGATGCGGGACTGCCCGCCAACTACGTGGTGCGCAGCGTCAGCGGCCGCGTGCAGATCGACGGGGTGCCGCACTCCGGACGCGGCAACGGACCGACCACGAACTACTCCGGCTCGATCGGCGAGCTCAGCGGCAGCTTCGTCGACGTGCGAGCGAACTCGGTCTCGGGCGACATCACGGTCCTGCGCCGCCCGGTCGCGGAGGACGAGCAGTGATGGCCCCGGTCTTCTCGCACGGCGACCTGCGTCTGTACCTGCTGAGCCTCCTCGACGAGTCACCGCGTCACGGCTACGACCTCATGCAGGCGCTCGCCGACCGCACGGGCGGCACCTACACGCCGAGCGCCGGCACGATCTATCCCCGCCTCGCGAAGCTGGAGGAGGAGGGCCTGGTCACCAAGACGGTCGACGGCCGCAAGACGGTCTACGCCCTCACGGATGCGGGGCGCGCCGAGGTCGCAGCCCGCCGGGGCGAGCTCGAGGGCATCCAATCCGACCTCGCCGACTCCGTGCGGCTCATCGCCCAGGAGGTGCGCGGCAGCGTGCGTGAGGCGATGCGGAGCCTGCGCGCCGACCTCGCCGCCGCATCCAAGGCGGAGCGGGATGCTCCCGCCCGGCCCCGTGAAGACGACGAGCGCAGCGCGGCACGCGAGCAGCTGCGGCGCGCAGAGGCGGCGGTCACCGACTTCCGCACGCAGGTGCGGGCCGACATGCGCACGCACGTCGCACGCGGCGGCCAGCTCTCCGCATCCACAGTCGACGCCTTCATCGAGGCGATGGATGCGGCGGCGCGCGAGCTCACCCGCGGGTTGCGCGGTTAGGCGCTACTCGACCCAGGGATCGTCCGCATCGGCCAGGGGCTCCTCGAGGGGGACGACGAGCACCGGCCGGTGCTGGCGATGCGCCAGGCGCGCGGCGACGGAGCCGGTGAAGAACTCCCGCAGTGTCTCACCGAATCCGCGTCGGCGCGTGCCCACCACGATCATCACGGCGTCCACCTGATCAGCCAGATCCTTCAGCGCCATCGCGGGGTCGCCGACGAGCGAGCGCAGCGTCCACGAATCCGGTGCGAGGAGCTTCTCGGCCCGGTCACGCACCGCGTCCACCTGCGCCTGCCCCGCCGCGAGGTTCATGTCGATGGGCGCGCTGTGTTGGACTCCGTCGGGATCGGCGTAGGTGACGAACCGGGTCACATCCACATACGCGACGATGAGATCGCGCCCGAAGAGCCGCGCGTAGCGGGCGGCCTCGTTCCACACCCGATCGGGAAGGTCCGCGGTCGCTCCCAGCACGACCGGCCCGACAGCTTCTTCGCTCATGACCCCTCCGCGGGCGGCCGCGGGAGAGACCCCGCGAACCGCCGTGTTATTGTTGATGCTACTCTTCCCGGTTCAGAAACCGGACTACGCGGATGCGACGGGCGCCAGCTGCAGCCCTCGCCGTCAGAATATGAGGGGGTCTCGCATGGGGCGTGGCCGTCAGAAGGCGAAGCACACGAAGATCGCCCGTGAGCTGAAGTCATTCAGCCCGTCGGTGAACTACGCGGCGCTCGAGCGCGAACTCGGTCACCCGAGTGACGAGAACGAGTACGTCGACAAGTGGGCCGACCAGTACGAGGACGAAGACGAGGACGAGGACTCGCTCGAGGGCGCCCGGTAATCCACCGGCGCCTACGCAGCGGCGCCTCGCCCGCTCGTCGTCACAGCCAGGCCGCACGGCGCACCGAACCGGTGCCCGTGCGGCTGCTCTGTGATGTCAGGACGTCTGCGTGCCTTCGACCCAGGCGAGGTACTCGTCGCTGACGGTCCCGGTGACATAGCGACCGTCGAAGCAGCTCATGTCGAGATCGGTGATGTCCGAGCCTTCGAGGATCGCCGCCTTCAGATCGTCGATCTCCTGGTAGACCATGTAGTCGGCGCCGAGCTCCTCGGCGATCTCGGGGATCGTGCGGCCGTGCGCGACCAGCTCATGCCGCGAGGGCATGTTGATGCCGTACACGTGCGGGAACCGTACCGGCGGCGCGGCTGAGGCGAAGGTCACCGAAAGGGCGCCGGCGTCCCGCGCCATCTGGATGATCTCCTTGCTCGTCGTGCCGCGCACGATCGAGTCGTCGACCAGCAGCACGTTCTTGCCCTTGAACTCGCTCGGCATGGCGTTGAGCTTCTGACGGACGCTCTTCTTGCGCACGGCCTGACCGGGCATGATGAACGTCCGGCCCACATAGCGGTTCTTGTAGAAGCCCTCGCGGTACTCGATGCCGAGCTTGCGGGCGACCTGCATCGCCGCGGGACGCGACGAGTCCGGGATCGGCATGACCACGTCGATCTTGCCCTGCGGGGTGTACTTCGCGATCGTGTCGGCGAGGCGGTCGCCCATGCGCAGCCGCGTCTCGTAGACGGAGATGCCGTTCATGACCGAGTCGGGACGCGCCAGGTACACGTACTCGAATGAACACGGCGCGAGTGTCGTGTCGCTCGCGCACTGACGCGCGTGCAGCGTGCCGTCGAGCGCGACGAACACGGCCTCGCCGGGAGCGATGTCGCGCACGACCTCGAAGCCGGCGTTGTCGAGCACGAGAGACTCGGAGGCCACGACCCATTCGTCGTGACCGTCCGGGTTGGACCGGCGACCGAGGATCAGCGGGCGGATGCCGAACGGATCCCGGAACGCCAGCAGGCCGTGACCGGCGATCAGGGCGATCGCGGCGTACGAACCCTCGACGCGCTCGTGCACCCGCGCGACGGCGCGGAAGACCTGCTCGGCATCCAGCTCGAGACCCGGGATCTCGGCCTGCAGCTCGCCGGCGAGCACGTTCACGAGCAGCTCGGTGTCGGAGCTGGTGTTGAGGTGGCGGCGGTCCTTGCGGAACAGCTCCTCGGTGAGCTCTCGCGTGTTGGTGAGGTTGCCGTTGTGCACGAGGACGATGCCATAGGGCGCGTTGACGTAGAAGGGCTGCGCCTCTTCTTCGTTGGACGCCGTGCCCTTCGTGGCGTACCGAACGTGGCCGAGCCCGATCTCACCGAGGAGGGCACGCATGTCACGGGTACGGAACGCCTCGCGCACCTGGCCCTTCGCCTTGGCGATGTGGAAGACGCCCGTGCGCTCGGCGGTCGCGATACCGGTGGAGTCCTGTCCGCGGTGCTGCAGCAGCAGGAGGGAGTCGTAGATGTCCTGATTGATCGGGCCCTGCCCGACCATTCCGACGATGCCGCACATGAGGTGTTACTTCGCTCCGTCTTGCGTGCTGTCGCCGTAGGCGCCCACCAGGCGCACGGCACCGCCGTCGACGCCCTTGGCGCCCTCGATCCATTCGCCGTCGGCCCGGGCTCCCTCGCCCACGACGCCGACCTGCCAGGCGTCGATGCCGTACCGGGCGAGGACGGATGCGGCCGCATCCACGCGCTCAGCGGAGACGACTGCGAAGAATCCGACACCCAGGTTCCACGTGCCCTCGGTGGCCTCGAGCTCGAGATCCCCGAGCTCGGCGAGAACCCGGAACACCGGAGCGGGCGACCACGTGGAGCGGTCGACCTCGACCCAGCTTCCGGGCGCGAGGACACGGGCGAGGTTCGCGCCGATGCCGCCGCCGGTCACGTGGCTGAGGCTGTGCACGTCACCGCCGAGCTCGTCGATGAGCGCGAGAATCGGTGTCGTATAGAGCCGGGTGGGCTCGAGGAGTGCCTCACCCCACGTGCGGCCGAAGTCCGCGGCGTGGTCGCCGTACTGCACACCGGCGCGCGCGACGATATGGCGCACGAGCGAGTAGCCGTTGGCGTGGAGCCCGCTCGAGGCCAGCGCGATCACCGCGTCGCCGGGGCGGACGCGGTCGGCACCCAGCACGCGGTCGGCCTCGACCACGCCCGTCGCGGCCCCCGCGACGTCGTAGTCGGCGACTCCGAGGAGCCCCGGATGCTCGGCCGTCTCGCCGCCCACGAGCGCGGTTCCGGTGGCCTCGCAACCCTCGGCGATGCCGCGCACGATGGCCGCGATGCGCTCGGGGACGACCTTTCCGCACGCGATGTAGTCGGTCATGAACAGCGGCTTGGCGCCGACCACGACGATGTCGTCGACGACCATGCCGACCAGGTCCTGACCGATCGTGTCATGCTTGTCGATCGCCTGCGCGATGGCGACCTTGGTGCCCACGCCGTCGGTGCTGGAGGCCAGCAGCGGCCGGCGGTAGCCGAGAAGAGCGGAGGCGTCGAACAGTCCTGCGAATCCGCCGACGCCGCCCAGGACCTCGGGGCCCTGAGTGCGACGCACGGCCGACTTCATGAGTTCGACGGCCAGATCACCCGCGGCGGTGTCTACACCCGCGGCGGCATAGGGATCGGGAGCCACCCCTTCAGCCTACCCGGCCGAACGCGCCGTCGCTCCGCCGCGGGAGGGCGGCGCGACATCTGCACGGTCGGTGGGGCGCACGTGTGCGGACGAGGCGTATGAGCCGGCCGAGATGCGATCGGTCGTGCACACGTCGTCGGACGGATGCGGAGGGCACGCACGCCGGGGCGCAACGCACCCCCGGCGAGGGTCGGGCGGCCCCTACAATGACGGCATGCCGAGCGCCGAGAGGCCGCAGTGGGTGGTCCGCGAAGACGCCGGACCGAGCGTGCTCGCCGCGCTCTATCTGCGGCAGATGCTCGGCATCCGCAGTCCCGAGGAGCTGCCAGGGCTCCGCGGCGTCCCGACCGACGCGCCAGAGGCGGATGCGGTGCTGGAGCGCCAGTGGCGCGCGCTGTGGGCGATGACCGTCGAGCCGCTGGCGCACCCCTCCGAGGTGCCGCTGGAGCTCGTGGCGGGCATGGACACCCTGCTCGCGCTGCCCGCCGACGGCGCCGACGAACTGCGTGCCGCGATCGTCCCCCACGCCGGCGCGGCACTCGCCTTCGCCCGGTCCGCCAGCGCCGTCCACACCGATCGCGCGCGCAGTTCGTCGTACCGCGCGTACGCGAGCGCGATCGCCGTGCACGAGCGCGAGGTGGGGCGGCGGGCGCACTCGTTCGAGCTGAACGTGCAGGTGCTGCCGCTCGCCCAACGGGGGCTCTGGTGGATCGGTTCCCTCACGATCGCCGTGACCGACGGACTGCGTGGGGATGTGGCGGCCTTCGACGCGGCCATCCACCCGATCATCGCGGAACTGGCCTGAGCTCAGTCCTCGTCGCGGCGGACGTGGGCCACCTCGACCGAGACGTCGCGGGCGCGCCGCGCCATCGCCCGGTCGAAGAGCAGAGCGATGACTCCGCCGACCGTGAGGCCGACGACCGCACAGACGAGGGCGAGGAAGCCGAACACCTGCATCTGGGTGTACTGCACGCCCGCAGCGCTCGGCTCGTCGGTGCCGTGGAACACGAAGGTCAGGATCATCGCGACGAGCACACCCACGGCCGCGCCCAGAACGAGGAAGACACCGTACTTGGGTGCGCGACGCACCCGCAGGGTCTCGACGTGTCCATCGGTGACCGTGCGGGGAGTCTCGGGGTCCTGCGGCTCGGGGGCCATGCACCCATTGTCTCATCCGCTGGGGATGGGCCCGGGCCGCTGGCGCGGCACATCGCTCCTATCGTGGATCGGGTGATTGCAGCTGTCGATCTGATGGAGGGCTTCACCCTTCGCCCCCTGGCATTGAGCGATGCGCGCGAGCTCGCCGCAGCCTACCGGCGCAACAGCACGCACCTCGCCCCATGGGAGCCGCTGCGACCGGATCGCTACTTCACCCAGGCGGGCCAGGAAGAGGACCTCGAGGCCCGGCTCGCGGCGAGCACCGCCGGCACCGGGTACTCCCTGGGCGTGTTTCAGGACGCGCGCATCGTCGGGAGGTTCAATCTCGCGGGGATCGCTCGGGGCCCGTTCCAGAGCGGAGGACTCGGATACTGGGTCGATCGCGACGTCACCGGACAGGGACTGGCGACGGCTGCCGTGACGGCGATCCTGTCCGCGGCGCGCGGTGAGCTCGGACTGCACCGCGTCGAGGCCAGCACCCTCACGCACAATCACGCGTCGCAGAGCGTGCTGCGCAAGGCCGGCTTCGAGCAGATCGGCATGGCTCCGCGCTACCTCGAGATCGCGGGCCGCTGGCAGGATCACCACCTGTACCAGGTCATCCTCCACGAGTGACAGTGCCCCACAGCACGCCGAAGCGCCGGCCCCCAGGACCGGCGCTTCGGGTTTCGGCGCCCCGCGGAAGCCGTTCGCGGGGTGCCGAGTCTGTCAGGCCCGCTGACGGCGACGCATGGCCACCAGCAGCATGCCGCCGAACGCGATCACACCGATGCCGAACCAGAGCGCATCCGTCGGGACGCCGGCGCCCGTCGAGGCCAGAGCGCGGTCGGTCGTCGCGTCACACGCGACCTGCGCGCCCAACGGGAACGAGAACGACACGGCGTCGAGCGCGGTCCCGGCGGTGTAGAAGCCCGCGAAGGCCTCCGCGCCGGCGGCGGTGAGGGTGGCGCTCGCGCCATTCCACGCGATGCGACCGGACGACTCGCTCGCGCTCGGAAGGGACAGCGTGGCGAACACGACGCCGGAGGCGTTGATGTCCGGCGATCCGTTGAACCCCTTCGACTGCACATTCAGGATCAGCGATGCCGACGTGGCGCTGTTGACCTGGATGCGCGGGTTCGACAGCGTCAGATCCAGCAAACCGCTGTGACCGGTGTAGTGGATCGATCCGCCGTAGCTCACCCGGCCTCGGTCGGTGTCGGCGCTGTACGCACCCGAGCCCGAGCCCCAGCCGCCGGAGATGGAGCCCTTGGCGATCGGACCGGTGATGTAGCTGCGGAAGGACTCCTTGACACCCCACTGGATCGAGGCGCCGGAGACGGACTGCGCGACGCAGGCCTGCGCGGCGGGCTGCTCGTCTACGGGCTGCGACACGACAGGATCAGTCCCGCCGCCGGGCGTCTCCGCGCGAGCGGTGACGGTGAAGGTCGTCGACAGGGCCGACTGCAGAGTGTCGCCCGCACGCAACAGGTACACGGTATGCACACCCGTCGCGAAATCGGCCGGCACGGTCCACGCAAAGCTCACCACGCCGCCCACGGCCGCCTGGGCGGGCAGGGTCACGACATCGGAGTGGATCTCAGCCGAGACCAGCTCGTTCTCGTCGAAGCCGGAGCCGGTGATGGTGAGCGTGCCGCCCTGGGCGACCGAGCTGCTGCTCACGCCCACGACCGGCGTCACCTCGCCACCCACCGGGAAGGTGAACGTGACCGGGTCCAGCACTGTGCCCGCGGCGTAGAAGCCCGCGAAGCTCGCGGCACCTTGCTCGGTGAGCGTGGCCGCGGAGTTCACCCACGTCGCCGCTTCCTCGGTCGTGACCGGGGCGGACAGCACCAGCGAGGCGAACGGCACGGCCGTCTCGCTCGTGACGGTGCCGTCCAGCGCACGCGAGGTGACATCGAGGTAGAGCACGCCCGATTCGGCGTCCTTCACCTCGACCCGGGGATTGGCGAGCAGCATGTCCAGCTGCCCGTCGTGGCCGGTGAAGTGCACCGAGCCGGGGTAGTCGACCGAACCGGCGGCGTCTGCCACGTCATACTCACCCACACCGTTCGACCAGATGAACAGACCCTCGGAGTTCTGCGCCACGCGATCGAGCGAGATGGATCCCTTCGCAATCGGACCGGTGATGTAGGAGCGGAACGACTGCTTCACCCCCCACGTCAGCGTCGCACCGGCGATGTCGCCGCCCTGCCGAGCGACGCTCACGGGCGTGAACGTGTCGAGCGAACGGTCGGTGACCGAGAGCATGTGCGCCGCAGAGGTGGCCACGTTGTAGCTCTTCGAGCCGTCGAGGGTGCCCGCCGGGACGGTCACCTGAAGACTGAATGCCCCGTCCACGATCTGTCCGGGCATCACCCACGCCTGCGTGATCCAGCCCGCCGAGGGCGGCGGACCTTCGCCCTGCCAGACGGCGGTCTCACCGAACAGCACGTAGGCGCCGTTGACGGCGGAAGCACCCCGGAATCCGGTTCCCGACACCGTCAGTACGTTCTCGACCGCGGGGTCGAGGTTCTCGTTCGGAGTGACGGTCACCTTGGGGTCGGCCGTCGGCTCCGGCTGGGGCTCCGCCTCAGCCCACGCGACCGGGACGAACAGTTCGTTGTCGGGCTGCGTCCCCTGACTTGCGGTGTTCCCGAAGGTGAAGACACCGAGCTTCGGGTTGCCACCCTCGGGCTTCTTCTCGTTGGCAGCCGCCTCCGACACGTCGATCGTCCACTCGAAGTCGACGGTTCCGTCGCCGTTGTCGGTCCACGCGATACCGGAGTCGCTCGCCACGTCGGACACGCGCGTGATGACCGCTCCCGGACGGTCGGCGTTCTTTCCGCCTTCTGACGGCTTCCAGGTGTCCTTCACCCATCCGAACCGCGCCGTGAAGCCCCTGTCGGATGCGGGCTTCACATAGTTCGTGCCCGTGACCGTGAGGGTGTCACCGCTCGGGTCGACGTCCGTGTTCGGCGTGACCGTCAGGGACGGAGCCGGGATGTCGAAGCTGACCGAGACCTTCGCATCCTGTGAACGGTCGGCCTGAGCGGTGTGGTCGGCGATCGTGTAGACCGCCGTCGTGGCCCCCTTCGGAGCGACCGTCAAGGTGGTCTCGAACGTGCCGTCTGCGTTCAGCTTCACCATCGTGGGGCGCGTCGGGTTGGGCGAGATGAGCTTCGCGCCGCCCGTGCAGCCCGCCGAGATGAAGGCGAACGTGACGTCCTCGAGCGGGATGTCGGTGCACGTTGTCAGGTACATCGGCTTGGTCGGGTCATACCCCGAGCCGGTGACCGTGATCGTCTCACCGGTGCGGGCGAGGTCGGTGCTCTTCGAGACAGCCAGCACGGGGGCCGCCGGCGGGAACAGGGCGTTCCAGTCGATCTCGACGGCAGCGCGCGCGTAGAGGTTGCTGTCGCTCGGGAACGATCGCGAAGGCCAGGCGATGATCTCGTAGGACTTGGTGCGATCGAGACCGGCCGCAGCCTGCTCGAGGGTTCCCGCGATGTCACCCTGAGCGCTCGGTGAGACCGAGATGCTCGGCAGTGACCCGCCCTGGCTCACCTCGGACAGCGGCGTACCCTGCGGGATCAGCGCGACATAGAGCGAAGGGGTCTGCTGCCCAGGCAGCGGCTGGATGTTGGCGTAGCCCGAGCCGCTCACCGCGACAGAGATCTTCTCCTCCTCGGTGACGGTGACCGCGCCGGCCAGCGTGTACGACGGCGCAGCGGTGATCGAATACGAGGTCGCTGCGGAGGACGAGTCGGCGAAGACGGCGGCGTCGGCGGGGACGAACGTCGCGGTCAGCTGGTGCGAGCCCACGGCCAGCGTGGACACCTGCACGCTCGCGCTGCCGTCGGCCACGGCGGCCGAGCCCAGCGAGGTGGAACCGTCAGCGAACGCGACCGATCCGGTGGCGCCGGAGGGGGCGACCGTCGCCGTCAGCGTGACCTGCGCACCGGCGACGGCGGTGCCCGAGGGCGAGACCGTCAGGCTCGTGGTCGTGCTGGTCGCGGGAGCCGGCTGGTAGACGATCGCGGTCGACGTGACCTGCGACGGGTCCTGCACACCGTGCGCTTTGCGCGTGACGATCGAGAAGGAGACGCCGTCAGCCTGAGCGGCGACGGGAACCTCGATCGAGAACGACCCGTCGGCGTTCATGGGCGCGGTCGCGCCGAGACCGGGGAGCTCGCCCACCGTGTTGGTCGTGGAGAGCCAGACCGTGTACGCGTCGGTAGACACGCCATCCTGGCGGACACCGAGGTAGATCCCGGGCTGCGCGGCACTGAAGCCCGAACCGGTGACGGTGACGTTGCCGCCGGCTCGCGGCGCTTCGGTCACCGAGATCGTGGGACCGTCAGCGGCCTGCGCGGGCGCCGCGACGCCCAGCGCGGCTCCGGACGCGACGAGCGCGGCCGTCAGCACGCTCGCGAGCACTCGCCACAGCGGTGCTCTCTTCAATTTCTGCACGGGTCTACTCCTTGCTGGAAGAGCGGATGATTCGACGCGCTCGGCGCGACGCAAGTAAGGCTTCCCTAAGCCAGACGCATTTAGCTTAGCCTTACCAACCCTGAAACTGGGAGTTGCCGATGCGAATCCGTTACTCGGCGCGACGCGGCAGCACGATGGGGCGCCCGGTGTCCGCATCCGCGATGACCCGCACCGGTGTGCCGTAGACCTCCGCGATCCGCGCCTCGGTCAGCACATCGGCGGGAGGCCCCGAGGCCACGAGTCTGCCGCCCGCGATCATCGCGATCTCGTCGGCGTACGCCGCGGCGAGGGACAGGTCGTGCAGCACCACGACGACGGCGCGGCCGGTGCGCGCGAGGTCGCGGGCGATGCGCAGCACGTCTTCCTGGTGGCGCAGGTCGAGGGCGGCGGTGGGCTCGTCGAGCATCACGATCGGAGTGTCCTGCGCAAGCACCCGCGCCAGAGAGGTGCGGGCCTTCTCGCCGCCCGAGAGCGAGGCGTAGACGCGTTCGCAGAGGTGTGTCACATCGGCCTGCGCCATCGCGGCAGCGATGGCGGTCTCGTCGTCGCCGTGCTCGGCGCCGATCCACGGCGCACGCCCCATCTCGACCACGTCGTAGGCCGTGAACGAGAACGCGACCTGATTGGACTGCAGCAGAACCGAGCGACGACGGGCGAGCTCGCGGGGTCGGATGCGGGCGAGCGGGTCCCCCTCGAGCAGCACGGTGCCCGAGCTCGGCGGCACATCCCCAGAGAGCAGTGACAGGAGGCTCGACTTGCCCGCCCCGTTCGGTCCTACGAGGGCGACGAGGCGCCCGTAGGCGATCTCCATCGTGATGCCGTCGAGGATCGTCACGGATCCGATCCGGAACCCGACGCCTTCGGTGCGAAGTGCCACGGTCATCCCCATCCTCCGCTCCGACGACGACTGCGTCGGATGAGCCAGTAGAAGAAGGGGCCGCCGATGAGGGAGGTCAGGATGCCGATGGGCAGGTCCGCCGATGCGACGAGCGTGCGCGCCAGCAGATCGGCGTACACGAGGAGCGTGGCGCCACCGAGGAGCGACGAGATGATGAGCGAGCGGTTGGCGGGGCCGAGAGTCATGCGCACGAGGTGCGGAACGACCAGGCCCACGAACGAGATGATTCCGACGAAAGCGACCGCGACTCCGGTCAGCAGCGCGACCAGCACGATCGAGACGATGCGCAGTCGCTCGACGCGCACACCCAGGTGCGAGGCGGTGCGTTCTCCGAGCGAGAGGAGGTCGTACTGCCGCGAGAACGCGATGGCGCCCGCGCAGGCGAGCGCGCCGACGACGGCGACGATACCGACCTCCTGCCAGCGCGACCCGTTCATCGACCCGAGCTGCCAGAACACGATCTGCTCGCGCGAGGCGGTGTCGCCCACGAACATGAAGATCGCGAGGGCCGCCCCCGCGAACGCGTTCACCGCGATGCCGGTGAGGATCAGCGTCACCGACTCGGTGCGGCCCTGGGCCCGCGCGGTCGAGTAGACGATGAGGGTCGCGGCGAGTCCGCCGAGGAAGGCGAAGACCGCCGTGGTCCATCCCCCGAACACGGCGATGCCGAAGGTGATGGATGCGGCGGCTCCCACCGCGGCGCCGGACGAGACTCCGACCACCCCTGGCTCGGCGAGCGGGTTGCCGAAGATCGACTGCATGACCGCGCCGGCGACGGCCAGCAGCGCTCCAACGAGCAGCGACACGAGAACGCGCGGGAAACGGATCTGCCACAGCGTCTGCTCGATGAGCGGGTCGGTGGGAGCCCACGGGTTGGCGATACCGATGCCGCGCAGCAGCGAGCCGACGACCTCGCCCGGGCCGATGAGAAGTTGACCCGAGCCCGCCGACAGCAGCACGCCCAGGATGAGCAGAGTCGCGCCCGCGACGTAGACGAGGGTGCGGCGGCGGGTCGCGCTTCGGCCCGGCGCGGCGACGCTCACGAGGCCGGCGCGTAGATCGCCCGCGCCAGCGCATCAAGGACCTCGGCGGAGCGAGGCCCGAACGACAGGATCTGGCCGTCCTCCATGTCGACGAACCGGCGATGCTGGCCGGCCGAGGTGATCGCGATGGCGGGCTTGGTCTCGAGCAGGCCGTCGACGCCGCCGACGGATTCGATGCCGCCCGTCATCACGAGGATGAGGTCGGGATCTGCCGCGACCATCGCCTCGTCGGTGAGAGGCCGCATCCCGTCCCAGCCGAGCTCCTCGGCGACGTCGATGCCACCGAGCGCGTCGATGAGCTTGTCGGCGCCGGACTCCTCGCCGAACAGGTAGTAGACGCCGGCGGATCCGCGCAGATAGAGGAACACCATCCGAAGGCGTTCGTCGCCGTCGGGGGCGATGCCGGCGATCTCCGCGGTCTTGGCGGCGACCTCGTCAAGGATGCGGGCGGCGAGCGCCTCACCGGCCTCCAGCGCACCGTAGATCGCACTCACCTGTCGCGCGAGCGCCGCTGCGCCGTCGAAGGAGGACTCGCCGGCCACGAAGACCACCTGGATCCCGACGTCGCGCAGCTGCTCGACGACGTCGCGCGGGCCGATCGAGCCGTCCGTGATGACGAGGGTGGGCCTCTGCGCGATGATCGCCTCGGAGCTGACCGTATGGCCACCCGTGGTGATCACCGGGAGATCCTCGGTGCCGGGGAAGGTCGTGGAGACGTCGCGGCCGACCAGGGTGTCGCCGAATCCCAGGCCCCATACGGTGGCGGCGAGCGATCCGGACAGATCCATGGCGATGACGCGGGAGGTGTCCTCGATCGTCACCTCGCGCTCACCGTCGAGGTCGTGCGAGACGGCCGTCGCGGGCAGCGACTGCGCCGGGTTCTGCTGCACCGGGACGATCTCCGTGTCGGGCACCACCGCGGTCGAGGGCCCCTCGTACGCCTCGGGGTCGGCGAGGACATCGAGCTCGGCGAGCGGCGTCGTGTCGACGGCCGCGGCGGTCGAGGTCGGCTGCGCACCGGCCGTGGCGCACCCTGTGAGCAGAAGAAGCGCGAGCCCGACGGCGGCGACGGCGCCCCGGCGGCTCACCGGGCGCCTCCGCCTGATCGGCGGCGCACGACGATCACGGTTGTAGTGACACCGGCGGCGACGACGAGACCGCCGCCCACCGCCCACAGCCAAGTCAGGTCGACCGCATCCGTTTCGTCCTGGGTCTCGGCGGCCGTCGTGGTCATCTCGGGCTCGGGCTCGGCCGTGGCCTCGGGCTCGGCGGCTGAGCAGTCGAGCTGCACATCGAAGGTGAGCGGATCGAACGCCGTGCCCGTCTCGTAGCTGCCGAACTGTGCGTAGCCGTCGGCGGTGATCGCCGTCGGCACCGCGGTGCCTGTGAGCGAGGTCTCCCCGACGGCGACGGGGACGGACGCGACATCGAGGTCGACGAATGCCACCTGCGTAGCCGTCTGCACGTTCTCGGTCGCGCCGGCGAGCGCGTCGTCCATCGAGAGGCCGGTCACGTCCAGACGCAGCTGCGCCGCTGCACCCGTCAGCTCGAGCGTGGGGTTGGCGATCGTGGTGTCAAGCAGCCCGCTGTGCCCCGTGAAGCGCACGCCGCCGCCGAACGCGACCGAGCCGGTGCCGGCCTCGGGGTCGATCTCACCGCCGACGGCCGGCCAGCTGAAGTTCGGCGTCGCGTAGGACGCACCGTCGATCGGCTCCCAGGCCCCGTTGGCGATCGTGCCGGAGATGTAGGAGCGGAACGACTCTTTGAACCCCCAGGTGAGCTGCCCACCGGTCACCGTGCACGCGCCGGGCGCGGCCGCCGCGGTCGTGGCCGTCTCCGCTGCGACGGCCGGTGCCGCGACTCCCAAAAGGGAGGTTGCGAGAACCGAGACGGCGAAGGAGGCAAGACGAACGCGCATAGAAAACCGCCAAAACTCTCGAGTGCGGGAAAGGGGCCCATGTTAGGGAATCCTTACCTATCCTAGCCAACCCATCCGGTTGCGCCAGAGGCGAGTGGCTTCAGGGTCGCAGCGGCAGCAGGTCGGACAGATCCGACCTGGTGCCCGAGGCGCGGATGCGGCCGGCGGCCGCCGCATCCGGCCACGACTCACGCCCCGTCGCGAGGGCGATCCAGGTGCGCGCGTCGGTCTCGACGACGTTCGGCGGCGTGCCGCGGGTGTGACGCGGCCCCTCGATGACCTGCACCGCACCGAAGGGAGGCACACGCACCTCGACCGTGTGGCCGGGCGCCTTCTCCGCGAGCAGCTGCAGGAGGTACCGCACGGCGGTGGCGAGATCGGGGCGAGCAGGTGATTCGACTGCCGCCACCGCGGCGAGCGCGGCACGGCCGGCGTCGGTGGTGATGCGCGGCATGACGCCACGCTACCCCGGCGTCCGCGGGCCGCTCTCGGTAGGGTGGGCGGGTGAAGATCCTCGTCCTCGGCTCCGGCGCGCGCGAGCACGCCATCATCCTCGCGCTCGCCTCCGAACCGGCGCACCACGAGATCCTCGCCGCGCCGGGCAATGCCGGAATCGCTCGCGACGCCGTGATCGCACGCGTCCCCGACGGCAGCGTGCTGAACCCTGAGGACCCCGCCGCCGTCACGGAGTACGCCAACGCCCACGCGATCGATCTCGTGGTCATCGGCCCCGAGGCCCCCCTCGTCGCAGGCGTCGCCGACGCCCTCCGCGAGCACGGCATCCCGGTGTTCGGACCCGGCCGTGCCGCCGCACAGCTCGAGGGCTCCAAGGCCTTCGCGAAGAGGATCATGGATGCGGCGGGCGTTCCCACCGGCCGCGCGGTCCGCGCTCGGACGATCGATGAGGTGGGCACGGCGCTCGACGAGCTCGGCGCCCCGCACGTCGTCAAGGCCGACGGACTCGCCGCCGGCAAGGGCGTCATCGTCACCGAAGACCGAGACGCGGCGCTCGCGCACGCGGCGGAGTTCCTCCCGACCGGTGCCGTGCTCGTCGAGGAGTTCCTCGCAGGCCCCGAGGTCTCCCTCTTCTTCCTCAGCGACGGCGACGCCGTGCTCCCGCTCAGCCCGGCGCAGGACTTCAAGCGCCTGGGTGACGGCGACAGCGGTCCGAACACCGGCGGCATGGGTGCGTACTCCCCGCTCCCCTGGCTCGCCGAGAGCTTCGGCGACGAACGGTCGTTCGTCGATCTCGTCACCGAGACAGTCGCCCTTCCCGTCATCCGCGAACTCGACCGCGAGGGCACACCCTTCATCGGCCTGCTGTACGCCGGTCTCATCCTCACCGACACCGGCGTCAAGGTCATCGAGTTCAACGCCCGGTTCGGCGACCCGGAGACGCAGGTCGTGCTTCCACGCCTGGTCACCCCCCTCTCGCAACTGCTTCTGTCGGCCGCGTCCGGCACGCTCGAGGACGAGCCGCGTCCGGAGTTCTCGGATGCTGCTGCGGTGACCGTCGTGCTCGCGAGCGAGGGCTACCCGGCGGCGCCCGTCACCGGCCGGGCCCTCGCGGGGCTGGACGCGGCCGCATCCGTCGACGGCGTGCACATCGCCCACGCCGCCACCCGAGACCAGGACGGTGAGCTCGTCGCGACGGGCGGACGCGTGCTGAACGTGGTGGCCGTGGCCGACGACTTCGCCACCGCCCGCGACCGCGCCTACCGCGCACTCGCGCGAATCGAACTCGCGGGCGGGCAGTACCGCACGGACATCGCGGCACGCGTCGCCGACTGAGCCGGGCAGCCGCACCCGCGGCTACCGGGCCACCGCCTCGGGAGGCTCAGCGTAGCGAGCGAGGGCGGTCAGCAGCCGTTCCTCGATGTCGGCATCCTCGACCCCCGCCAAGCGCAGGGCGCTTCGCAACACGCGAGCCGCATCGGGAAGGGCGATGTGCAGCTCTCGACCGGGACCCGACCCGGCATAGAGCCAGGTGTCGGCCCGGCCATCGCGGCGCCACACCGCGAACTCGAGCTGGACGGTCGTCGTCGCATCCGGATCGAGAAGGATGTCGACCCCCTCACCGACCGCACGGTGCACACGATCGTCGACGTGATCGTCTTCCCGGTGCCCACCCTCGCACCAGGTCGGACACTCGTGCGTCTGCCAGGATGGCCGGCTCGCAGGCATGCTTCACTCCAGAGTCATCGAGCGGGCACGACGCTATTCACGCACGAGGCTGCGACATCCGACGCGCGCACGCGATCAGCGACCTTCTGCAACGCCCTCCGGCATCGGGGGCAGCAGCAGCTCGACGGGAGTCTCGAGCACTTCCGCGAGCGCGACGAGCGTGCGAAGGCGTGGATTGGCCGGTGTGCCCGGGTTCGACTCGCCGCGCTCCAGCTTGCGGTAGGTGAAGGCGGAGATACCCGCCGCGTGGGCGGCGCGCTCCTGGCTGATGCCGCGCCTCGCCCGAGCCTCGCGCAGATTGAGCCCCAGTCGGCGAGCGAAGTCGTCCCACGGCGACAGGGGATCTGACATAGCTCCAGCTTCGGACACAGTGCACACAGGCATGCACATGTATACATACGAAAAGTGCTTGCCCCCATGTCCGCATTATGACATGCTCATGTATACATGCTCCATCGGTCTGGGAAACCAATGCGCAGAAGTCGTCTCGGGCGCGTGCGACGGGCCGCGCTCGTCGCGCTCATCGCGGTCGTGGAGCGAGCACCGGCGTTGCTCGCCGCCACCCTCGCTGTGGCGATGTGGGCCCTCGCCATCGGCATCGCCCTCAGGACGTCATTCGGATGATCAGGATCACTCGACGCGCGCCTGCACCCAGCCGGCACTGGTTCCGCCGGTGGTGACGAGAACCTGCACGGGCCCTTCCGCGTCGATCCGTTGATGATCCTGCGTGTGCAGAGTGTCGTCGCAGGCGAACGAGCCGGATGCGATCGCGCGGCGCTCCTGGTCGACGGCGGAGGTCATCACTTCATAGCTGATGGCGCCGCCCGTGCACCACGTGTCGATGCGGAGGATCTGGCCGGACGAGACGACCGCCGGGCCGGTGATCGAGGCGTTGGCGGCGGCGTCGCCGTCCGGGTCGAATCTCGTGAGCGCCACCTGCGCGGGGTCATCGGCTTCTGGCTCCAGCGGCGCCGGGGGCGGGGCGGTCTGCGCGCCGGACGACGCGGGTGGCGTGACGGGAGTGGTCGGATCGCTGTCATCGGGTCCCGCCGTGCACCCGGCGACACCGAGGGCGGCGAGGACCACACCACCGAGGAGGAGGGGACGGATGCGGCTACTCATGCCTCCACGGTAGAAATCGCCCAGCGCCGCCGCACACCCTGTTGATTCTGGGCGGCGCGCCGTCTACGGTGGGCGCCCTCATCCGGCCCGAACTCCTGCAGAATCGCCGCGCCGTGGCCCGGAAGCCCGTGGCGGTCTGCTTCTGCAGGAGTTCGGACGTGCACTCAGCGGCGCACGAGCTCCTTCGGGCGCCGCATGAACAGCACGGCGACGAGCCCCACGAGGACGATGCCCGCGGGAAGCAGCGTGGCCTGCGCCATCGCGGTGGAGAACCCCGCGATCACGGGCTCGGGGAGGGTGCCGGTGCCGAACCCGGAGGTGGCATCCGCCGCACCCGGGAGGTTCGCCTCGAGGCGGGCCTGCATGACCGCGGCGATCGCGGCCGATCCGATGACGGAGCCGACGACGCGCGTCGTGTTGTAGATGCCCGCTCCGGCGCCGGCCTGACGCGGCGGGAGTCCGCGGGTCGCGGTGGTGGCCAGCGGCCCCCACATCCCGGCGTTGCCGATGCCCTGCAGAGCGGAGGGGAGCAGGAAGAGCCAGATCGGCGTCGTGGGATCGCCGATGAGGACCGAGTTGAAGACGAGCGAGCCGCCCACCAGCACGAGCCCCGGCACGAGGATGACGCGCGGATCCACACGGTCGAGCAGGCGACCGGCCAGCGGTGCGAGCACGCC
Source organism: Microbacterium sp. SORGH_AS_0862 (assembly GCF_030818795.1). NCBI lineage: Bacteria > Bacillati > Actinomycetota > Actinomycetes > Micrococcales > Microbacteriaceae > Microbacterium > Microbacterium sp. SORGH_AS_0862. The sequence goes on along the minus strand of NZ_JAUTAY010000001.1, from coordinate 1,806,098 downwards.
CGAGAGCACGGCCATGGGGATCATCAGCAGCGCGGCCTCGGTCGGCGTGAGCCCCCGAGCCAGCTGCAGCGCGAACATGAACGGAACCGACATGGCCGTCACCGCGAAGCCGACCGCCGCGATGCCCGCGTTCGCTGCCGAGAAGTTGCGGTCGCGGAACAGGTCCAACGGCACGAGCGGTTCGCTGCGGGTGCGCCCCTGCGTCCAGATGAAGACCGCGAGCACCACGACGCCGACGGCGATCATGAGCCACACCCACGGCGCCCAGTCGAAGTGCTCGCCCTCCTGCAGACCGAAGACGATGAGGAACAGCGCCAGGGCGGAGAGGAAGACGCCGACCATGTCGAAGCGGTGGCGGTGCGTCTCGAGCTGCGGCACCAGAATCCAGGCGAGGACCAGTCCGATGATGCCGACGGGCACGTTGATGAAGAAGATCCACTCCCATCCGAGACCGTCCACGAGCAATCCGCCGGCGAGAGGGCCGACGAGCATCGCGACACCGGCGGTCGCGCCCCACAGACCCATGGCCGCACCGCGCTGCGAGGGCGGGAAGGTACGCGTGATCACGGCCATCGTCTGCGGCGTGACGAGCGCGGCCCCGATCCCCTGCACGGCGCGCATGGCGACGAGCATGCCGAGACTGGACGAGAGTCCGCATCCCAGCGAGGCGAGGGTGAACAGCGCGAGGCCGATGAGGTAGATGTTCTTGGGCCCGAACCGGTCACCGAGGCGGCCGGTGATCAGCAGCGGCACCGCGTAGGCGAGCAGGTAGGCGCTGGTCACCCACACGACGTTGTCGAGGTTGTTCGTGCTCGGATCCAGCGCCGACTTGATCGCCGGGTTGGCGACCGAGACGATCGTGGTGTCGACGAGGATCATGAAGAACCCGATGACGAGCGCCCACAGGGCGGGCCAGGGGCTGCGGGTGGGTGTGGCGGTGTTGGCGGTGGTGGGAGCGCTCATTCGCGAGCAGCCTTTCTCTGAGTGAGGTACCGGTCGCTGGTGCGGTCGTGCGCATCCGGCCCCCAGGCGAAGCTCGGGTCGCCGAGGCGCCCGAGGAAGACGTCGAGCCAGGCCAGGTCGGCCTCGGCGAGTGCACGGGAGCGGTCGACCTCGATGAGGTACTGCTCGGAGACGCCTCCCGGGCGGGCCTTGTTCAACCCCGCGCTGAGGTCGGCGATCTGCGCCGTCAGCGCGGCGCGGCGCGCAGCGAGCAGGGCGCCGACGTCGTCGCGGTCGAGGTTGTGCGCCTCCGCGAGCGCGACGCGGAACTCGACGGGACGGTCGATGCGCACGAGCTCGGCGCGGATCCACTCGTCCAGCGACGTCAGCCCGGCATCCGTCAGCGCGTAGGTCGTGCGCTCGGGACGATTCCCCTCGCGCGCGGTACCCGCCTCGGCGATGAGTCCCGCCTTCTCCAGCCGGGCGACCGTGTGATAGACGGTGCCACCGGTGACGTTCAGGATGCGGTCGTCGTGCCGCAGCCGCATGAGCCGCAGCATCTCGTAGGGATGCATGGGGTCCTCACGCAGCAGCGCGAGCACCATGATCCCCAACGGGGTGATCCGAGCCGTCATCCGATACTCCATGTCGATTAGTCCACATGGACTATACACCTGCGGCGTACTCTGCCGGCATGCCGGATCCGCAGCGCGAGGCCGCCCGCCGACGCGGCCACGAGATCTTCGATCCGATCGTCGAGCCGCTGCTCGCCGAGCCCGACGTGGATGTGGGCAGGATGTTCGGATCAGAGGGCGTCCGCATCCGGGGCAAGGTCTTCGCCTTCCTCGGCTTCGACGGCACGCTCATGGCCAAGCTGCCCTCCGCGCGCATCGACGCGCTCGTCGGGGCGGGCGTCGCCCGACGCATGGTCATGAAGGGTCGGCCGCTGCGCGAGTGGGTCGAGGTCGACACCGATCGGGGCGACGCGTGGCCCGAGATCGTGCGCGACGCATATGCCTTCCTCGACGAGATCACGCCCTGACGGAGGCGATCGGCCGAGCGGCGTCCGCACGGGATAATGGGCGGGTGAACGACCCTGCGCTCCTCGACGGCTGGCGGCACGTGTACTCCGGGAAGGTCCGTGACCTCTATGTGCCCGACGACACCCCGGAAGACGCATCCGGCGAGCGCATGCTGGTGGTCGCAAGCGACCGTGTGAGCTCCTTCGACCACGTGCTGCAACCCGGTATCCCCGACAAGGGCGTGCTGCTGACGACCCTGAGCCTCTGGTGGTTCGACCGCCTCGCGGGCGGTGACGGCGGCCGCCGCATCCCGAACCACCTCGTCGCGGACCACATCCTCGGCGCCGATGACGACGCGCACGAGCTGATCCCGGATGCGGTCGCCGGCCGCGCCATGGTCGTGCGCGCGCTCGAGATGCAGCCCATCGAGTGCGTCGTGCGCGGCTATCTCACCGGCTCCGGCTGGCTCGAGTACCAGAGCACGGGAACGGTCTGCGGCATCCCGATCGCCCCGGGCCTGAACGACGGCGACCGCCTGCCGGAACCGATCTTCACCCCCGCGTACAAGGCGCCGATGGGCGAGCACGACGAGAACATCTCGTTCGAGCGCACCGCCGAGATCGTGGGGAGCGAGATGGCCGAGCGCCTGCGCGAGCTCTCGCTCGAGATCTACGCGCGCGCCGCGGCCACCGCCGAGGAGCGCGGACTCATCCTCGCCGACACGAAGTTCGAGTTCGGTGTCGACGACCAGGGCGTGCTCACCCTCGCCGACGAGGTGCTGACCCCCGACTCGTCCCGGTACTGGGACGCGCAGGCCTGGCGCACCGGCACGACGCCCGCCGAGCGGATGGCGAGCTTCGACAAGCAGATCGTGCGCAACTGGCTCGCCGCCGCCTGGGTCCCCCGCGAGGGCGAGCCGCCGCGGCTGCCCGACGAGATCGCGGCGCAGACCTCCGCCCGCTACGCCGAGCTGCTGCGCCGGCTGACCACCGTCTGACCTCACCGCATCCTCGCCGTCGCACGGCCCGGAGGACACTACCGCCGCGCCCCTCGGCACGCCAGACTCTCCGCGAGACCGCACTTTCGCCACGAGATCACGGGCATTACCCGTGATCTCGTGCGGGAGATGCAGTCTCGCGGGATGAACACCGGAAAGGACCACCCATGCCCCTGTGGAAGATCCACGGAAACGGCCGCACCGTCGCCCCGGGCGACGTCGTCGCCCCCGACGAGCGCCTGAACTGGCCCGCGACGATCGCGATCGGCGCCCAGCACGTGATCGCGATGTTCGGCGCCACCTTCCTCGTGCCGATCCTGACCGGCTTCCCCGTCGCCACGACGCTGCTGTTCTCGGGCGTCGGCACGCTGCTGTTCCTCGTGGTGACGAAGAACAAGCTCCCGAGCTACCTGGGCTCGTCGTTCGCCTTCATCGCGCCCGTGACGGCGGCGACCGCATCCGCAGGCATGGGCTCAGCCCTCGCCGGGATCGTCGCGGTGGGCGTGCTGCTCGCGATCATCGGTGTCGTCGTGCAGCTCGCCGGCCTCGGCTGGGTCGACAAGCTGATGCCCCCGGTCGTCGCCGGCGCCATCGTCGCGCTGATCGGCTTCAACCTGGCCCCTGCGGCCTGGAACAACTTCCAGCAGGCGCCCATGATCGCCTCGATCACCCTCGCCGCCGTCATCCTCTTCAGCGTGCTCTTCCGCGGCTTCCTCGGCCGGATCTCGATCTTCCTCGGTGTCGTCGTCGGCTACGTCGCCGCCGCGATCTCCGGCGAGCTCGACTTCAGCAACGTGGCGGATGCGGCGTGGATCGGACTGCCCACCTTCCACATCGCCGACTTCGCGAGCAGCGGGACCTGGAGCGCGATCGCGATGTTCCTGCCGGTCGTGCTCGTGCTGGTGGCCGAGAACGTCGGCCACGTGCGCGGTGTCGCCACGATGACGGATGCGTCCGTCAACCGCTCCACCGGGCGCGCCCTGATCGCGGACGGTGCCGCCACCACCGTCGCCGGCTTCTTCGGCGGCTCGGGCACCACGACCTACGGCGAGAACATCGGCGTGATGGCCGCGACCCGCGTGTACTCCACGGCCGCGTACTGGGTCGCGGGCGTCGTCGCGATCCTGCTGAGCCTGTCGCCCAAGATCGGCGCCGTCATCAACTCCGTGCCCGCGGGTGTGCTGGGCGGGGTGACGACCGCGCTGTACGGTCTGATCGGCATCATCGGCATCAAGATCTGGGTCGACAACCGCGTGGACTTCTCACGTCCGGTCAACCAGTACACCGCCGCCGTGGCCCTCGTCATGGCGATCGCCGGGTTCTCGATGTCGTGGGGCGACTTCCAGCTCGGCGCGATCGTGGTGGCCACCGCGGCGGCCCTGGTGATCTACCACCTCGGCAACGCCATCGCGCGCTGGCGCAAGACGGGCGCCGACGACGGCGGCCCGATCCCGGCCGTCGGCCCGCTGGGCGGCGACCCCGAGTGACGTGCAGGCGTCGCGGGCAGGGTCATCCCGCTCGCGGCGCCCCGCATCCGATCGAACCGGATGCGGCCCGCTCAGGCCGACTCGCGCCGGATCAGCTCGGACGACAGGATCGTGGCGTGCGGCGGATTCTGGCCCGCGAGCAGCGCCAGCAGCACGTCGACCATCTGCTCGCCCTGCTGCTGTGAGGGCTGGCGGACGGTCGTCAGCGCGGGGGTGACCGCGGTCGCGACCGGCGAGTCGTCGAAGCCGACGATGGCGATGTCGTCCGGCACGCTCAGGCCCGTACGCTCGAGCGCCGCCAGAGCGCCGCGCGCCATGAGGTCGCTCGCGATGAACAGGGCGTCGATCCCGGCGCCGGAGGCGAGAATGCGTTCCATCGCCGTATAGCCGCCGGCCGAGGTGAAGCCGCCGTCCTCGATCGGGCCGACCTCCAGTCCCGCATCCTGGAGAACCTCGCGATATCCGGTGAGACGGTCGATGCCCGCGGGCATGTCGATCGGCCCCGAGATCGTGCCGATGCGGGTGCGCCCCGCCTCGACGAGGTGCCGGGTCGCCGTGCGTCCGCCTTCGACGTTGTCGATGTCGACGAAGTACGCGCCGTCGCGGCCGTGAGCGGGCCGACCGCCGTAGACCACGGGGACCGCGGCGGCGATCCGGTCGACGAACGTGTCGCTCGTGTGATGCGAGACGACGATCGCGCCGTCGACGGCGCCGCTGCGCAGATAGGCTGCCGTCTTGTCGCGCGGATCGTTGCTCGCGATGATCAGGTTCAGCACGTAGTCGGACCTGCTGAGCCGAGCGTTGATGCCCGACACGATCGACGCGAAGAACGGATCGCCGAAGAACCTGTTGGTGTCTTCCGGCACGATCAGCGCGATCGCCATCGTCGCGCGACTCGCCAGCGAACGGGCGGCCCGGTTGGGCACGTAGTTCAGCTGGCTGATGGCGAGTTCAACGGCGGCCACCGCAGCGGGACTCACTGCGGTGGCGCCGTTGACGACTCGGGAGACCGTGGACCGGGAGACCCCGGCCATCGCCGCGACGTCCTCGATGGTGGCGGTGGCACGACGAGGGTCGCTGGTCACGGTTCTCTACCTCTGCAGGACGGCGCCCTCGGGCGCGTTATCGATCGCACGGGCGGCGATGACCCGACGATACTCCAGAGCGCTGTCCTTCAACGTACGCACCTGGGTGTCGTAGTCGACGTGGACGATTCCGAACCGCTTCTCGTAGCCCCAGGCCCACTCGAAGTTGTCCAACAGCGACCAGTAGAAGTACCCGCGCACATCGACGCCGGCCTCAGCCGCATCCAGCACGGCCGACAGGTGCGCGCGCAGGAACTCGGTGCGCTCCGCATCCTTCACCCGAGCGACGCCGTCCTCGACGACGAGTTCGTCGTCGTAGGCCGCGCCGTTCTCGGTGACGTACAGGACGGTGCCGGCGGCCGCCGCGTACTCGTCCGAGACGCGCTGCAGCAGACGAGTCAGACCCTCCGGCTGCACCTCCCAGTTCATCGAGGTGCGCGGCAGGCCGCGGTCGTGCCAGTAGATCCCCTCCGCCGCCGGGAACGGCGAGCGGCCGGGACGATCGGTCGGAGCCTCGCCGGGCAGCGGCGGGTTCGGGTCGGGCTGGGCTCCCACGAACTCGCCGTGGTAGTAGTTCACGCCGAGGCTGTCGATGGGCTGCGAGATGAGCTCGAGGTCTCCGGGACGGATGGCTGCCTGCCACGTCTCGACCGCCGCGGGGTCGACGACCCGGATGTCGTCGACCACGTCCTCCGGGTACGAGCCGCGGAAGATCGGGTCGAGGAACCAGCGGTTGAACTGGCCGTCGATGCGACGCGCCGCATCCCGGTCGCCCTCGTTCTGGGGGTCCACCGGGTCGGGAACGGTGAGGTTCAAGGTGATCCCGAGGTTCTTCCCCGCGTCGCGTCCACGGAGCTCCTGCACCACCTGGCCGTGACCGAGCAGCAGGTGATGCGAGGCCAGCATCCCCTCGGCGATGGAGTAGTGACCGGGAGCGTGGATGCCGGCGGTGTAGCTGAGGAACGACGAGCACCACGGCTCGTTCAGCGTGGTCCAGATGTCGACCCGGTCGCCCAGCGCGTCGTACACGTCCAGCGCGTACTCCGTGAACAGGTCGCTCGACTCGCGCACCGTCCAGCCGCCGCGCTCCTGCAGCGCCTGCGGCATGTCCCAGTGGTAGAGCGTGAGCCACGGCAGGATGTCGGCGTCGCGCAGCTCGTCGACCAGGCGCTTGTAGAAGTCCAGGCCCTTCTGGTTGAGCGGACCGGCGTCCGGGCGTACCCGCGACCACGACACCGAGAAGCGGTAGGTGTCCAGCCCCAGCCCCTTCATCAGCGCCACATCCTCGCCGTAGCGGTGGTAGTGGTCGCACGCGACATCACCGTTGTCGCCGTTGATGACGGCACCGGGCTCGCGGCAGAACGCGTCCCAGATGGATGCGGTCCGCCCGTCCTCGAAGGCTGCGCCTTCGATCTGGAAGGCCGCGGTGGCCGCTCCGAACAGGAAGTTCCGCGGGAACGCGCGCAGAGCGTCGCTCATCGATGTACCTTTCTCGCGCCGGGGCCTCAGCCCTTGACGGCGCCTTGCATGATTCCGCTCACCAGCTGCTTGCCGGCGAAGACGAAGAGGATCAGAAGCGGGATCGTCGACAGCAGCACGCCCGCGAGGACGATCGAGTAGTCGACGAAGTAGTTGGACTGCAGCAGCGACAGCGCCACCGGGAGGGTCGGGTTCTGCCGGTCGAGCACGATGAACGGCCAGAAGAAGTTGTTCCAGGCGGTCACGAACGTGAACAGGGCGAGCATGGCGGCCGCGGGGCGCGCGGCGGGCACACCCACCGTGAGGAAGGTGCGGAACGAGCTCGCACCGTCCACGCGGGCGGCCTCGATCAGCTCGTCCGGCACGGCCTGGCGGATGTACTGGGTCATCCAGAACACGCCGAAGGCGCTCACCAGGGCCGGGATGATGATCGCACCGATCTGGCCCGTCCATCCGATCTCGCTGAACAGGAGATACAGCGGCACGACGCCGAGCTGGGTCGGCACCGCCATCGTGGCGATCACGAACACGAGCAGCCAGCTCGAACCGCGGAACTTCAGCTTCGCGAAGGCCCATCCGGCCAGCGTCGAGAAGAACACGACGGATGCGGCGATGAGCGCCGAGCTGAAGATCGAGTTCCACAGCGCCGGCCAGAAGTTCACGGCGGGGTCGTTGATGACCTTGGCCGCGTTCGCGAAGAAGTTGCCGCCGGGGATCCACGACATGTTGGGGTCACGGATCGTGTAGGCATCGCCGGAGCCGATCAGCAGCGACCAGTAGAAGGGGAATGCGGCGCTGAGCAGCACGACGCCGAGAGCGGCGTATACGAACCAGCCCGGACGGGACCCGCGCACCGGACGCCGCCTGCGCGCCGGCTTGCGGCCGGGCTCCAGCAGCGCTTCCTCCGCCGCGACCGGCGGGTTCTGCAGAGTGGTCATCGGAGGACCTCCGTCTTCTGGGACGCGGTGGTGCGGGAAGCCTCAACCGCTTCCTTGGCCGCGCGTCGGGCGGCGCGCATCTGGGCTCGACTCATGTCGGACTTCTTGCCTTCGTCACGCACGAGCCCGCGGGTGACGAAGAGGTTGATCGCGCCGATGGCGAGGATGATGAGGAACAGGATCCAGGCGAGGGCCGCAGCGCGGCCGAAGTTCCACTGTCCCCATCCGAGGTCGTAGAGCCACAGGGTGATCGTCAGCCACTGGTTGTCGGCGCCGCCGGTTCCGGTCTGGTCGTACATGCGCGGCTCGTCGAAGATCTGCAGGCCGCCGATCGTCGAGGTGATGATGACGAAGATCAGGGTGGGCTTCAGGCTCGGCAGCGTGATGGAGAAGAACTGGCGGACCTTGCCGGCGCCGTCGACCGTCGCGGCCTCGTAGAAGTCGCGCGGGATGGCCTGCATGGCCGCGAGCAGGATGAGGGTGTTGTACCCGGTCCAGCGGAAGTTGACCATCGTGGCGATGGCGATGTGGCTGGCGAACGCATCCGAATGCCATTTGATGGCGGGGATGCCGAGGCTCTGCAACGTGGTGTTCACGAGGCCGTACTGGTCGCCGAACATGTTGGAGAAGATGAGCGCCACGGCGACGGGGGCCATGACGTAGGGCAGCAGCACTCCCATGCGCCAGAAGGTCTTGGCGCGGATGTTCTGATCCAGCAGCACCGCGATGAACACGGCGAGGATCAGCTGCGGGACGGTGGAGAGCAGGAAGATCGAGAACGAGTTGCGCAGCGCCGTCCAGAACTTCGGGTCGTTGATGACCGTCGCGTACTGGTCGAATCCGACGAACGTGCCCGTGCCGCGCACGAGATCCCAGTCCTGGAAAGAGATGTAGGCCGTGTAGGCGATCGGGAAGAGCCCGACGATCAGGAAGAGGATGAAGAAGGGGGAGATGTAGAGATAGGGGGACAGCTTCAGATCCCAGGAGCTGAAGCTCTTGCCACCGAATCCGATGCGCTTGGGGGATCTGACCGTCGTGGACGAGGCGCTCACGTCGTTCCTTCGTTTCTGTGGAGTGGAGACGGGCCCGCGGGGTCGGCCCCGCGGGCCCGTCTCACTGCGGGATTACTTGATGGCCTCGACCTCGGAGACCCACTGGTCCCACGACGTCTTCGCGTCCTGCGTACCGTCCTCGACGCGCGTGAGCGCCTTCTGCATCGCGTCGTTGACCTGGAAGTAGAACTGGCCCTTGAACGGCGTCACGGTGACGGCCTTCGCACGCTCGGAGAAGATCTGGCCGACCGGAGCGTTGTTGAAGTACTCATTGGTCGAATCCAGCAGGGTGGAGTCGCTGAGCGCCTCGTTCTGGCTCGGGAACGTGCCGGCGTTCTCGAAGGCCTTGACCTGGGTGGCCGGGTCGGTCAGCCAGTCGGCCAGCTTCTGCGCGGCCTCCACGTTCTTGCCGTTGGCAGGGACGGTCAGGTACGAGCCGCCCCAGTTGCCGCCGCCGTTGGGGAACATCGGTGCGATGTCCCAGCCGGTGACGTCCTTGGCGCTGCCGGAGATCACACCGAGCATCCAGCCGGGGCAGAGCATCGTGGCGAAGTCGCCGTTGCTGAGACCGGCGTACCAGTCGTCCGACCACTGGCTGTAGTGCGCCGACTGCGTCGCGCTGGCCTTGGTGACCTGGTCGTAGATGTCCTTGACCTCGGGGTTGGTCGTGGCCGTGATCTTGCCGTCGGAGGGGTTCTCGTAGGCGGCCTCGACCTGGTTGATCATGCCCTGGTACGTGCCGCCGGCCGAGTCGTAGAACGCCTTGCCGGTCGCGGCGACGTACTGGTCGCCGACCTTGAAGTAGTTCGCCCAGTCGCCGTCGAACAGCTTGCCGACTTCGGCGCGGTCGGTGGGAAGACCGGCGGCCTGGAACAGGTCGGAGCGGTAGCAGACCGCTTCGGGGCCGATGTCGGTTCCGTAGCCGATGAGGTTGCCGTCGGCGTCGGTCGCGGCCTTGACCTTCCAGTCCAGCCAGCGGTCGGTCAGGTCGGTCGGGACCGGGGCGAGCATGTCGGAGTACTGCATGACCTCGGGGAGCCAGTCGACCTCGATCGCCTCGATGTCGGCGAGGCCGGTCTTGCCGAGCTTCTGGAAGTAGTTCGCGCGGGCGTCGTTGGACGTGGACGCCTTGTTGTGAACGATCTTCACGTTCGGGTTCTCGTCCATGTACTCCTGCAGGAGTGCATCGGTGTAGCCGAAGTCGTTGAAGGTGGCGATGGTGAGCGTGACCGGCGCGTTCGGGTCGGACTGCTCTCCGCCACCGGTCGAACAACCGGCGAGGACGATGGCTGCGGTTGCGACGCCGGCGGCGAGGCCGAGCGGTCGCAGGGCGCGTGATTTCACGGGACACTCCTTTGTGGATGCGGTTCGGTGCCAGAGAGCTCTCCGGTGTCCCCAGGACTGGGAGCGCTCTCATCGGACGCGACTCACAGTATGGGAGCGCTCCCGAGAGGTCAAGAGAGCGCTCCCAGCGTTCGGGTAACAGTTCGATAACGCGGCGGCACCGCGGTCCTCTCGCCCGCCTCTAGACTGGGAGCAGACCATCTCCCGCGCACCCTCGGAGCCGTTATGCCCACGATCGTCGTCGATGTCATGCCCAAGGCCGAACTGCTCGACCCGCAGGGCAAGGCGGTCCAGAACGCCCTCCACCGCCTCGGCGTCGAGGACTTCGGCTCCGTCCGTATCGGAAAGCGGTTCGAGCTCACCGTCGACGGCACCGTCGATGAGGCGCTGCTCGAGAAGGTGCGCGAGATCGCCGACGACGTGCTCTCCAACGCGGTCATCGAGGACGTCGTGGGCATCGAGGTCGTCGAATGAGCGTACGCATCGGGGTCATCACCTTCCCCGGTTCGCTCGACGACCGCGACGCACAGCGCGCCATCCGCGTCGCCGGGGCCGAGCCCGTCGCGCTCTGGCACGGCGACCATGACCTGCAGGGCGTTGACGCCCTGGTGCTTCCCGGCGGCTTCAGCTACGGCGACTACCTCCGTGCGGGCGCGATCGCGGCGCTCGCGCCGATCATGTCCGAGGTGAAGGATGCGGCCGCCGCCGGCATGCCGATCCTCGGCATCTGCAACGGCTTCCAGATGCTCGTCGAGGCGCACCTGCTCCCGGGCGGTCTGATCCGCAACGCGCACCAGCAGTTCGTGCGCCGCGACCAGCGTCTGCGCGTCGAGAACGCCGACACCGCCTGGACGAGCGACTTCAGTGCAGGCCAGGAGATCGTCATCCCCTTGAAGAACGCCGACGGCGGCTACATCGCCGATGCCGAGACGCTCGCGCGCGTCGAGGGCGAGGGTCTCGTGGCGTTCCGCTACGTCGGCGTGAACCCCAACGGCTCGCTCGACGACATCGCCGGGCTCACCAATGAGCGCGGCAACGTCGTGGGGCTCATGCCGCATCCCGAGCATGCGGTCGAGCCGGGCTTCGGCCCCGACACCTCCGCCGCCATGCGCTCCGGCGTCGACGGTCTCGGCTTCTTCAGCTCGGCGATCGCGGCCGTGGTCTCCGCCGCGGCCTGATACGGGAGCCCGCTTCCTCCCGCTTCCCTGCTCGCCTGTCACAGATCGAGCCCCGCGCGTCGATCTGTGACAGGCGAACGTGGGGGCGAGCGCCGTGGCGCACGGGCGAGCACCGGCGCGCACGGGCGAGCAGCGGCCCGCATCCCATCGGGCATGACACGTGTCATGCCGCGGACGTGACAGAAGCCTCCGGCGCGGAGGGAGCACGCGCGGTTGGCTGAAGGCATGAGCGAACCGCGCGTGCAGATACCCGACACTCCCCTCGCCTCGGATGCGGCCGCCGTCGAGCTGCGCGGGGTCGTGCGCCGCTTCGGCCGCGCCGGTCAGCGTTTCACCGCCGTCGACGGCATCGACCTTCGCATCGAGCGCGGCGAGATCGTGGCGCTGCTCGGCCCGAACGGGGCGGGCAAGACGACGACGATCGACGTGCTGCTCGGACTCGCAGAGCCGGATGAGGGCAGTGCGCTCGTCTTCGGGGCGTACCCGCACCGCGCGGTGGCGGCAGGACGGCTCGCCGCGGTGCTGCAGACCGGCGGCCTGCTGTCGGATCTCACGGTGCGGGAGACCGTCAGGGTCATCGCGGACCTGTACGGCGCAGGGACCCGCGTCGCCGACGTGATGGAGCGCGCCGATCTCACCGAGATCGCCCGCCGGCGGGTGGGCAAGTGCTCCGGCGGCGAGAAGCAGCGCGTCAAGTTCGCGCTCGCACTCCTGCCCGACCCCGACGTCCTGGTGCTCGACGAGCCCACCGCGGGCATGGACGTCACGGCCCGTCGCCGGTTCTGGCAGTCCATGCGCGCCGACGCGGATGCGGGACGCACGATCGTCTTCGCCACCCACTACCTCGAGGAGGCCGAGCAGTTCGCCCGGCGCACCGTCGTGATGACCCGCGGCCGCATCGTCGCGGACGCCGCCACCGCGCACCTGCGCGCCTCCCTCGGAGGCCGGCTCGTCTCGGCGACGCTCCCCGACGAGGCGCTCGCCACGGCGTTCGCCGCCGAGCTGGTGGGCGACGAGTCCGCCGCCGAGGTGTCGGTCGACGCGTCGCGGCTCACGGTGCGCACCGCCGCATCCGACGCTCTCGCCTCGCGCCTGCTCGCCGCGGGCGCGAGCGACCTCGAGATCACCGCCCCGACCCTGGAATCCGCCTTCACCCGACTCACCGAGGAGCCCTCATGAGCACGCTCGTCTCGCCCGCGATGTACCGCATCGAGGGTCTGCGTCAGCTGCGGAACCCCTACACGCTGGCCTTCACGCTGGCCATGCCGTTCGCGATGTACCTGCTCTTCGGGGCCAGCATGGATTACGCCTCGCAGAGCGTCGGTCACGCGAACGCCTCGTTCTACGTCATGGTCTCGATGGGTGCGTACGGCACGGCGACCGCGATGAGCTCGCTGTGCTCGCTCGCCGCATCCGAGGTCGGTCAGGGGTGGGGACGCCAGCTCGCGCTCACGCCACTCTCGACCGCCGGGTACGCGCTGACCAAGGTGCTGTCGGCGATGTCCTTCGCCGCGTTGTCGGTGCTCATCGTCTACATCGCCGGATACGTCACGGGCGCCGCTGCCGACGACGTGTGGCGGTGGTTCGCATCGGCGGCCATCACGCTGGCGCTCGGCCTGGTCTACGGCCTGTTCGGTCTGGGCGTCGGCCTCGCGTTCAACTCGGACTCGGCCGCGGCCCTCGCGTCGATCTCGATCACCTTCTTCGGCTTCTTCGGCAACGTGTTCGTTCCCCTCAGCGGCGTCATGCTCGACATCGCAAAGTGGACGCCGATGTACGGCTACGCAGCCCTCGTCCGCTGGCCGGCGACGGGCGGGGCGCTCGTCGCCGGCGGCTCCGACCCGCTCTGGGCCGTCGTTCTCAACGTGCTCGTCTGGGGCGCGCTGTTCGCCCTGCTGGTGCGCTTCGGCGTCGTGCGTTCGCGCCGCCGTCGTTAGGCTCGAGCGGTGACGACCCCCTCCGCACCCGCGCGCGTGCCACAGGATCCGTGGCAGCGCTGGGGCTGGGTCATGGCCATCGTGTGGATGGTCTTCCTGGTCTTCCCGATCCTCTCGCTGCTGTCGTCGACGGCGCCTCCGGGCCTGCTCGTACTCGGGTGGGCTGCGCTGGCGGGGTTCGCCGTGGCCTACGTGATCGGTTTCGTCTCGGGGATGCGGTCGGCCTGGGGCGCGCCCAGCACACTCGTGAAGACACTGTTCTGGGTGCAGATCTCCTGCGCCGCGGCCACGGTGCCGGCGATCGGCGACGGCGCTCTGAGCTTCGTGCCGTTCGTGATGTCGTACGCGAGCTATGGCCTCCGGCGCATGTGGCACTGGGCGACGACGGTCGCAGGCATCGGGCTCGTCGTCATCGTGATCGTCGCCACAGGTTCGATCGCCGACAACATCCAGATCCTTTCTGTGGTCGTCATGATCGCCGTCGTCAACACCGTGACGAGCTGGCTCATCGGCCGCTCCGTCGACACGGATCGGATCCGGCTGGAGCTCGCCGCCAGCGACGAACGCACCGCGATCGCCCGCGACGTGCACGACCTGCTGGGGCACACGCTGACGGCGGTGAAGCTCAAGGCCGAACTGGCCCAGAGGCTCGTCGATCGCGACCCCGATCGCGCGAAAGCCGAACTCGCCGACATCGTTCGGCTCACGGGCGAGGCCATCACGGGCGTGCGCAGCACCGTGACCGGCATCCGCGGCCAGGCTTTCGCGGAGCAGCTCGTCGCCAGCCGTGCAGCGCTCGAGTCGGCGGGGATGGCCGTCGAGGTCAGCGGCGACGCCGCATCCCTCTCGCCCGCGCAGTCACTGCCGGCGGGGTGGATCGTGCGGGAGGCGACGACCAACATCCTGCGCCACGCGCACGCCCGCACGGTGCGCATCTCGGTGGCACCGGGTGTCGTGACGGTCGACGACGACGGCGAGGGGATGCGCCGGCGCCCGGGCAACGGCATCCGGGGCATGCAGGAGCGGGCCGCCGCGGCCGGCGCCGTCCTCGAGGTGGCTTCCGCGCCCAGCGGCGGAACGAGAGTGAGTATGACGTGGTGACCGCACCGATCCGACTGATGCTCGTCGACGACCAGGCGCTCGTCCGCGGCGCGATGGGGGCGCTGCTCGAGCTGGAGGGCGATCTCGTCGTGGTGGCCGAGGCCGCGGACGGCGCGCAGGCCGCATCCCTCGCCGTCGACACGACGCCCGACGTCTGCCTCATGGACATCCAGATGCCCGGGGTGGACGGGATCACCGCCACACGCCAGGTGCGCGAGGCGAGTCCGGCGACCCGCGTGCTCGTCGTCACGACGTTCGCCCGACCCGGCTACCTCCGCCAGGCTCTGGATGCGGGAGCCAGCGGCTTCATCGTGAAGGATGCGCCGGCGGATCGCCTGGCCGACGCGGTGCGGCGTGTGCACGCGGGGCTGCGTGTGGTCGATCCGGAGCTCGCCGAGGCGTCGCTGTTCGAGGGGCAGAGCCCGCTGACCGAGCGCGAGCAGCAGGCGCTGCGCCTGTCGGCCGACGGTCGGGCCGTCGCGCAGATCGCCGCGGAGATGTTCCTCTCCGCGGGCACCGTGCGCAATCACCTCTCGTCGGCGATCGGCAAGACGGGGACCGAGAATCGCTCGCAGGCCGCGCAGGTCGCCCGCGAGAAGGGCTGGATCTAGCTCTCCGCCGCCCGCGGACGTTCGTCCCCGGCTGTTCGCCTGTCACAGATCGCGCGGAACGCGGCGATCTGTGACAGGCGAGCAAAGGGTGGCGCAGGGCGGACCGGCGGAGCACGCAGGACGGACCGGCAGAGCGGGGTGCGGGCGCAAGGGCGGGGGCGGACCGGCGGAGCACGCAGGGCGGACCGGGCGCGGGCTCACACGAGGCGACCGCCCTCCAGGCGTAGGACGCGCCCGGCCGCGGCGATGAGCACCGGGTCGTGGCTCACGCACACGACGACGGCGCCGCGCCGCCGCTCCCGCTCGACAGCGGCCAGGATGCGGGAGCTGCTGGCCGCATCCAGCCCCGTCGTCGGTTCATCGAGCAGCAGCACGTCGGCGCGACGGGCGAGCGCCTGGGCGAGCAGCGCACGCTGGCGCTGGCCGCCGGAGAGCATCGCCACAGGTCGCGAGGCGAGGTCGGTGATCTCCAGCGCGGCCATCGCCTCGGCCGCATCCGCCCGCTCCGCGCGTGAGGGCAGCGGGAGTCGGCGCCGCCAGGCCCCGATCCGCACGAGCTGCGCCACCGTGAGCGGCAGCCCGTCGGCGATCGCCGACTGCTGCGGGACGAAGGCGATCCGACCGGCGCCGTCCACGACGCCGGTCCGGCCTGGCCGCACTCCGGCGAGCGCCTCGAGGAGCGTGGTCTTGCCCGCGCCGTTCGGCCCCGCGATCACGGTCACCACACCGGGATCCAGTCGCAGATCGAGCGGATGCAGCAGCGTGCGACCCCCCGCCTCGACGCGCAGGCCCGTCGCGCGCAGCAGGCTCGGTGCGGTCGCCGACGGGGGATCGGAGAGGAACATCCGACCAGCCTAGCCAATTTGAGAACGGTTCTCATTATCGCTACGGTCGGGTGTCGTGACCCTTCTTCTCCCCCTCGAGCACGCGTTCCTGCTGCGCGCGCTCGTCGGCGGTTCGCTCGTGGCCGTGCTGTGCGCGGTCGTGGGCACCTGGGTCGTCATCCGGGGCATGGCGTTCCTCGGCGAGGCGCTGGCGCACGGGATGCTTCCCGGCGTCGCCCTCGCCACCGTGCTCGGGGTCCCCGTTCTTCTCGGCGGCGCCGCGAGCGCCGTGGCCATGACGATCGGGATCGGGGCGCTGCGGCGCCGCGGACGTCTCGCGTACGACACGAGCATCGGGCTCTTGTTCGTCGCGATGCTCGCCATCGGCGTCATCGTCATCTCGCACTCCGGCAGCTTCGCGACGGATGCGACCGCGATCCTCTTCGGCGACGTGCTCGCGATCTCGGCCGAGGATCTCGCGGTCCTGGCCATCGCCACCGCGATCGGGCTGACGATCGCGGTCGCCGCGCACCGAGCGCTGGTCGCGGTGGCCGTGGACACGCGCGTCGCTCGGGTGCTGGGCGTGCGGCCGGCCTGGGCCGAAGCCGCACTCACCGGTCTCGTGACGCTCGCCGTCGTGGCGTCGTATCAGGCCGTCGGCTCGCTCCTCGTGGTGGGGATGCTGCTCGCTCCCGCTGTGGCCGCCCGGCCGTGGGTGCGCGGGATCGCCGCCGCCATGACCCTCGCCGCCGCCATCGGGGTCGCCGCCGTCACCGCCGGCCTCTCGCTCTCGTGGCACCTCGGCACCGCCGCCGGCGCATCGATCGCCGCATCCGCCATCGCCGCGGCCGCACTGTCCGCGCTGCTGCGCTCCCTGTTCGTCTCCCGCCGCTCCGCAACCACGGTGCCGGCTCCGCTCTAGAAAGCTCCGTGTGCGTCATCCCCTCGCCCTCACCGTCGTCACCGCATCCGCTCTCCTGCTCGCCGCGTGCGCGAGCGCTCCCGAACCGCCGCCCGCCCAGACCGGCGGCACCGGCCACGGCCAGGTCGCCGGCGCCGCCGAGGTGAGCGAGCCGCCCCTGCACCTGCTGACAGCGACGACCGACGGCCGGCTCACGCTGCTCGACCTGCTCTCCGAGGAGACCTCGAGCCTCGGTCGCATCGACGCTCCCCTCGCGGCCGCCACCGACGGTCGCTACCTCTTCGCCGACACCGGCGACGGCGTCGAGATCGTCGACAGCGGGATGTGGACCTGGGATCACGTGGATCACTTCCACTACTACCGCGCCGAACCACGCGTGCTGGACAAAGTCCCCGGCCACGGCACGGCTCGTATCGCGACGACCAACTCGTCGACCACCGGCGGCACCGGGATCTTCTTCGCCGACGGAGAGGCCGTGCTGCTGGACACCGAGGCCCTCTCCAAGGGCGAGGTCGTCGAGCGGTTCCGCCTGCGGATGCCCGAGCACGACGGCTACATCGTGCCCGTCGGCGACCACGCCCTCGTCACGACCGGCGACGGAGCCGTCGAGGTGCGCGACGGCGACGGCGCCGTCCACGGCGACCCCATCCCCTGCGCCGATCCTGCCGGCACTCTCACCACGCGTGTGGGCGCGGTCCTCGGATGCCGGGACGGCGTGCTGCTGGCCGTCGCCGCCGACGCGGGGACCGCGGTCGAACGCATCGCGCTTCCCGAGGGGATTCCCGCGCCCCGCGCCTGGGCCAACAGGGAGGGTCGCCCGACTGCCGCGGGCCTCAGTCCGGACGGGTCGATCGTCCTGCTCGACACCCGCGAGCGCACGGCGACGGCGGTCCCCGCCCCGCGACCGCTGATCGCCGTCACAGCTGTCGATGACGCATCCGAGCACGTGCTGGGGCTCACGGTCGACGGCAGGATGAGCGTGATCGACGGCTCGACCGGCGTCGAACTCGCCCTCACGGAGCCGCTCGTCGCGGCCTCCCTCGCGGCGGGTCGGACGCCCGCCCTCATCGCGGACGACCGGCGCGCATACCTCAACGGGATCACCGAACGACTGCTCTTCGAGATCGACTTCGCGGATGCGGGGCGCATCGCCCGCACGTTCGCCACGACCGACGAGCCCGCCTTCGTCGCGGAGACCGGCCGATGACCGCCGGCCGGCGCATCGCCGCGTTCGCGGCCGCCCTCCTGGTCGCGGGCGCGCTGTCGGCCTGCGCCCCGACGATCGAGGATCGACCCCTCGTCGTGGTGTCCACCAACATCCTCGGCGATGTCGTCACCGAGCTCGTCGGCGATCAGGCCGAGGTCGTGACCCTCATGAAACCGGACTCGGATCCGCATTCCTTCGAGATCTCCGCCCAGGAGGCGGCGCGGCTGCGCTCCGCCGACCTCGTGGTCTCGAACGGCCTGGGACTCGAAGAAGGCCTCGCTCAGCACCTCGAGGCGGCGGCGGATGAGGGCGTCGCGCAGTTCGTCGCGGGCGACGTCGTCGATGTCCTGCCGTACACGAGCGAGGAGGCCGACGGAGCGGACGACCCGCACTTCTGGACCGATCCCGCGCGGATGCTGCAGGTCGTCGACGCGCTGGAACCGACACTCGCGGGCATCGACGGGGTGGACGCGGCCACCGTCCGCGACCATGCCGCCGCATATCGCACCGAGCTCGCGGCTCTGGATGCCGAGATGAGCGAGGCTCTCGCCGCCATCCCCGCCGAGAGGCGCGCGCTCGTGACCAATCACCATGTCTTCGGGTACCTGGCCGACCGCTTCGACGTGCGCCTCGTGGGCGCCGCGATCCCCGGCGGCACGACGCTCGCAGCGCCGAGCGCCGCCGACCTCGCGGAGCTCGTCTCCGCCATCCGGCAGGCCGGCGTGCGCACGATCTTCGCCGAGTCCTCATCGCCCGATCGGCTCATGCGCGCACTGGCCGAGGAGGCCGGGCTCGAGGTGCAGGTCGTCGAGCTGTACACCGAGTCGCTGACCGCCGCCGACGGCGCGGCCGGCGATTACCTGACCATGATGCGCATCAACACGCAGCGCATCGTCGCCGGGCTCTCCTGAGCCCACTCATACGGCCGCACCGGCCGGCGGGCCTCGCCCGCGAACCCCCACAGAAATGAGGCACCACATGCACCTGAGACGTCCCGCGCTGCTCGCGCTCGGACTCGTCGCCGCCGCGACGCTGACCGCCTGCGCCGGTACCGCGGCTGCACCCGCATCCTCGACCTCCGCCCCCGCCGGCGAACGCGTCGCGATCAGCTACGAGGGCGGCATCCTCGTGCTCGACGGCACGACGCTGGAGACGGTCGGAGACCTCGCATCCGAGGAGTTCACCCGACTGAACCGGGCCGGCGACGGCTCGCACGTGCTGGTCACGATGAGCGAGGGCTTCCAGATCCTCGACACCGGGGCCGCATCCGGATCCGAGCCGGCGCTGACCGATCTCGTGTTCCCCGCGGAGGCCCCCGGGCACGTCGTGCGGCACGCCGGCAAGACGGTTCTCTACGCCGACGGCACGAGCGACACGACGATCATCGACACGGACGCGTTCGCTTCACTCGGCGACGCCCTGCCCGCCTCGACGACGATCCCCGGCACCGAGGCGCACCACGGAGTGTCGATCGTGCTCGAGGACGGCACCTTCGTGACCACCGTCGGCTCCGCGAACGGCCGCACCGGCATCACGGTGCGCGACGAGGACGGCACCGAGATCACCTCGAACGCGGAGTGCCCCGGCGTGCACGGCGAGGGCACGGCCGCCGACGAGGTCGTCGTCTTCGGATGCGAGAACGGCGCGCTGATCTACCGCGACGGCGAGATCGCGAAGGTCACGGCGCCCGACGCATACGGCCGCACCGGCAACATCTTCGTCACCGACACGAGCCCGTTCGTCGTCGGTGACTACAAGAACGACCCGGATGCCGAGGGCTACCTGCTCTCGAGCGTGGCGTTGATCGACACCCAGAAGGCGAGCATGAAGGTCGTGCCGCTCCCGGAGGGCGTCTCGTACACGTTCCGGGACCTCGCCCGGGGCCCGAAGAACCTCGGTTACATCCTCGCCACCGACGGCTCGATCCACGTGATCGATCCCGCGAGCGGCGAGCTGGTGGACGAGTTCCCGGTCATCGCGGCGTGGGAGGGCCCGCTCGAGTGGCAGGACCCGCATCCCGCCATCGTCGTGTCGGGCGACATCGCGTACGTCACCGAGCCCGCGGCGAAGAAGGTGCACGCGGTCGACCTGACGTCCGGCGAGGTGCTCGCGAGCACGACGCTCGCCGTGACCCCGAACGAGGTCGCCGTCTCCTGACACCGGGACGCCCGGACGCCCGGACGCCCGGGGCGACCATGTCGTCACGTTCGCCTGTCACAGATCGCGCGGAACGCGTCGATCTGTGACAGGCGAACAGAGGGGGTGGCGCAGAAGGACGGTGGCAGCGCGGGTGCGGTGGGGCGCGGCGGCGCGGGGGACGGGCGCGAAGCGGGGCCGGTGCCGGGGGCGAAGGACGGTGGCGCGGGGGCGGTGGGGCCTTGGTCCCGCATCCGGCGGCGGGAAGATGGGAAGATGGCCGCATGGCCGGCGCCCGTATGATCCCGGCGGACGACGGCGACGCCACCCCCCTCGACGAGGCACGACTGGAGCCCGTGCGGTTCGTCGCCCTCACCGACGCGGTGCTGCGTCTGGGAATCCTCATGCTGGGCGCGGGCGCATCCTCGGCGCGCGTACGAACGACGATGGAGCGCGTCGGCCGCGCCTGGGGCATCGAGAGCATGAACGCCCGCGTCGGCATGCTCGACATCGTGCTCACCGTCAGCCGCGGGCAGCTCGTGCGCACCCGCGTGGCCGAGGTCGCGCGCCCCGTCGTGAACGCCGACCGCATCGCCGCGCTCCAGCGACTCTCCCACGAGGTCGAAGCCGAGGCCGGCGGCAGCGTCGAGGACTTCGCCGCGCGCCTGGATGCCATCGCCGCACGTCCGGCGCGATACGGGATGCTGCTGAGGGTCATCGCCGCGGGTGCCGCCTGCGCCGCGTTCGCCCTTCTGAACAACGGCGGATGGGCGGCGGCTGTGGCGGTCGGGGTCGGCGCCGCCGCAGGGCAGGCGATCCGGATGCTGCTCGGCCGCGCACGGCTGAACGAGTTCCTCACCGTGTTCCTCGCCGCCGCGACGGCGTTGCTGATCTACCTCGGCGCCGCACAGTTCCTGGGGCTCTTGGGCCAGCCTTTCGCGCACGACGCCGCCCTCACCAGCGCCGTGCTCTTCCTCGTGCCCGGCTTCCCCCTGGTCACCGGCGCCATGGACCTCGCCCGCCTCGACCTCAACGCGGGGATCGCGCGCGTGGTCTACGCCTGCCTCATCCTGCTCACCGCGGGGTCCGCCGTCTGGGCCGTGGCGGCACTGTTCGCCACGTCCCCCGGTGCGGCCGCGACACCCCTGCTGGACGAACCCGTGCTCGCCGCGATGCGCCTCGTGGCGGGGTTCGTCGGCGTGCTCGGTTTCGCGCTGCTGTTCGCCACGCCCTGGCGCATCGCGATCGCCTCCGCCGCAGTCGGCGCGATCGCGAACACCGCGCGTCTGACGGCGGTGGATGCGGGACTCATGCCCGCCGTCGCGGCGATGGCCGCGGGGGTGCTCGTGGGCCTCGGCGCCTTCGTCTGCTACCGGCGCCTGGACGCGCCGCGGGTGGCGCTGACGGTGCCGGCGGTCGTCATCATGGTCCCCGGCGCTGCCGCGTATCGGGCCATCGTCGCGACGATCGACGGCGACACCCTCGCGGCGGTGCAGAACAGCGTGCAGGCGCTCTTCGTCGTGGCGGCACTCGCCATCGGACTCACGGTCGCCCGGGTTGTGTCGGAGAAGGAGTGGGGCGACCGCTCCCGCTGAACGGAGCGGTCAGCCGGCGACCGCCGTGCCGATGAGAGCGAGACCCGCGTCGTAGAGGACGTGGGCGACGAGGACCGAGGCGAGCGAGCAGCTGGGCCAGATCACTCGGGCTGTCGCCAGCAACGCTCCGATGCAGGCCGTGACCACCACCTGCACGATGTCGCCGTTGACGAGGTGCAGAAGCCCGAACAGCGCTGACGAGACGATGATCGCGCCGGCGCGCGAGCCCAACGCGATGCGCAACCGCCCCAGCAGATAGCCGCGGAACATCAGCTCCTCGGCGACGCCGACCGTCACCGCGGAGACGAGGGCGAACCACAGGGCGTTCCGCCCCGCACCGACGATGCCGCCCACATCCGCACCTGCCAACGCCGGGACCCCGACGACGAGCGACAGCAGCAACACGGCGAGCAGGATGCCGATCACCAGCTGACCGAGCGGTCGGTCTCGACGGAATCCGAGAGGGATCTTCTTCCGCAGCCCGTCGAACCGATGAGCGAGGAGGACGAGCGCCACCATCGCGAGGTAGATCCCGAAGAACACGGCGAGACGCCCGGCTGCACCTGACACCGCAGAGTACAGGAGCGCGGCCGCGGTCCCGATGGCGGCGACGAGGACCACGACCACCGCGATCGAGACGGCCGCGCGAGCGCGCGGTCGCGCCGGACGCACGACCCGTATGGCGGACATGGCGCCAGGCGTAGGGCGGGCACCGGCCGCATCCGCGTCCCTCCAGCAGGAGAAATCCCTTCTGCAGGAGGATCCGCGCGGAATCTTCCTGCAGAAGGAAGATCTCCTGCCGAGCGGATGCAGGTCATGCGACACGCTGCGGACCGGATGCGGTCGGCGCCGGATGCGGCAGCGCAACGCCCTGGGGACTCATCGGCGGGGTGGCTACGCTCGCAGCATGACGCCCTCCCGCCTCATCGTGTCCGTGCCGGATCCCGCCTTCGCCGCCGAACTGGCGGATCTCGGTGAGCGAGTGGAGGTGATCGTCTGGCCCATGGATGCGGCCGCCGAGACGGATCGGATCGATCTTGTCGTGCCGCCGTACATGAGCGCGCGCGACATCGTCGCGCGGCTCGAGGGCGTCGAGACCCGCCTCGTACAGAGCCAGTCGATCGGCTACGAGGGCACGGAGGAGCTGCTGCCCCCGGGGATCGTGTTCGCCAACGCCGCAACCGTGCACGAGACCTCGACGGCCGAGCTGGCTCTCGCGCTGACTCTCGCCGTGCAGCGCGAACTCGATGTCTTCGCCCGTCAGCGCGACTGGACGCGCGCCTTCACGCAGAGCCTCGCCGACCGGCGCACCACCGTGCTCGGCTTCGGCGGCGTCGGCAAGGCGATCGCCGCGCGCCTGCGCCCCTTCGAGGTGAAGCTGCGCGCCGTCGCGACGCACGCGCGTACCGAGGACGGCGTCGATGTGGCGGCCCTTGAGGATCTGCACGCCGTGCTCGCCGACACGGAGGTGCTGATCCTCGCGCTCCCCGCGTCCGAGCGCACGCGCGGCATCATCGGCGACGCGGAGCTGTCGGCCCTGCCGGACGGCGCGCTCGTCGTCAACGTCGGACGCGGCACGCTCATCGACACGGATGCCTTGGTCGATCACGTGCGCCGTGGTCGCATCCGGGCCGGACTCGACGTCACAGACCCCGAGCCGCTCCCGGCGGATCACCCGTTCTGGGAGCTGCCGGGCGTGCTCATCTCGCCGCACGTCGGAGGCGCCTCGACCGCGATGCAACCGCGGATGGTGGCCCTCGTGCGACGCCAGATCGCCCACCTGCTCGCGGGAGAGGAACCGGAGAACGTCGTCATCCGCACGTGAGCGCGGCTCAGAATCCGGCCGGCAGCTCTCCTTCGTCGACGAGGATGACGTCGCCTTGACGCGCGAAGCGCAAGGTGACGCCGTCCGGGAAGCGGTCGCGCAGTTCCTCGGGGTAGTCGAAGTCCCCGGCGCTCGCGCGCGAGCGCCGGGGGATGAGGTACTCGACGACAGGTTCGAGCCCGGCACCCGCGCACGTGCCGGCGCCCGGGCTCATCTCGGCGAGGGGAGCCGTCGCGACGATGATGCACGCATCCGTCGCGTACACCTCGAGGCCGGCGTACGAGCCGAACGAACGGAGCTCGTCGACCTCCAGTCCGGACATGTTCCACTGAGTCGCACCCTCGGGCACACCCGGCTGCTCGGTGAGCCGCGCGGCATGCTGCTGATCGTCGCGCACCCCCCACGGGAGCGTCCACGCCGTGAGTCCTGCGGCGACGACCGCCGCCACGAGGATGCTGAGGACCCAGGCGACGCGCAGACGGCGATCGAGCGTCCGCGGCGCCGGCTCCGCGGTCAACGAGACCGGAGCGATCAGCGGGACCGGCTCCGGCTCCTCGGCGGGAGGCGGCTCCTCCGCGGCGGCCGATTGCGGCGCGAGGTCCGGTTCCGGGTCCGGGTCCGGCCTCGGCTCCGGGGCGGGCCGGGTGCTCGGGCGACGGGGCGAGAGCGCGGCCTCGAGTTCCGTGAGCCGCGCGAGCCCCGCCTCGTCGAGATCGGCGTCAGGCCCGTAGGCGCGGGCACGCAGGCGAGCGAGCTCTTCCTCGGTCGGGTCGGGCATGCTCCTCCTTGTTCGGCCGGATCTCGGGGGTCGTCGCTCAGCCACGGCTGGGCAGCGCACCCTCGTCGACGAGCACGGTGTCACCGCGAAGTGTGAAGCGGATGACGGCGCCCTCCGGGAAACGCTCCGCCACCGCATCCGGTACCGGTAGTCCGCCTTCGTCGTTCGCACCGGAGAAGTAGACGTCCATGATCGGGGCGAGTCCCTCGCCGGCGCAGGTACGCCACACGGGCCGCCGGGCGTCGCCCACGGATGCCTCGAGGCAGGAGTCGATCGAGTAGATGTGAAGCCCGAGGTACTCGCCGAAGTAACGCGCACCGTCTTCCATCGACAGGGACCCGCGCACACGGTCGCCCGTCGCGGTGTCGGTCCGCAGCGTCAACGACGCAGCGCGTCCCGCGCCGTCCACCGGGCGCATCCACGTCGTGACGAGCGCCGTCACGACGACCGCGACCACGAGGCTCGCGAGCCACACCCACCGCATCCGTCCGCTCGGCAGTGACGAGGCGATCCGCGCGGCGGTGCTCGATCGTGCGGGCGCCGCGGGTTCCTCCTCAGGAGTCTCCGGCGCAGCATCGGGCAGGGGTTCGAACACGGCGTCAGGTTCGGGCGCGGGAGCGAGGCCGTCCTCACGCAGTCCGGCGCGCAGCCCGCGCCTCGTCGGTGCAGCGGCGACGGATGCGGCATCGGATGCGGCCACGGCAGGTCCCGAAGGCGGCCCGAAGAGCGCGGCCAACGCATCGGCAGAGGAGGCGTTGTCCGCCGTCGACGCAGCGGCAGTCCTGCCCTCCTGGAGCTCGGCGAGCCGGGCGAGGCCTTCCGCATCGATGTCGGCGGCGGGACCGTACGCTCGCGCCTGCAGACGCGCCAGCTCGTCGTCGGTGTCGTCCGGCATAGGCCCATTCTGGGCTGCCCCGGCACCAGGGCGCATCAGCGCGTGTCGCGATCCTCGCCCGACCAGAGATCGGCGCAGTCGATCCGCTCCGCACCGTGGGCACGCAGATAGTCACGCGCCCCCCGATCGCCCACGATGGATGCGGCGAGCGCCGACCAGTGATCGCGGCCGATCACCACAGGGTGTCCGGGCCGGTCGCCGTACACCGCCTGCACGAGGGACGCGGCATCCACCGCGCCCATCAGACGCCGCACTGCGGAAGCCGGCAGCTCGGGGGTGTCCACCGTGACGATCGCGAGGGCGACCGCATCCGAGGTCGTCGCAGCGATCAGCCCGGCGCGCAGCGAGACGCTCATCCCCTCCGACGGATCGGGGATGAGAACGGGCTCCGCGTCGGCGGGCACGAGCGGCAGCACCTCGTCGAGGCTGGCACTCACGGCGACGTAGAGCGGCGAGCACCCCGCGTCACGGAGCGCTCCGACGGCGAGCGCGAGCCACGAACGTCCGTCGGGGGTGCGGGCGAGAGCCTTGGGAGAACCGAACCGGCGCCCCGCACCCGCGGCGAGCACGAGGCCGGCGACAGCTGGCTGGGGCATGATCAGGTCAGCGTAGCGCGCACGAAACACACGCTGGTTAGCGTGGGTGCATGCTCGAACTCGCCGCCGACCTGCTGCCGCTGCTGCGTGCGGGGCAGACCGTGGCGACCATCACCGTCGCCGGAGTCGCCCGCTCCGCACCTCGCGGCGTGGGCTCGGCCATGGCCGTCACGCGCGACGCTCGTGTGATCGGCTCGATTTCGGGCGGATGCGTGGAGGGAGACGCGGTCGCGCTGGCCCTCGCGGCGCTCGCCCGTGGCACCGGCGATGCGGCGCGGTTCGGCTTCACCGACGATCAGGCGTTCGCCGCGGGGCTCGCCTGCGGCGGCACGATCGACGCCGTCATCAGCATCGTCTCCCCCACGGACGCGGTCGCCCGCGACGCCCTCGAGGGCGCGGCGGCCGATCGCCCGGCCGCCATCGGCATCGTCGCCTCGGGACCTGCCGCCGGCACGCTCCTACCGCACGAACCGGTTCCCGAGAGCGCGCTGCACGACGATCTGCTCGTGGTGGCGGCCCCGCGCCGTCCGCGCCTCGTGATCCTCGGGGCGGGCGAGCACGCCGCATCCCTCAGCCGGGTGGCCGCCGCATCCGGCTTCGCCGTCTCGGTCTGCGACGTGTGGGACACCCTCGTCACCGAAGAGCGCTTCCCCGAGGCCGACGAGCGGGTGTGTGCCCTCCCGCACGAGTACCTGCAACAGCTCGACGAGCGGAGCCAGCTCGACGAGCGCACCGCCGTCTGTGTGCTCACCCACGACCTGCGCCTCGACATTCCGGCTCTGCAGACCGCGCTCGCCCTGCCCGTGGGCTTCGTGGGCGCGATGGGTGCGCGGCGCACGGTGGCCCGGCGGGCGGACCTGCTGCGCGAGGCCGGTGTGTCCGAGATCGATCTCGCCCGCCTGCACTCGCCGCTGGGGCTGGATCTGGCCGGCGTCACGCCGTCGGAGACGGCGATCGCCGTGCTGGCCGAGATCGTCGCCGCACGGCGGGGCGGCTCGGGCCTGCCGCTGCGTGCGGGCACCGGCGCCCTGCACCCGCGCGCCTCCGCATCCGCCTCGGCGTCCGCGTCCGCGTCGCAAGCGAGCATCCTTTCGTCGAGCGCGCAGTCGATCGGGTGCTCGCTCGACTGACGAGTGCTCGCTCGGCGAGGCAGACGCGCTCGCGGTGCTAGCCTGACCGCGCGTCCTAACAACCATGGCCACAGCCAGGGCGGGGACTGCGACGAACCGTTCGTCTCAGCACCCGAGGAGCAAGCATGTCTCAGCCCGTCGACAAGTCCCAGGCCGGTCTCACCGCCCGGCAGTACCACATCGGCATCGCACCGGGAGAGGTGTCGTCCGTCGCGCTCCTCCCGGGCGACCCGTTCCGGGTACCGCTGGTCGCCGAGTTCCTGACCGACGTGCGCGAGGTCGCGCACAACCGCGAGCACCGCACGATGACCGGCTGGTACAAGGGGCGCCACATCACGGCCACCTCCACCGGGATGGGCTGCCCTTCGACCGCGATCGCGGTGGAGGAGCTGGCCCGCGTCGGGGTGACCTCGTTCATCCGCGTCGGCAGCTCCGCCGGACTCCAGCCGGGCATCGAACCCGGCGACCTGCTCGTCAGCGAAGGAAGCTTCCGCAACGACGGCACCACCGACGCGTACCTTCCCAAGGGGTTCCCGGCGGTGCCGGATCTGTCGCTCACGCTCGCGTTGCAGCGCCACTCCGAGCGGCTGGCCGCCGCATCCGGTACGCGGTGGCACAGCGGGATCAGCGTGAGCGACGATGCGTTCTACGCCGAGACGCCGGAGTGGATCGGCCAGCTCAATCGCATGGGCATCCTCAACGTCGAGATGGAGGCGTCGGCGCTCTACATCGTCGCGCGGATGCGGGGACTACGTGCCGGCATGGTGTGCGCCTGCTCGAGCAACCTCGTCGACGGCGCGTCGCTGTACGACGAGAAGAACACCGCGCTCAAAGACGGCTGGATGCGCTCTATCGAGGCCGCTCTGGAGACCGCGGTCGAGCTGGAGCTGTAGGCCTCGCCGCGCAGGGATCAGCTCGCGTCCCGGAAGGCCCCGTATCCGGAGAACAGCACGCGCTCGTTGAACACCGCGGACAGGGCGACGCCGCCGACGACGACCTTGCGGAAGTCCTGCACCATCACGAGTCGGTTCAGTCCCTGGGGCAGATCGATGCCCGGAGGGGCCGCAGTCTTGGCGACCACGACGTACACGCCATCGGCGAAGGTGTAGTAGCGCGTCGGGAGGGTGTGCACCCGGTCATGGCGAGGGCTCCAGCTCTGACGGCTCTCGCTCTCGCTGAGGTACTCGAAACGCAGCTCGCGTCCGTCACCCAGCACCCAGCTGACCGAGGTCCCCGTCATCTCGTCGGTCGCAGCGATCGGGGCGCCGTCACCGTCGATCGCACCCTCGATCGTGAAGGCGATCTCGGTGTCGGCAGCCACGTCGACCACGAGCGCACGGCCGCGCGCGAGATCCACGATCGCGAACAATGCAGCGATCTCGAAGCTGACGAGGTAGATGTCCTCCGCGACCGGGAGGCATTCGTAGACGGATACCTCGGAGTGAGCGCCGCGAGTGAGCGTGACGCGATCCACTCCAGTGAAGTGACACCGGATCGAATCGCCCTCGGGTGAACGGAGGTCGAGGGTCATCCCGGCCAGGACGTAGCTGAGAGGGTATCGGTACTGAGCGATGCCGTGGCGGCGGCCGTGGCGCGCGCGATCGAGAGCCATGTCGTGGGGTCCTTTCCCGATCACGCGGTGTAGCGGTTCGGCTGGGTCAGGAGAGAGTCGGGCAGCTCGAGCGTGTTGCCAAAAGCCCCGTAGATCATCCAGATCGGCTCGGCGACGCCGTCGACCATCATGTGTCCGAAAGCACGGCCCACGTGGAAGCAGCGGTCGAAGTTCTCGATGAACAACATGCTGTCGCTGCGGAAGGGCTGATCGTCGCCGAGGAGACGTTCCACCTTCTCCTCCACGACGACGAAGACGTACATGTTCTCTTTGATGCGGATGAAGGTGGCCAGCTCGTCGGTGGCGGGGATCTTGTCGAACTCCTCCTCGAAGGAATCCTCCATCGCGGAGCCCTCCTCCCAGGTCACTCGGTAGAAGTTCGTGTCGACGTAGGCATGGCGCGAGACGAGATCGGTCGACCAATGCCACTCGGCGCGGGTCCCCAACAGATCGTCGGTGTAGTAGTGGCGCTTGTAGGGCAGCGCGTAACCCTCGGTCCGGATGGCGCCGAAGTCGAAGTGGTTCGTCTGCAGCAGCGGATGCCGGCGGTTCTCCCCGACGGTGGACAAGTGGCGCGTGACCAGGCGCTGCTCGAGATCGATGACGTAGCTGTGGGAGGCGAGCATCGGCTCCTCGACGCGGAACGTCACGAGATACGTCTGCTCGTCCGCCTTCATCGCGTCGTACTCGACCGTGTGGGCGTCCTCGCCATCAGCGTTCCACTCCAGCGTGCGACGGCCCGTGAAGCGCAGTTCGTAGTCGATCCCGCCATCCATCACGAAGAAGAACGAGCGGCCGACGAGTTCGTAGCACGGCGGCTTCGCGAACTGCGTGAGGGGATTGGGGTCGCGTGCAAGGTCTTTGAGATTCATGGGGGTCCTCGGTGTGCTGACGGGTCTGCGCGTACGTGCGCTCAGCCTCGACTGAGCCAGGCGGGGTCCACGAGGTACCTGTCGGCGACGTCGACGGTGCCCGGCAGGTTCTCCTCCCACAGGTCCGGCGGGAGCGCATCGGAGCGGTGCGTGGTCGCCCAGCCGAGCATCGTGAGTCGACGCAGCATCGAGAACGCCCCAGCCGCGCGCAGATCGGCCGTCGTCAGCGGCACGAGCTGCCGATAACCCTCGATCCAGCTCGCCGCCATGCCTGACGCCTCCGGCCGATGCTCGTAGAACGTGAGCGCCGCCGCGAAGTCGTACAGGTAATAGCCGTAGCCGCAGTCATCGAAGTCGATGATGGTGAGCGGCTCGGCCGTGCTGTCGGCGACCATGACGTTCGACGGGCGGAGATCGCCGTGGATGAGCCCGAAGTGGGCCGGCGATCGGTCGATCCGGAGTTCGTCGAGAGTGGCGCGTGCCGCCTCTTCGGCGCGCTCGAGGGTGCGCCGCTGCGGCGTCGACAACGTGGCCACACGCCAGTCTCCCCACCGAGCGCCCGCGCCGACCATGTCGGGAACGTCCCAGTGGAAGCGGGCGAAGCTCGAGCGCGGCCGCCAGCTGCGCGCGTGTCGGTGCAGCAGCGCAGTGAGCCGGCCGATCTCGCCGTAGTGCGCGGCGACGGCGGCGACCGGTTCGTCCTCGAGCATGTGCCCCGTGACGTAGTCGAAGGCGACGGCGGACCAGAGCGCACCCGACTCGTCCGGGAGGAACTGGAGGAAATCCCCGTCGGCACCGCGTCGCGGCCCGGGCGTGGGGATGGCGGCATCCTCCCTCAGGGCGGCGACCCAGACGAGCTCACTGCGGATGTGGTCGGGACCCGCTGCATACCCCGGTCGTCCCAGCCGGACCACCATCTCAGGGACGCCGCGCCGTTCGACCTTGAAGGTCACGTTCTCCGAAAGCACGATGAGCGTCACGGAGGCCGGTTCCTCGATCGCCCAGGCATGCACGATGCCCGAACGCACCCACTCCGGGGCGCCATCGCCGCGCGAAACGCCGTCGAAGAGGTCGAGGGCGGGGTGCGGTTCTACAGCTGCCATGGCAATGAAATTACGGCGCAGCCTCGGCCGGATCAGAAGGTCCAGCCCATCCGTTACGCGCCATTTATGCGGGACCGCCATCATGTAACTCGCCCGAAACAGGACCCGTCCCTTCGCGCCCGCGCGCGGCGGACGATAGAGAGGTGATACACGACAACGCCCCCATCGTCACCGGCAATGCCAGCATCCTCGAAGGCAACAGCTTCAAAGCCGAGGACGCGGCAGCTCTGCCCGATCGGGAGCGGTCGCTCATCGAGCGCCGCGAAGCGCGGCTGGGATCGGCGTACCGACTCTTCTACAAGAAGCCGGTCGAACTGGTGCGGGGCCACGGCGCCCACGTCTGGGATGCGGCGGGCGACGAGTACCTCGATCTCTACAACAACGTGCCCACCCTCGGGCACGCCCATCCTGCCGTCGTCGACGCGGTCACCCGGCAGATGTCGACGTTGAACACCCACACCCGCTACCTCCACGCCGCGATCCTCGACTACTCGGAGGACCTCTGCGCGACGCTTCCGGGCGACGATTATCAGACGATGTTCGTCTGCACCGGCTCCGAGGCGAACGATCTGGCGCTGCGTGTGGGGCGCACCTTCACGGGCGGTCAGGCCTGGATCGCGACGAGCGAGGCCTACCACGGCAACACCGCGTTGGTGACGGCGCACTCCCCGTCGCTGGCCGGCGCCGAGCAGATGGACCCGACACTGCGGGTGATCGACCCGCCCGACACCTATCGTCACGGTTCCTCGGATCGAGCAGGTGCGGCGTTTCTCGCGCAGGTGCGTCGCGCGATCGAGGACATCGAGAAGTCGAACGAGGGGTTCGCCGGGCTGATCGCCGACTCGTCGTTCTCCTCCGACGGCGTCTTCACCGGTGAGAGCGGAATGATCACGGCCGCCATCGATCTGGTGCACGAGCACGGAGGCATCTTCATCGCAGACGAGGTGCAGCCTGGCTTCGCCCGCACGGGAGAAGCTTTCTGGGGATTCGCCCGCCACGGATTGGTCCCCGACATCGTCACCACCGGCAAACCCATGGGCAACGGCTTTCCCGTGGCCGGCATGATCGCCCGCCACCACGTGCTCGAACCGTTCAGTTCGACGCGTCCGTACTTCAACACCTTCGGCGGCAATCCGGTGGCGATCGCTGCGGCGCAGGCGGTACTCGACACGATCCACGCCGAGGGCCTGCAGCAGCACGCTCTCGAGGTCGGCCGGGCGTTCCGAGCCGCGCTGAGCGAACTCGCCGCCAACCACCCCGCCATCGGCGACGTGCGTGGTGCCGGACTGTACACGGCCCTGGAGCTCGTCACCGACCGCGACACCAAGACCCCTGCGACATCGCTCGGGCTGGCGGTGATCGAGGGGCTCCGCCGACGTGGCGTGCTGACGAGCGTGTGCGGCCCGGGGAACAATATCCTCAAACTGCGCCCGCCGCTCGCCTTCGCCGCTGACGACATCCCGAGGGCGATCGACGCGTTGGACGCCGTTCTCTCCGAGGCCGCACACTGAAGGACCCCATGGACAGTCCCGGCGATTCTCTCGTCGACCGGATCTCGCGCTTCATCGAGGCCGAGCAGTTCAGCGCGGGCGAGCGCATCGGGTCGGAGCGAGCGCTCGCCGAGCAGTTCGCGGTGTCGCGCTCCGAG
Source organism: Microbacterium sp. SORGH_AS_0862 (assembly GCF_030818795.1). Lineage (NCBI taxonomy): Bacteria > Bacillati > Actinomycetota > Actinomycetes > Micrococcales > Microbacteriaceae > Microbacterium > Microbacterium sp. SORGH_AS_0862. The sequence continues at coordinate 1,773,782 of NZ_JAUTAY010000001.1, read as the reverse complement.
CTGCGTACCGCCCTGGAGCTCCTCGAACGACACCACCGCATCCGCCGCACGATCGGCAGAAGCGGTGGTGTGTTCTGTTGGGACGGCAAGATCGAGCGGCATCTGAACACCATCGAAGGCGTGCCCGACATGCTGCGCCAACAGGGGTTCCGCGCCACGACGACCGTTCTGCACTCCGGCATCGCGATCGCCACCCCCGTGGAGTGTCGTGCCCTCCGGATCGCGAGGGGCGAACCGGTGTTCCGCCTTTTGCGGCGTCGCGACGCTGACGACATCCCGCTGTCGCTGGATTCGATGACCCTTCCCATCCGGATGCTGCCCGGGTTCCAGAACGTCACCCACACGCAGAGCGTGTACCGGACACTGCTTGAGGAGTACGAAATCGAGGCGGCGCAGGCCAACGAGACGATCGACGTCAGCGCGGCGAACACCGAGCAGGCTGAGGTCCTCCGGATCAGCGTTGGCGATCCGCTGCTGGACATCAGGCGCGTCACGTACTCGCAGCACGGTGTCCCGTTCGAGTTCGCGCACGACTACTTCGTCGCCGCACGCACCCGGATCACGCTGAGTCGTCACGGCGCCCGATGGAAGAGGGCCGCGGAACCGGCCCGACGGCGTCCACACGCCTGACACGCCTCACGGCGGTCCGCTCACTGCGGGCCGCCGTGAGGCGTGACCGGCTCAGACCACGGGGGCGGTGGCTGCCGGGGCGGAGGACCTGGACAGCTTGGCGAAGGCCAGGAACCCGAGCGAGAGCAGCGTGCCAAGCGCCGTGATCACCAGCAGGATGGGGAAGATCTCGACGATCTGGCTGGCCGGGTCGAGACCGAGCGCACCTTGCAGGAAGCTCACCGCGTACGTCGTCGCAAAGCCTCCGAGGTTGATCGCTGCCCACGAGATCGAAAGTCCCACGGCGACCTTGGACGGCGCGACGATCGTGGTGGCACGAACCGTGTAGTAGACGAATCCGAGTCCGTAGGCGACACCGATCATCACGCATCCGGCGGCCACGAGCACGACGTCCGCCGTTCCCAGGAGCAGGAGGGAGACGGTCATCAGCGCGAAGGAGATCGTCGGGGTGACGCGGCCGATGAGCCGGAAGAGCACTCCGAAGATCGCACAGCCGATGGCGGAGCCGATCGTCGTCGCCGACGAGAGCAGACCGGAGGCCGACTCGTCGCCCAGACTGTTCTGCAGCACGATCACCGAGATGAAGTACACCGGAACCATGTAGACCAGGCTGAGCGCGAAGCCCGCGATGCTCAGACTGGCCATGGGAAGCAGCGGGATGCGGTCAGCGGTGGTGGTGCTGTTGGCGGCCTCCGCCTTCTCGGTGTCGGTCGGCGTGTTCGGAACGAAGAAGAACGCGAGCGCGAAGATCACGACGGAGAACGCGTACAGCCAGTAGACGGAAGTCCACGAGCTCACGTTCGCGGCGACAAAGCCCGCCACCGCGCTGAGCAAGGCACCCACGACCGAACCGAGCGAGTTGTACCAGCCCAGCATGGTGCCGCGCTTCTTCTCATCGGGGTAGGCCTCCGAGAGGAGCGCGGGGGCCGCGACCACGACCAGTCCGCATCCGACGCCGGCCAGAGTCGCCATGACCGCGACATACGTCACATCCAGGATCGCGACCTGGAACGTCGAGGCCAGCGTGAACACGGCGATTCCGACCAGCATCAGCGTGCGCTTTCGCACTCGTCGCATGAGCCGGGCACCCACGAGGTTCGCGAGGATCGCGATCAGCAGCCCACCGGAGACGATGTAGTTGACCACTCCCAGGTTGTCCGCGAAGACGACGTAGAAGTTGTAGATGACCGGAATGACGATCATCGCCGAGAAGAGAACGTAGGTCGTCGCGAAGATGGTGACGAGGAAGCCGACCCACCTCGTTCGGCTCATCGAGTGAAATAGTCCGGTCGTTTCGCTCAGCTCTTGTGAGCTCACGCCTGCTTCGGCCATGTGATTCTCCTTCGGGAAGACGCCTCTCGGGCGACCAGGACGGAACGGGGAGACCGATCGAGCGCTCAGAGACACGGTCCCGGTCGGTATGCCTCGGAATCTATGCCGGGCCTCGCATCGCTGTGACGCAAACGTCGTTGCCGTAACTCGCCATTTATCGCCGCCGCGACTCTTGTAACGCCGGAGAAACACCCACGCCTCCCACACGAAAGAGCACCCGTTCACCGAGTGAGCACCCCATCGGATGCTCGCCCGGCGAACGGGTGCCGTTCGGCGAGAAGAGGTGCGATCAGGGCTTGAGGAGCACCTTGCCGATGCGGCCGGGCTCGAAGTTGGCGCGGGCCGCATCCGAGATCTCGTCGAAGCCGAAGGTGTGCGATGCCGGGAGCGTGAGAACGCCCTCGCCGATGCGGGTCACGAGCTCGCGCAGCAGTTCGCCGCGGCGCGCGGGCGCCATCGACGAGCTGACCTTGCTGCCCCAGAAGCCCTTGACCGTGGCCTGCTTGAAGATCACGTCGCCCGAGGCGATCTCCATGATCGGCGAGGCCATCGCACCGAAGGCGACCAGCGTGCCGTCCTCGGCGAGCAGCGAGAGCACCTCGCCGGATGCGGCACCGCCGACCGAGTCCACCCCGGCGACGATCGGAGCGCCACCGGTGATCTCGGCGGCGCGCTCGCGCCAGTTCTCGCCCTCGGTCGAGACGACGTTGCCGATGACGAGACCCTCGAGCTCCGCCACGCCCGCGTCGCGGCGCACGAGTCCGAGCACGTTCAGGCCGCGGGCCACCGCGAGCTGCGCGACGAGGCGACCGACGGCGCCGTTGGCCGCGTTCTGCACGAGCCAGTCGCCGCGCTCGAGCTCGAGGAACTCGATGAGGCTCAGGGCGCTGAAGGGCATGGAGACGAGCTGGGAGGCGGTGACGTCGTCCATCGCGTCAGGCACCGGGATCATCGCGGCCGCGTGGCCGATGAAGTACTCGGCCCACACGCCGAGGGTGCCACCGGTGGCGACGCGCTGACCGACGCTGAGGTTCTCGACGCCCTCACCGACCGCATCCACGACGCCGACGGCCTCGGTCCCGGCGCGCGCCGGAAGCTCCGGCTTGAAGCCGTACGTGCCGCGCACGGTCCACAGGTCGTGGTTGTGGATGGGCGAGAGCAGCGTCCGTACGCGGACCTGTCCCGCGCCGGGCTCGGGGAGCGGGGCATCCTCGACGTGAAGGACCTCGGCCGGATCGCCGAAGGCGGAGTGCACGATGGCGCGCATGTTGTTCCTCTTTCTCGTGGGGTGAGGGAAGTCGGGGGCATCGGATGGACGCCCCCGAGGGTCGTTGCCGTCGGGGGCTTATTGCAGCAACAGGCCGATCGTCGTCGCGATGACGGCGAGCAGAGGCAGCGTGCCCTGCGTGATCGCGGCGCGGGCCTTCGTGCGATCCGAGAGCAGCAGCACCAGGGCCGCCGCCAGCATCGAGCCGGTGCCGGTCAGCACCAGGGCCGCGCCCACCGCGGTCGCTCCCGCCGCGACGCCGACGATGCCGACGAAGGTCGTGATCGCGAGGAACAGGTTGTAGAAGCCCTGGTTGTACGCCATCGGCTTCGTCATCTGCACCTGCACGTCGCTGCCCAGGCCGAAGGTCTGGCGGGTGCGGGGACGATCCCACGCGAACGATTCCATCCAGAAGATGTAGACGTGCAGCACGGCCGCGAGGCCCGCGAACACGAGTCCGACGATGAGCATGGAATCCTCCTGTTATTGCAACGGTCGTTTCAATATATACTGCAATGGACGTTCTAGTAAAGGCGGTGGTCGAGATGGGTCGCACTCGGACCTTCGACGAGGATGCGGTCGTGCGCGCGGCGCGCGACGTGTTCTGGCAGCACGGTTACGCCGAGGCATCCGTTCCGGACCTCGAGGCGGCCACCGGGCTCGGTCGTTCGAGCCTGTACCACTCGTTCGGCAGCAAGCGAGAGCTGTTCGACGCGGCGATCGAGAGCTATCTCGACGAGGTGATCCGGCCACGACTCGCCCCTCTCCTGGGAGCCTCCGTGAACGCCGATGCGCTCGAGACCTACCTCACCGGTCTTGCCGCCGCTCTGCAAGCCCCCCGCACACATCTCGCCGAACACGGCTGCCTCCTCATGAACACCGTGCGCGGCACCCTCGCCGACGACGAGCACGTCAAGCGGGCGGTCGGTCAGTACCGCGCCGAGCTGACGACGGCCTTCGCCGCCGGCGTCGCCGCCCGCCGCCCCGATCTGGACGCGGAGGATCACGCCGTGCTCACCCGCTCCTGCACCGCGCACGTACTCTCGGCGATGGCCATCGTGCGCGCCCAGCCCGCCGCGGCGGCGGACCTGGTGGACAACGCCCGCATCCTGGTCATCGGATGGGGTCCGCGCTGACCCGGCGCTCCGCGCATGCACGGACCCTTCCGCGCCCGAACTCCTGCAGAACCGGCCGATTGAGGCCTGTGCCCGCTCGACGCCACGGTTCTGCAGGAGTTGCGTCGCCGCGGGCGGCCGGATGCGGATCGCAGCCGAACGCGGCTTCTCCCGCGCCCTGGCTCCCGAACTCCTGCAGAACCGGCGACTGACGGCGCGGCAGAGTACGGCACGACGGATGTGCAGGAGTTGGGCGCCCGTCCGGGCGTAGCCTGCTCGCCGGGGACCGCCGGCTCACGCCCGCGAAACACCCACGAAACGCCGCCCTGGTTCACTGAGAGCTGTTCATGTGACCAACATCCCGAGGCAGCCGTGGACATCACGACCATCACGAGTTTCCGCCCGGCGCGAAGCCGGTCCGACCTGCGCCTGGACGAGGGCGAGGTCTTCATCGCGGGCGGCACCTGGCTCATGAGCGAGCCACTGCCGGGCACGACCGGCTTCGTCGATCTCACGACCCTCGACTGGCCCGAGATCGAGCTCACAGGCGACGGCCTGCGAGTGGGGGCGACCTGCACGATCGCCCGTTTCCTCGCCTGGTCCGAGGGGCGCGCGGCCGATCTGCCGCCCGTTCCCTCCGGGTGGAGCGCCGCACACCTCGTCGCGGATGCGGCGCACGCCCTCCTCGCCTCGTTCAAGATCTGGAACACCGCCACCGTCGGCGGCAACGTGTGCCGCTCCTTCGCGGCGGGCGCCATGATCTCGCTCGCCGCGGCACTGGACGCGACGGCCGTCATCTGGACGCCGGACGGCGCCGAGCGCCGCATGCCCGTGGCCGAGGTGCCCACCGGCAACGGCACCAACGTGCTGGCCCGCGGCGAGGTGCTGCGCGCGCTCGAGTTCCCCGCATCCGCCCTCCGCTCCACCGCGCGCCTGCGCAAGATCGCCCTCGCAGAGCTGGGCCGCTCCGGGGCCGTCGTCACCGGCCGCGTCGACGAGGACGGCACGAGCGTGTTCACCCTGACCGCCGCCACCGCGGCTCCCACCGTGCTGCGCTTCGCCGGACTTCCGGATGCGGCGACACTCGCCGCGGCCGTCGGTTCCGTGTCCGGTTACTACACCGATCCCCTGGGGTCTGCGGACTGGCGGCGCGGCGTGAGCATGGAGTTCGCGGAGCGGATCCGGGCCGAACTGGAGGAGGCCGCATGAGGTTCGAGGTCAACGGCGAGTCCGTGGATGCGGAGCCCGCCGCCGGTCAGTGCCTGCGCACTCTCCTGCGTGAGCATGGGCACACCGAGGTCAAGAAGGGATGCGACGCCGGCGACTGCGGCGCCTGCTCGGTGCTCCTGGACGGCGAGCCCGTGCACTCCTGCATCATCCCGGCCGTGCGGATGGAGGGCCGGTCGGTCACGACCGCCGCGGGTCTCGCCCCGGGCGACGAGCTGCACCCCGTGCAGGAGGCGATCGCCGAGAACTTCGGGTTCCAGTGCGGATTCTGCACGCCCGGAATGAGCGTGACCGCATCCACCGTCTGCGAGCACGATCTCGACGACCTCGACCGCAAGATGAAGGGCAACCTGTGCCGCTGCACGGGGTACCGCCCCATCCGCGAGGCCATCCGGTCCTCGGTGCTCGGCCCCGTACGCGAGACCGGACCCGCGCCCACCGGCGCCGTCGGCACGTCGCTCGTCCCGCCCGCCGCTCGCCGCATCGTGCAGGGGCTCGAGCCCTACACCTTCGACGAGCCCGTCGTCGGCGCACTCGTGCTGCGTGTGCTGTCGTCGCCACACGCTCACGCCCGCATCCGCTCGATCGACACGACCGCCGCGCGCGCGATCGCGGGTGTCGTGGCGATCTATACGCACGAGGACGTCCCCGACGTCCGGTACTCGACCGGCCGCCACGAGCACCGCACGGACGACCCCGACGACACGCGCATGCTCGACTCGGTGGTGCGCCACGTGGGTCAGCGGGTCGCTGCCGTCGTGGCCGAGACGGCGGCGGCGGCGGATGCGGCCTGCCGCGCCATCCGGGTGGACTACGAGGTGCTGCCCGCCGTCTTCGATCCGGAAGCCGCCCGCACTCCGGGTGCGCCGCTGCTGCACCCCGACCGCACGCCGCAGGATCGCGTCGACCACGCCGATCGCAACACGGTGCTCTCGCTGCAGGAGAACCACGGCGGCGACGTCGAGGAGGCGCTGGCGGCGAGCGAGGTCACCGTCACGGGAACCTGGCAGACCGGTCGTGTCACACACGCACAGCTCGAGACGCACGGCTCGGTCGGGTGGATCGACGACGACGGGCGGCTCGTCATCCGCTCCAGCACCCAGGTGCCGTTCCTCGTGCGCGATGAGATCGCGCGGATCTTCGGCCGAGACCCCGCCGAGGTGCGGGTCTTCGCGGCCCGCGTCGGCGGGGGCTTCGGCGGCAAGCAGGAGATCTTCACGGAGGACCTCGTGGCCCTCGCCGTGCTCGCCACCGGCCGTCCGGTCTCGTACGAGTTCTCGCGCACCGACGAGTTCCAGCGTGCCGCGCTGCGTCATCCGATGCGCGTCTCGGTGACGCTCGGCGCGACCCGCGACGGCGTGCTGACCGCGATGAAGCTCGACCTGCTGAGCGACACCGGCGCCTACGGCAACCACTCGCGGGGCGTGCTGTTCCACGCGTGCGCCGACGCGATGACGGTGTACCGCTCACCCGTGCGCGGCATCCACGCAGAGGTCGTGTACACGAACAACGTCCCCTCCGGCGCCTTCCGCGGCTACGGGCTCGGCCAGGTGATCCTGGGGGTCGAATCGGCGATGGACGAACTGGCCCTGGCCCTCGACATGGACCCGTTCGAGCTCCGGCGGCGCAACGTCATCCGGCCGGGCGACGACCTGCACGAGCCCGACCTGCGCTGGGGCTCGTATGGTCTCGACCAGTGCCTCGATCTGGCCGAGACCGCGCTGCGGCGCGGCAACGGGGTGGGCGCGCCCGAGGGCTGGGCGGTCGGCGAGGGCATGGCGGTCGCGATGATCGCCACGATGGCGCCGTTCGGCCACGTCTCCCACACCACCGCCACGCTGCGCCGCGACGGCACCTATGCGCTGCGCGCCGGCACGAGCGAGTTCGGCAACGGCACCACGGTCGTGCTGCGCCAGATCGCCGCATCCGTCTTCGGTGTCGACGTCGACCGGCTCGACCTGCGCACCGCCGACACCGACCTGGTCAGCCACGACACGGGCGCCTTCGCCTCGGCGGGGGTGACGGTGGCAGGCAAAGCGCTCTACGCCGCCTGCCTCGCCCTCGAGCAGCGGATGCTGCACATCGCCCGCGAGCTCGTCCCGGATGCGGAGCCCGAACTCACCGCCGACGGCGTGCGCGCCGGTGACCGGCTGCTCTCCTTCGCGGAGATCGTGGCGGCCGCATCCGACGCGACGGAAGACGGTCTCACGACGACGGGCGCGGAGCTCGGCGAGGTGCGCTCGCTCGCGTTCAACGTGCACGCCGTGCGGGTTGCCGTCGATCCCTCGACCGGCACCGTGCGCATCCTCCAGTCCATCCAATCGGCGGATGCAGGCACGGTCCTCAACCCCGCGCAGTGCCGGGGCCAGGTCGAGGGCGGTGCAGCGCAGGGCATCGGCAGCGCGCTCTACGAAGAGGTGCTGATCGACGAGGACGGCCGCGTGGAGAACCCGGTGTTCCGCACGTACCGGGTGCCGCAGTTCGCCGACATCGTCGACACCGAGGTGTACTTCGCCGAGACCCGTGACGATCTCGGTCCCTTCGGCGCGAAGTCGATGAGCGAGTCGCCCTACAATCCGGTAGCCCCGGCGATCGGCAACGCGATCACGCGCGCACTGGGCGTGCGCCCGTACCAGCAGCCGTTTACCCGCGCGCGCGTCTGGCGCCTCACGCACGGGTGAGCCCCGGGGCTCGGGCGCCTGGCGCGCGGCACCCTCTGCTCGAGGGACCTGAAACGCGGCTCCGCGGCCCGATCCACGACGATTCGGGTCCCTCGCGCATCGTTCGGATGCCGGTTGGTTTGTGGCGCGGCGGGGCCGGTGCGATCCTGGGTCCGTGACGACCGACGCCCTGACCGAGCCGGATGCGGCCGGCCCCGCCGACGCGGAGGCGTACATCGGCGTCTCGCTCGGACGCCGCATCCGCGCCGCCCGCACGGCGAAGAAGCTCTCGATGCGTGCACTGGCGGGCGCGGCGGAGATCAGTCAACCGTTCCTGAGCCAGATCGAGGGCGGCCGGACGATGCCGTCGATCCTCACCCTCTTCAAGCTGGCCAAGGTGCTCGACATCTCCCCGTCGGAGCTGCTGCCGGCCAATGAGGAGCCGGAGCCGATCCACGTCGTCCGTCGCGGCGAGGGGGAGCTCGTTCCCGTCTCGGAGAGCGACGACGGCGCCGTGAGCCGGATCATCTCCTCGGCCGCCACCCGCGGTGCGACCGTCCAGGAGTACCGCATCGCCCGCGCGCCGTACGTGGGCGAATGGTTCGAGTCCGACGGCGAGAACACGATCTACCTCGTCTCGGGTTCGCTGACGGTCGAGCTGGAGGACCGCGGTGCGTGGACGCTCACCGCGGGCGACGCTCTCTCGCACCCCGGAGCACTGCGCAACCGCTGGCGCATCGACGGCGCCGAGCCGGCCGCGCTCCTGCTCGTGCACGTCGCCGAGCGCTGAGCCCGCGCCCCCATCCGCCTACTCCCGGAGCCCCACCCCCGCTCCCCCGGAGGCTCGCCTCGCTCCCCCGGAGGCGCGTCTCGCTCCCCCGGAGGCCCCCTCCCCCGGAGGCGCGTCTCGCTCCCGGAGGCTCGCACTCGCTCCCCCGGTTCGCCTGTCACAGATCGACGCGGTCGCGTCGATCTGTGACAGGCGAACGGATCGGGCGGTTCCGCCGCACGGCTCGGCCGAGAGGTAACGCGCGCGAAACGTGATTGGTATGTGTAATCAACGATAGGTATCTACGATCGGCAGCGTGCCTCCCACCGCGCGCCTTTTTCTACCCGATCTCGTCGTCACGATGGACGACGAGCGCCGCGTCCTCACGGATGCGGGCGTCCTCGTCACCGGCGACACGATCACCGACGTCGCGCCCCGCGCCGAGCTGATCGCGGCGCACCCCGACGCCGAGCGCATCGAGCTGCCCGACCGTCTGCTCATGCCGGGCCTGATGAACGCCCATCACCACTCCGGGATGCTGCGCGGCACCGCCGAGCACCTGCCGGTCTGGGAGTGGCTGCGGCTGCACATCGACCCGATGCACCGCGTACTGCGGCCGGACGAGGCCGAGGCCGCCGCGTGGCTCTGCTACGCCGAGGGGCTCCTGTCCGGCACCACGACCGTGGTGGACATGTGGCGCTACATGGACGGCGCGGCGCGTGCCGCATCCGTCCTCGGCAACCGCGTCGTGACGGTCAACTACGTCGGCGAACACCCCGATTTCGACTACTTCGACACCCTCGACGACAACGAGCGGATGCTGGCGGAGTGGACGGGAGCGGCCAACGGCCGCGTCATGCCGTGGGTCGGACTCGAGCACCCGTTCTACGCGGATGCGGCGGGTCAGCGCCGCGCGATCGCGCTGGCGAACGCCTACGGCACGGGTCTCTACACGCACTGCAGCGAGTCGGAGATCGAGATCGCCGACTTCGCCGACCGTCACGGCGCGCGCCCCATGTTCGCCCTCGAGGAGCTCGGCTTCTTCGATGTGCCGCGCGCGATGATCGCCCACGCGGTGTGGCTGGATGCGGCCGAGGTCGACCTCATCGCCGCGCGCGGCGTCGGCGTCTCGCACAACCCGGTCTCCAACATGAAGCTCGCCAGCGGCATGGCGCCGGTCGCCGAGATGCTGGCCGCGGGTGTCAACGTGGGACTCGGCACCGACGGCGAGAAGGAGAACAACAACCTCGACATGTTCGAGGAGATGAAGGTCGCCTCGCTTCTGGGCAAGCTGCGCACGATGGATGCGGCCGCGATGGACTCGTGGCAGGTGCTGGGCATGGCGACCCGCGGCGGCGCGGCGGCGATCGGCCGCGGCGACGAGCTCGGCGCGCTGACGCCGGGCCGGAAGGCCGACTTCGTGGCCGTGCGCACCGACACCCCCCGCATGACCCCGTTCATGCCCGACGGCGCATATCCCAACATCCACCACAACCTCGTGCACGCCGTGCGCGGGTCCGATGTCGACATGACGGTCGTCGACGGCGAGATCGTCGTGCGGGACGGCCGTCTCGTGAACGCCGACCTGGGCGAACTCATCGACCGCGTGCGTGCGCTCGTCCCGGATCTCTTCGCCCGCCGCTCCGCCTGGATCGAGGCGCAGGGCGAGCTCGACGGACTGTTCCACGGAAAGGCCACGCCATGACCATCGCGCTCGATCACGGCCCGCTCCGGAAGCGAGTCGCCCGCTTCCTCGCCGACGACCCCGGACGCCTGCTCATCGGCGGGCGCTGGGTCGCCGCATCCGCCACCTTCGCCTCGCTCGACCCGGCGACGGGCGAGACGCTCGCGGAGGTGGCCCGCGCCGGAGCCGCCGACGTCGATGCCGCCGTCCGCGCAGCCGGCGCCGCGCTGGAGAGCCCGGCCTGGGCGCGGATGCGGCCGGCCGACCGCTCGAAGCTGCTGTGGCGCATCGCCGACGTCATGGAGGAGCACCTCGACGATCTCGCCGAGCTCGAGACCCTCGACCAGGGCAAGAGCCTCGGCACGGCCCGCTTCGGCGAGGTCCCCGCGGCCATCTCGCAGTTCCGCTACTACGCGGGCTGGCCCACGAAGATCACGGGCGAGACGATCCCCACCTCGCTCACCCGCACCCCCGAGGGCAAGAACGTCTTCGCCTACACGCGGCGCGAGCCGGTGGGCGTGGTCGCGGCGATCGTGCCGTGGAACTCGCCGCTCATCATGACGGCGATGAAGCTCGCCCCCGCTCTGGCGGCCGGCTGCGCGATCGTGCTCAAGCCCGCCGAGAACACCTCGCTCAGCGCGCTCTACCTCGGTCGCCTCCTGCAGGAGGCGGGGGTCCCCGACGGCGTCGTCAACATCGTCACCGGCTACGGACACGAGACGGGACAGGCGCTCGTCGAGCACCGCGGCGTCGCGAAGATCGCCTTCACCGGCTCCACCGCGGTCGGCAAGAAGCTGGTGGCGACCGCATCCGATCGCCTCGCCCGCCTCACGCTCGAGCTCGGCGGCAAGTCGCCCTCGATCATCCTGCCGGATGCGGATCTGTCCGCCGCCGTCGCGGGCGTCTCACGGGGCATCTTCGACAACGGCGGCCAGGTGTGCGTCGCGAGCGCACGCATCTACGCGCACCGCGACGTGTACGACGAGGTCGTCGCCGGGATGGCGGCCGCGGGTGACGCCCTGCGACTCGGCCACGGGCTCGCGGCCGGCACGGATCTCGGCCCCCTCGTGAGCGAGACGCAGGCGCGACGCGTCGCCGCCTACGTCGACGAGGGCGCGGCCGACGGTGTCACCGTCGTCACCGGCGGCGAGCGCACCGGAAGCGCCGGAACCTTCTTCACGCCGACGGTGCTGACAGACGTTCCCCCGCACGCCCGTCTCATGCGTGAGGAGATCTTCGGTCCCGTCGCCGTCGTGACCCCGTTCGACGATCTCGACGAGGTCGTCGGTTGGGCCAACGACAGCGACTACGGGCTCGCCGCGAGCATCTGGACCGAGGGACTCAGCAGCGCCCACCGTGTCGCCGCACGCCTGCAAGCGGGAACCGTCTGGGTGAACTGCCACTCCTTCCTGGGGCCCGAGCTGCCCAAGGGCGGGCACAAGGAGTCCGGATGGGGGTACGAGAACGGAGCGCAGGGGTTGGAAAACTACCTCGAGACGAAGTCGGTGGTGATGGTCGTATGACAAGGATCGCGCTCGGGGTCTTCGAGATGATGAACCCCTCCAACGGGATGCCGACGTGGACGCACCCGGACGGCCGCGGCGACGATTGGGACCGTCTCGACTACTGGGTCGAGCTGGCGCGCGAACTGGATGCGGCCGGGTTCGACTTCCTCTTCTTCGCCGACACCTACGGCTACGCCACGCTCGAGGGGCGGATGCCCGACGAAGTGGCGGCCCACGGCATCCAGTTCCCCGCGCTGGATCCGATGCTGGCGATCGCGACGCTCGCTCAGGCGACCGAACGCCTGGGCTTCGTCGTCACCTCGCCCACGACGGTGGAGAAGCCCTACGGCACCGCGCGTCGCTTCGCGACGCTCGACCGCTTCACCGGCGGACGCATCGGCTGGAACGTCGTGACCGGCAGCTCGCAGGCCACCACGGACCAGCTCTTCGGGGTGACCGAGACGCTCGACCACGATCAGCGCTACGACGCCGCCGACGAGTTCCTCGACACGTGCCTGCGTCTGTGGGAGCACAGCTGGGACGACGACGCCGAGCTGCGCGACCGCGATCGGGGCGTGTACGCGGATCCGGCGAAGCTGCACCGCGTGGAGGTCGCGGGCACGTACCAGCGCGCCGCAGGGATCTTCGCGGTCCCGCCCACCCCGCAGCGCACACCGGTGCTCTTCCAGGCCGGCACCTCGGACCGCGGCCGGGCCTACGCCGCCCGCAACGCCGAGGCCGTGTTCATCCAGGGCCAGTCGATCGCCGCCGCCAAGGCGCACGTCGACGACATCCGGGCGCAGGCCGTGACGCACGGTCGCGACCCGCACGACATCGCCGTGATCTCGGGCATGACCGTGACGGTGGCGGCGACCGAGGCCGAGGCACGCGCCCTGCGGGACGAGTACGAAGCCGTGCTGCAACGCGCGGATGCGGCCGTCATGTTCGCCGGGATCACGGGACTCGACCTGACCGGCATCGACCCCGACACCAGGGTCGTGGACCTGCGCACGGACCTCGGCCAGACCCTCATCCAGCGCTACGCGCGGCAGAACGCCGAGATGCGGGTGGGCGAGATCCTCGATCAGTTCCGCACGAAGGCGATCCGGGGGTTCCAGATCACCGGGTCCCCGGAACAGGTCGCCGACGAGATCGAGGCGATCGTCGACGGCTCCGGACTCGACGGCCTCATGCTGGAGCCGACTTTCGGCGGCCCGGCCGCCTACCGCGCGTTCATCGACCTCGTGGTGCCCGTGCTGGCCGAGCGGGGCCGGGTCAGCGCGCCTGCCGGCGCCACGCTGCGCGAGCACTTCGGCGGCGGCCCCCGCCTCGCCGCCACGCACCGCGCGCACCGCCTCGCGGCGCGCGAGACCGCATCCCTTCCGTCCTGACCCGACGCCCGCAAGAGACTCCACCCACCCGTCAGAAAGAGAGACCACATGAGAGCCGATGCCGTCGAGGCGGTGATCCGCGGGCTCAAGCGAGCCGGCGTCTCCGTCGCCACGTACCTGCCCGACTCGCTGCTGAAAGAGCTGTACCCGGCGCTGGATGCGGACCCCGACATCCGCACCATCCCGGTCACGAACGAGGGCGAGGGCGCCGCGATCGCCGGCGGCGTGTTCCTCTCGGGCAAGCGCGCCGTGCTGGTCATGGAGAACTCGGGGCTGCGCGCCGCGACCGAGCACCTCGCCCGCATGGGACTCGGCGCCGGCATCCCCGTCGTCATGATCATGAGCTACCGCGGCGAGATGGGCGAGAACAACTGGTGGGCCATCCCGCACGGCATCACGATGGAGCCGCTGCTGAAAGCCCTGCGCACGCCGTACACGATCGTCCGCGACGTCGACCAGCTCGAGACGGCGATCGTCCGCGCCTATGACACCGCCTACGCGTCGTACTACCACGCCGCCATCGTCCTCGGAGGGGATCTGGTCCGATGAGCTACTCCCGGTTCGAAGCCATGAAGCTGCTCGCCGCACGTCTTGCGGACGAGCTCGTCATCCTGTCCCTCGGCGGCGCCGTCGACGAGTGGTACAACGCGGCCCCGCACATGCGCGAGGCGAGTCTGTTCCAGCAGCAGCTCGGATGCGTGACGCCGGAGGCCTTCGGCCTCGCCGTGGGCCTCCCGCACCGCCGCATCGTCTCGCTGGACACCGACGGCGGCCTGCTGTTCAACCTCGGCATCCTCGCGACTCTCGGAAACGAGCGCCCGGAGAACCTCTTCATCGTCGTGTGGGACAACGAGCAGTATCAGTCGATCGGGGGACCTGCCACGCACACGGCGAAGGGACGCGTCGACCTCGCCGCGATCGCCCGCGGCGCGGGCGTCGAGAAGGCTTTCACCGCCGAGACGCTCGAGGAGTTCGACGCGCACTGCGCGGCGGGACTCGCCGCATCCGAGCCGTACATCGTCGTCGCGAAGACCGACGGGATCCTCGAGCCCGGGATCAAGCGCAAGCACTCCGACGGACGCGAGGACAAGTACATCTTCGTGCGCCACGTCGAGGCCACAGAGGGCATCAGCATCATGGGTCCGAGCGAGCACAACTGATGATCGCGCCTCGGATCGTGCCGGTCGCTCCACGAGCGTCGCGAGACGACACCCTCGCGCCCGGGAGCGCGTGATGCACCTGGCGCGCACCCCCGCCGCCGGCTACGATGAGATCGTGGTCGGCGGCGGGGCGGCCGGGTGCGTGCTGGCGGCGCGCCTGTCCGAGGATCCCGCGGTCCGCGTGCTCCTCATCGAAGCGGGCGGCGACCACCGCGGCGTGCGTGAGATCCTCGACGCCGCCCACTGGGATGCCCTCATCGGCGGCGCGTACGACCACGGCTACCGATCGACGCCCACTCCGCACGTGCTCGGTCGCTCGCTCGCGATGCCGCGCGGCAAGGTGCTCGGGGGATCATCCTCGACGAACGCCATGCTCTGGTACCGCGGCAACCGCGCGGACTACGACGCGTGGGCGGATGCGGGCGCCACCGGCTGGGGCTACGAGGATCTGCTGCCGTACTTCCGCCGATCGGAGGCCCGCGCCGGAGGCGACCCCGCGTATCGCGGGGTCTCCGGCCCCATGCGGGTCGGGCCTCTCGCGCACGTGCACCCGATCGCGCACGCGCTCATCGCCGCATCCGCCGAACGCGGTCTCCCGGTGATCGACGACGCGAACGCGGCGTCCAACGAGGGCGCGACCTACCCGGACTACAACGCGATCCAGAACGGCGACGGCTCCTTCGAGCGCTGGAGCACGGCGCGAGGCTACCTCGAGCCCGCGCTCGGCCGAGCGAATCTCGACGTGCTGGTCGACAGCCGCGTGCATGCGCTCGTGCTGACCGGAGACCGCGTCACCGGCGTGCGGCACACGGTCGGCGACGTCGCCGTGGAGACCACCGGAGCTCGGATCGTGCTGGCGGCCGGTGCGCTCGACACGCCGCGGCTCCTGCAGCTGTCGGGGATCGGGGACGCCGACCGGCTCGCCGCATCCGGCATCCGCGCGACGCACCATCTGCCCGGGGTCGGCGAGAACTTCCAGGATCACCCGTTGATCCTGGGCATGAACTTCCGTGCCCGGCGCGACCTCGGTCCGGTGGTCGGCAACGGGGGCGGCGCGATGCTGAACTGGCGCAGCTCCTACGCCGAGGCGGGCCCCGACCTCCACACCGTCGTCGCGCACGGCTCTCGCGGCGACGAGACGCTGCACGCGCGGCACGACCTGTCGGGAAACCGCGTCTTCGCCCTGGTCCCCGGTCTGTACCGCTCGCGGAGCGTGGGCTGGGTGCGGGTGCGCTCGGCGGATCCGGATGCGGCCGCCGACATCCATCCGAACTACCTCGCCGATCCGACGGACCTCGCCGCGATGGTCGAGGCGGTCGACGCCGTGCAGGATCTCGTCGCCGCATCCGCCTACGCCGACCTCGCGGAGGGCCCGATCACACCGGCTGCGGGAATCGCGCACACGGACAAGGTGCGTTTCGTGCGCGAGAACATCGGTACGTTCTTCCACTGCTCGGGCACCGCGCGTATCGGCACGGATGAGCTCGCGGTGGTCGACCCCGGCCTGCGGGTGCGGGGCCTCGAGGGGCTGTGGGTGGCGGATGCGTCGGTCATGCCGTCGATCCCCACGTGCAACACGCAGGCGCCGACGGTGGCGATCGCCGAGCGCGGCGCCGAGCTCGTCGCCGCCGCTCGCTGACCCCCGCTCTCACGGGAGGTCCATGAGAAGCGCGCGGGATGTCGTGTGCTCTAGGGTCTGAGCCTGAGCGCCCACGGCGGGCGGCTCGACGGGGGAGCGAGCATGGACCACAACGCCGAGCGACCTGCGACCGTCACGGTTTCCTTCTGGCTCTGGATCGTCACGGTCGTGCTGTCCGCGATCTCGATCATCACGTCGCTCGTGAACGGGAGCTATGTCATGGCCGACGTGGGCGGCGACGAGCAGGTCGCGGCCGCGGTCGGTCCCGCTGCCGCGATCATCGGTCTGGCCGTCGGGGCGACGCTACGGGTCCTGTTCGCCCTGTACATGCTGCGCGGGCGCAACTGGGCGCGCATCGTGCTGCTCAACCTCGCGATCATCGCCGTCCTGGCGGGGCTCCCTGCCTTCTCGGCGGGCGATCTCGTCGACATCTTCCTCGTCGCGGTGGTGCTCATGGCCGCCGTCCTCATGTATCTGCCGACCTCGAACCCGTACTTCCGTCGGCGCCCGTGACCGCAGAACGACGCTGACGCGCGGTCGTCTCGTACACCAGTTCAGCGCAGCGACGACGGAGCGATCCCGCCGCCGCGACACGAATCGACATCGAACGACACACGTCGTTGTCGGTCTGGTGGGCGCCCTCCTGTCGGCCCTAGCTTTCCGGGCAACCCCACCGCCGACAGGAAGTCAGCCATGCCCGCCATCCCCTCTGCGCTCCGCCGCACACCGCGACGCACCGTCGCCCTCACCGTCGCCGTGATCGGCGTCATCGCCCTTGCCGGGTGCGCCGCCGGAGGCACCGGCGGCGCAGAGGTGCCCCAGGTGCTCACGTACCTCGACGCCGAGGTTCCCACCAGCGCCCAGGTGCAGGAGAGCGGCACCTGGCAGACACGTGCGCTGCAGCAGAACGTCACCGATCGCCTCATCTCCCGCAACCCCGAGACGAACGAGCTCGAGCCGTGGATCGCCGAGAGCTGGGAGCAGAGTGCGGACGGCCTCGACTACACCTTCGTCATCCGCGACGGAGTCACCTACTCCGACGGCACGCCGCTGGATGTGAACAGTGTGAAGAAGAACCTCGAATGGCAGTCGGCCGGCGATCCCGACAACGGAGTGTCGGCCAACGGCCAGTTCCCCGCCGATATCACCGTGACCGTCGACGAAGCGGCCCGAGAGGTTCACGTCCACCTCGCCGAGCCCTACGCACCGTTGCTCAACGTGCTCAGCTCGTGGAGCGCCGGACTCGTCGCTGACGCGACGATCGACGCACCGTACGAGGAGCAGACGCAGTTCATCAACCTGATCGGCAGCGGCCCGTTCGTGGTGACCAGCGAGACGTATGCACAGGAGATCGTGCTCACGCGTCGCGACGGCTACGCGTGGGCTCCCCAGAGCTCCGAGAACCAGGGCGAGGCCTACCTCGAGACACTCACCTGGATACCCGTCGAGGAGGACAGCGTCCGTCTCGGGACGCTGACCTCCGGCGAGGCGGGCGCTATCCGCTACGTCGAACCGAGCGAGGAGGCATCACTGAGCGCACAGGGCTATCACGTGCAGTCGAAAACGGGCGTGGGCCTGTCCAATCAATGGTTCCTGCGCCCCACGACTGTGCCGCTGGACGACCTCGCCGTCCGCCGCGCCGTCTCGCACGCGATCGATCGCGAGGCGATCCTCGAGGCGATCTACACCGACAACTGGTCGGCGGCCACGAGTCCGCTCGCTCCCGGCACCGACGGGTACGTCGACGAGTCGGCCAAGTTCGCGTACGACCCGGTACAGGCGGCCGATCTCCTGGACGAGGCGGGATGGACCCGGAAGGATGCGGACGGCTACCGGACCAAGGACGGCGAGCGTCTGCATCTGAAGACCTACGTCGACGTCTACGACAACACGGCCAAGAGCCTCTTCCAGCACGTGCAGGCGCAGCTGAAGGATGCGGGCATCGAGCTCGAGCTCGACGAGTTGGACTACTCGAGCTACTGGGGTACGGCATTCGCCGATCCGGAGGTGGGCTTCCTGCGCGTCGGCTGGCCGCATCCGGACTCCGGCGTCGGTCTCGCCGAGTACTACTCGGCCGACGGATCCGACCTGCTGGGACTCGATGGCTCGGACTCGACCCTGGAAGAACTTCTGCAGCAGCAGTACACGCTGGTGTCGCCAGCGGACCGCGAAGCGGCTCTCGGCCGGATCCAGGACTACCTGATCGACAACGCCTACGTGCTGCCGATCCTCAACGACAGTCAGGTGATCGTCACGCGTCCGGAGGTCGAGGGCTTCGCCTTCACCGATGGCGCGCTTCCCTCCTTCTACAACGTGAAGATCACGTCCTGACGGACGTGGGCTGCGGAGACCGACCATGTCGAATGCCGGCTACGTCCTCAGGCGATCCCTCCAAGCGCTGATCGTCATCGCCATCGTCTACACGTTCACGTTCTTCATCCTGTTCGTGCTCCCCGGCGACCCGCTCGAGAACAAGATCACCAACCCGGTCAACCCGCTGCCGAGCTCCACGGCCGACGCGCTTCGGGCCTACTACGGGTTCGACCAGGGGCCGGTGGCGCAGTTCTTTGCCCATCTGGGCCGCCTGTTCACGGGAGACCTCGGCTTCTCGCTCGTCAACGGCCGCGCGGTGTCCGATCTGATCGGGCAGGCACTGGGCGAGACGATCGTCCTCGCCGGGCTCGCTCTGTTGTTCACCGCCGCGCTGTCGTCCGCCGTCGCGCTGACGGCCGTGTTCGCTCCGTGGCGATGGGTGCGCGAGGCGGCCCGGGGGCTTCCCGTGCTCTCGATCTCGGCTCCGAGCTTCCTCGTCGGCTACCTTCTGCTCGCGATGTTCTCCTTCCAGTTCGGGTGGGTGTCCTCCATCCGCGATCAAGGGCTGGCCTCCTTCGTGCTGCCCGCCCTGACTCTGGCGTTCGCCAGCAGCGGCACGCTCAGCCAGGTGCTCATCCAGGGACTCACCGGCGCATCGCGCCAGCCGTTCGTGGCCGTGCTCGAGGCCAAGGGCGTGTCCGGGATTGGGATCGTCCTGCGCCACATCCTGAAGAACGGCGCGATCCCCTCACTGACGCTCCTGGCCCTGGTCGTCGGGGACCTTCTGGCGGGTGCGGTGGTCGTCGAGACGATCTTCAACCGCCACGGTCTGGGCTACTTCACCTACACGAGCGTGCGCGACCAGGACACACCGGTGATCGTCGCGATCGTGCTTCTGGTCTCCGTGGTCTACATCGCGATCAACCTCGCCACCGACCTGCTCTACGTCCGGCTCGATCCTCGTATCGGGCAGTCCTTGATCCGTGCGGGGACGCGCCGACGCGCGCCTCGCCTGCAACAGCCGGAGGCGGTTCCCGCATGACGACGCAAGAGAACGCGGTCTCCCTTCTGGCCACGCCGCCGATCCCTCGCCGCACGGACGCCCTGCGGCGCACGGTGGCCCAGTTCACGGTGCTCGACTACGCCGCGATCACGGTGATCCTGCTGCTCGTGGTCGCGGTCGTCGCCCCGGCGGCACTCACCCCGTACGACCCTCTCGTGGGCGACGATGCGATCACGCTGGACCCGCCCTCTCTCGCCCATCCCCTGGGCACCGACAACCTCGGGCGCGATGTGTGGTCGCGCATCGTCCACGGCACTTCGGCGACCCTGCTCGCGTCGGCTGTGGCCGTCGCCCTGGGGCTCGGCGCGGGAACGGTGCTGGGGCTCATCGCGGCCGTCGTCGGCGGGGCGGTGGATGCGGTCATCAGCCGCGTCGTCGATGCGCTGCTGTCGATCCCGGGCCTCCTCCTCGCGATGGTTGTCGTCGTGTCGCTCGGCTTCGGCAGCCTCAACGCCGCGATCGCCGTCGGCGTGTCCACCGTGGCGACCTTCGCCCGCCTCATGCGGTCGGAGGTGCTCACGATCACCCAGCTCCCCTTCGTCGAGGCCAGTCGTCACATCGGTGGTCGATCTTTGTACGTGCTGCGTCGTCACGTCTTCCCGAACTCCTTCTCCGCCGTTCTGTCGCTGGCGGCGCTGCAGTTCGGGATCGCGATCCTGTGGATCTCCGCCCTCAGCTTCCTCGGGTACGGCGCGCCACCCCCGCAGCCGGAATGGGGACTGCTCGTCTCGGAGGCGCGCACCTACGTGGTCTCCTCCCCCTGGCTGGTGGTCTTCCCCGGCCTCGCCATCTTGATCACGGTGTGGGCCGTCAACCGGCTCAGCTACTCGGTGAGAGGAAACAGGAACGATGTCTGAACGCACCGCCACGCTGCTGAGGGTCGATGACCTGGCCGTCGCCTACGCCCGTTCGCGGTGCGACCGCGTCGCCCCCGACGTCGTGCACGGCGTCACCTTCTCGATCGACAGGGGCGACACCCTCGCCCTGGTCGGCCAGTCAGGCTCCGGCAAGAGCACGATCGCGCAGGCGATCTCGGGGTTGCTGCCGGCGAACGGCCGCATCAGCCGGGGAACGATCCGCCTCGACGGGCACACGGTGTCCGACTACGACCGCCGACGCTGGCGTCCGCTTCGAGGACGCACGATCGGCTACGTGCCGCAGGACCCGCTGAGCTCCCTCGATCCCCTCCAACGCGTGGGCGCGCAGATCGTCGAGGCGATCCGTGTCGTCACACCGAGCATCTCGAAGGCGCAGGCGCTCTCCCGCGCCGAGGAACTGCTCGAGCGGGTGGGGGTGAAGAACGCACGCGCGAGACTGCGGTCGTACCCGCACGAGCTCTCCGGCGGTCAGCTGCAGCGCGTGCTCATCGCGATCGCGATCTCGAGCGACCCTTCCTTCCTCATCGCGGACGAGCCCACGAGCGCGCTGGATGTCACCGTGCAGCGCCGCATCCTCGACCTGCTCGACGATCTGCGCGACGAGCGCGGCCTCGGCGTGCTGTTCATCACGCACGATCTCGCGCTCGCACAAGAGCGCAGCAGCCACATCGGCGTGCTGAATCTCGGCCATCTCGTGGAGCACCAGCACGTCGCCCAGATCGTGGCGCAACCCCGCCATGAGTACACCCGGAGCCTGCTCGCAGACGTGCCGTCTCGATCGCCGCACAAGTACGCCCATCTGCGCGTACCAGGCGTCCAGGACGAGGGGGCCGACGCCGTCGTCCGCGTCCACGGCGTGCGCAAGACGTTCGGCACGACCCGGCGTGGCACCGAACCCGTCGTCGCGCTCGACGAGGTCTCGCTGCGGGTGCGCCGCGGCGCGGTCCACGCGATCGTGGGGGAATCCGGCTCGGGCAAGACGACGCTCGCCCGCATCCTCGCGGGGTTGTCCTCCTTCGACGGCGGGGAGGTGTCGGTCCTGGGCCGATCCCTTGCGCCGACTCCCCCCTCGTACAACGCGCGCCCCGGCGACATGATGCTCGTCTACCAGAACGCGCTGGCCGCGGTGGATCCGCGCTTCCATGCCTTCGACATCATCGAGGAACCGCTGCGGATCGCCGGGGTGCCGCGACCCGAGCGCGAACGACGCACCCTCGAGACCCTCGACGCGGTGGAGCTGCCGCGCACCATCCTCGGCAAGCGGGCACGCGAGATCTCCGGGGGCCAGCGGCAGCGCGTCGCGCTCGCCCGCAGCCTGGTCGTATCCCCCTCGGTGCTCGTGCTCGACGAACCCACGAGCGCCCTCGACGTGAGCGTGCAGTCGCAGGTGGTGGACCTGCTGTTCGATCTCCGGAGCCGCTTGGGGCTCACCTATCTGTTCATCTCGCACGATCTCGGACTCGTGCGCCAGATCGCCGACCATGTGACGGTGCTCGAAGGCGGCAGGCTCGTCGAGGACGGCGCCGCCTCCGACGTGTTCTCGCACCCCGCCCACGAGTACACGCGTCTGCTTCTGGAGGCCGTGCCCGGGATCACGCGCCGCACAGCAGACGCCTCCGCAGCCTGATCCGAGATCACGTCGAGCTCCGCGGTGTTCGGGGACACCCTCGATCAGCGAGCAGGAGGATCAGCAGCGGCCGACGGCGGGGGTCAGGTCTCGAGGAGGGCGTCGAGGGCGATGAACGCGCCCTCGAACTCGCCGCGTAGGCGCGCCTTCGTGGCCGCATCCGCGAACGAGATGTCGATGCCCGCGAGAGCGATGCGCTTCGCCGTGGCCGCGTCGACGCCCAATGCCACGAGTCCCTCGCGGTACTCCTTGCCGATGTCGGTGCGGAAGAACATCGCGTCGTCGGTCGACACGCTGATCGTGAGACCCGCGTCGATCATGGCGCGCAGGCGGTGGCCCTCGTCCAGCGTCCACCCCGAGCAGATGGTCGTCGACACGGGCGTCGTCGCGAACCCGATGCCGCGCTCGAGCGCGAGAGCCACCACCGCAGGGTCGTCGACGATGCGGTAACCGTGGTCGAGACGGTCGCAGCCCAGCACCTCGATCGCCTCGCGTACCGCATCCGGTGTCGCCGTCGGCGTCTCCCCGACGTGCGCCGTCAGCTTCAGACCGGCGGATGCGGCGAGCCGGTACGCGGCCGCGAACCGGGTGGGATCCTCGGTGTTCTCCGGGGTGAGGTCGTCCTGGCCGATGCCCACGACCTCGGGGATGCCGTGCTCGATCACCTCGCGCACCATCGCGACCGCGGACTCGGGGCTGTCGCGCCGGTTGATCGCGGCGACGATGCGGAACCCGACTCCGAAGTCGGCCTCGGCGCGGCGCAGGCCCGCGATGATCGGGTCCATCACGTCCCGGTAGCCGATCCCGCGGTCGGCGAAGTACTGCGGGTTCACGTAGTACTCGCGGTAGCGCAGGTTGCCCTCGGCGACGGCGGCCCTCACGCCCTCCCAGGCGACCCGCTCGAAGTCCGCCGGCTCGCGCAGCACGTCGTGCGCGGCGCGGAAGGCGACGAGGAACTCGGGCAGGTCGGCGAAGTCGAAGAGCGTCTCGGGGTCGTCGCCCCACAGCTCCACGCCGTAGCGCGCGGCCAGCTCGATGAAGGTGGTCGCCGTCATCGTCGAGGCGAAGTGGCAGTGCAGCTCCGTCTTGGGCAGCAGCTGCAGGTAGTCGGCGTACGAGATCACGGCGTTCCTCCGGGTGTGCGGGGCCTGAGGACGCCCGCGCTCTTGACGACGAGAAGCCGGTACGGCTCCCCGTCCAGCGACCACCAGCGGTGCACGACGCCTCCGGGGAAGTGCACCGAGTCGCCGGCGGTCAGATCGTGCGCTTCGCCGTCGAGTTCGATACGGATGCCGCCGGTCACCACGTAGAGGAACTCCTCCTCCTCGTGGGTGAAGCTCTCACCGGGCACGAGGGCGTCGGCTGCGACCTCGACCGGGTGGAAGGCGCGCGCGTCGTGCGCCAGCATCCGCGCCGTGCCGGATGCGAACCCCTCGGGCACGGCGCCGGATCCGGCTCGTTGGATCTCGATCGCGGATGCGGCCTCGCGCGGCTCGTCGGAGGCGGCGATGAGCTCGATCGGACTCGTCTCCAGTGCCACCGCGATGCGCCGGAGCGATGCCAGGCTGGGCTGGGCGAGGCCGCGCTCCAGCTGGCTCAGGAACGGATGCGACAGTTCGGTCGCCGCGGCCAGGCGCACGAGGGTCAGTCCGCGCGCCTGGCGCAGCTCGCGGATGCGGGCGCCCAGACGCTGGCCGGCCGCATCCTCATCCGCGGCGATCGTGGCGACAGGATCGGTCATGGTCCGAGGCTATGCGGCGGGCATCGCGACGCCGTGGCGCGCCGCATAGTCTGCGACGGCCGCGAGGTAGCCGGCGCGGCGGGCCGGTGTCAGCCACGAGGCCTCGAACGAGTTGATCGCGAACTGCACCAGATCGGTCTCGGTCAGCCCCGCGTACTCGGCGAGCGCGACGTAGGTGTCGCCGACGTACGCGCCGAAGTAGGCCGGGTCGTCCGAGTTCAACGTGACCTTGGCGCCCTTGCGGAGCAGCCCCACGATCTCGTCCGCCTTCATCTGCTCGGTCACGAACGAGTTCGACACCGGGCACGTCGTGAAGCCGAGCCCGCGCTCGATGGCGAGGGCGACGAGTGCCGGGTCCTCGACGATGTTGGTGCCGTGGTCGATGCGGTCGACCTGGATCGTGTCGAGCACGGTGCGGATGTTGTCGATGGAGCCGGGCTGGTCGATGTCGCAGTGCATCGTCAGCAGGAAGCCTTCGGCGCGTGCCCGGGCGAAGACCTCGGCGAACTTCTCCGGCGGGTTGCCGCGCTCGTCGGAGTCCAGGCCGATCCCGAGGATCCACTGCTTGTACGGCAGCGCCTCCATGAGCGTCGCGAAGGCGAACTCGGCGGAGTAGTCGCGCAGGAAGCACATGATGAGCTCGGCCGAGATGCCGAGCTCACGCTCCGCGCGCACCACGGCACGGCGGTAGCCGCCGATCACATCGGCGAACGGCACTCCGCGACCGGTGTGCGCCTGCGGGTCGAAGAACATCTCGACGTGCACGACGCCCTGCGCCGCAGCCCGCTGGAGGTAGGCCCAGGCGAGGTCGTGGAAGTCGTCGGCCGTGACCAGGACCCGCATCGCCGGGTAGTACACCGCGAGAAAGCTCGTCAGGTCGGTGAAGTCGTAGGTGGCCTTCATCTCGTCGACGGTCTTCTCGGCGAGCTCGATGCCGTTGCGCTCGGCGAGCGCGAACTTGAGGTCGGGTTCGAGGGTGCCCTCGAGGTGCAGGTGGAGCTCTGCCTTGGGCAGGCCGTGCGCGAACGCGGCGAGATCGGTCATACCGAAGATCTTCCTGGAATCGGCGGATGCGGCGCGAGTCGCCGCGGGGGTCAGATACCGGTCTGGGCCCGCATGCCCATGCGGGCGAGCACCACGTTCTCGACGATCTGGATCACGTTGTACAGCACGAGCGAGACGATCGTGACGAGCACCACGGACGTCCAGAGCGCGCTGAACTGTGCCTGCGGGATGTAGCCGGCGATCGAGCCGCCGATCCCGCCGCCGACGGCGAGCCACTCGGCGAGCAGCGCACCGGTGATCGCACCGGGGACCGAGATGCGTACGGCGGCGAAGAACGCCGGGAGCGAGGACGGCATGGCGATCTTGCGCAGCTTGGCCCACGAACCACCGCCGTAGACCTCGACGAGGTCGTTCATCTGCGCGGAGGCGGACTTGAGACCGAACGAGATGTTCACCAGGGCAGGGAAGAGCACGACGATCCCGCCGATGACGGCCACGGTCGCGATGTCGCGGCCGAAGATCATGATGATCACCGGCGCCATCGCGATCAGGGGCACCGAGCGCAGGAGCATAGCGACCGGCATGAGCGCATGCTCGATCCCCTTGCTCAGCTGGAAGATGCTGGCGCCGAGGATCGCGACGACCAGTCCCGACACGAAACCGATGAGCGAGTGCCCCAGCGTGACGGCCAGGTTCCCGAACATCAGTTCACGGTTCGCCTCGGCTGCCGGCAGCGTGAAGAGGTAGTTCCACACGTCGATGGGGCCCTTGGCGATCATGGGCGAGACGTTGAGGAGCGCCAGGACACCGACCCAGAGGGCGAGCACGCCCACGAGGGTGCCGACGAAGGTCACCATTCCCCAGCCGAACGCCTTCAGGGCGCCGGACGCCACCTGCTTGCGCACTGTCACCTGGATATCGGGCTTCTGCGCGGGCGGCTGCGGGCCGGAGGGGGCGTTCATGGTTTCGGCGGACTGCCGTGTGCCGGTGGCCGCGACGGCTGCTTCGGTCACTTCTGGGCTCCCTTCGACCAGGGCGCGATGAGGCGGGCGACGAGTCCGACGAGGGCGAAGCCCGCGAGTGCCACGGCGCCGGAGGCGAGGGCGAGCGCCCAGACGAGGGGCGCGTCGGAGTTCTGCTGCGCGAGGATCATCGCCAATCCCACCCCGGCCTCGATCTTGCCGAAGAACTCACCGAGCACGGCACCGAGGAAGGCGGCAGGGACGGCGATCTGCAACGCGTTGAGGATGGCGGGAAGTGCTGCGATGAGCCGCACCTTGCGCAGCTGCGTCAGCTTGCTGCCGCCGTAGACGGTGATGAGGTCCAAGCTCGACCGGTCGGCCGACTTGAGCCCGAGCAGCGCTCCGACGACGGTCGTGAAGAAGACCGACAGGGCCGCCAGGAAGACCGCCGTACCGCTGGGTTCGCCCGCTTTCGGAACGGGGAACAGCACGACGGCGAGCATGCCGATCGCGACGATGGGCACGCAGTAGGTGAGGATCGCGAACTGCATGGCCACGCCCTCGAACCGTGGGACGAGGAGGACGATGAACGCGAGCGCGAGAGCGAGACCGTTCCCCCAGAGGTATCCGATGCCCGCCTCGACCAGGGTCACCGAGAAGTTGCGGGCGAAGTAGTCCCAGCCGGTCGTGATGTACGCGCCGATGACGTCGGGCGGGCTCGGGATGATCTGCCGGCCCGAGGGGTTGAGGAAAATCGTGGAGATCAGCCACCAGAAGGCGACGAGGGCGATCCCGCCCATGATCCCGATAACCCACGCGGGGAGGCGGACGTCCTCCCACTGGACCGCCTTGCCCTTGGGCGATGCGTCAGTGGTCGTCATCTGCCGCGGCCCCTCCCGCTCCGAACAGGAGCTCAGAGGCCTGATCGACGTACGAGTGGAACTCCGGGCTGCGCATCATCTCGGGCATCCGCGGGCGGGGGAGGTCGATCGTCATGACCTCCTTGATGCGGCCGGGGCGCGGGCTCATCACGGCGACCTGGTCCGAGAGGAAGATGGCCTCGGAGATGCCGTGCGTCACCAGCAGCGTGGTCGCAGGCTTCTCCGTCCAGATCCGCAGCAGCTCGAGGTTGAGCTTCTGGCGGGTCATGTCGTCGAGAGCGCCGAAGGGCTCGTCGAACAGCAGGACCTCGGGGCGCATGATGAGCGAGCGCGCGATGGACACGCGCTGCCGCATCCCGCCCGACAGCTGCGCCGGCCTGGCCTTCTCGAAACCGCGGAGCCCGACCAGGGCGATCATCTCGTCGATGTACGCCTTGTCGGGGCTCTTGCCCGCGATCTCGAACGGCAGACGGATGTTGGCGTAGACGCTGCGCCACGGAAGCAGCGCCGAGTCCTGGAAGGCGATCCCGAGCTTGTTCTCGCGACGCATCTCCTTGGGGCTCTTACCGTCGACGCGAGTCGTGCCGCTCGTGGGCTGCTCGAGGCCCGCGAGGATGCGGAGGATGGTCGACTTCCCGCATCCGGACGGCCCCAGCAGCGACAGGAACGTGCCCTGGTCCGTGTGGAGGTTCGTGTCCTGAAGGGCGACGACCGACTTGCGGCCGGTGGTGAAAACCTTGTTCAGGCCGGTGATCTGGAGGCCGGTGCCGAGCGCGGCATCGGTCGCGCCGGTCTCGACGACAGTCTGGGTCACGTCGATGGCTGCTTTCGCTCGGGGTCGGTGGGTCACCGACGGGGGGTGGGGAGTACGAGGGCGCCCGCGGACGGGCGCCCTCGCGGTGTCAACCTGCGTACTTGACCAGGTCGGGGTTCTCGCTGTAGAGCTCCTCGAGGAGCGAGGTGTCGAACAGCTGGTCGGCGGTCACGTCGATGCCGGCCTCCGACAGGCTCTTGATCGTGGCGTCCTTGAGGTCGTCGGAGATCGTGAACAGGCCGTTCTCGGCGGTCTCATCGGAGACGACGAGGTCACTCAGCTGGGCGGCGGCACCGGCCTCGGAGTTCTTCGGGTCGAGGTTGAGGTCCTTGCCGTAGTCCTCGTAGGCGAGACGCGCGCACTCGGCGGGGTCGGCGATCGCGTCGGTCCAGCCCTGGATCTCGGCCTTCAGGAACGCCTTGACCTTCTCCGGGTTGTTCTTGATCATGTCGTCGGTCGCCACGAAGGTCTCGGCCGGGAACGCGAGGTTGTTGTCGGCGAAGGGCAGGTTGACGGTCTCGTAGCCCTCGTTCGCGACGATGATCGCCTCGTTGGTCAGGTAGGAGACGAAGCCGTCCACCTCGCCGTTCGTGAGGGGCGCCGGGTCGTACTGCACGGGGACGACCGTGACGTCGGACGTGGTCATCCCGTTGGCGGCGAGGAACGCGTTGAACAGCGAGGTGTTCGGGTCCTGCACACCGATCTTCTTGCCCTTGAGGTCGGCGACCGTGGCGATGTTGCCGCCGTCCTTCAGCGAGAGGATCGTGAACGGGTTCTTCTGGTAGGTCGTGCCGATGATCTTCAGCGGCGCGCCCTCGCTCGCGACGACGGAGCCGATGGCGACGGCGTCGCTGAGACCGAAGTCGGCGGATCCGGCGATCAGCTCCGTGGCGCTCGTGGATGGGCCGGGCACGAGCGTGGCGCTGCTGAAGCCCGCGTCCGTGAAGTAGCCCTTCGAGTCGGCGAAGAACTCGCCGCAGAACTCCTCGTTCTTGATCCAGCTGAGCTGGATCGTGGTGTCGCCCAAGCCCGCGGCGTCGCCGCCGGAGGACGACGAGGATGCGGGGTCGCTGGATCCGGCGCACGCGCTGAGCGCGAGGGCCGAGAGAGCGACGGCGGCGATGGACACGGCGACGCGCGTGCGGCGTGCGGTGAAGCGGGACATAAGCTGTCTCCCGGTTTGTCGGGTGGTGCACTTCGGGTGGTTGGGATGCCGGCGCCTCCCGTGCTCGGGTTCATCCCGGCGGCAGCGGTCTGCGTGACGAGTCCGACGCTAAGCGATGTAGATTTCACGAACACTGGCGGTCGTGTTTCCGCACCGTTACACCTGACCTATCCACAGGTCGGCGTCAAGAGACTCGTGCGCGCACGCGTGGACCGATAGCCTGGCGGCCGTTCACCACAGCGAACACGTTCCCTTCAGCCTCCTCCGACGGCACAGCCGTCCGAGCGCGCCCGAAAGCGAGTGCCATGCGTACCTCCCGCCTCCTTACCGCCTCCGCCGTCATGGGGGCCGCCCTGTTCCTCGGCGGCTGTTTCCAGATCAGCGACCTCGGGGGCGGCCCCGAGGCGGTGCGCGACTCCGACACGGGCGAGGTGACCGACGCCGGCAAGGCCGACGTGTTCACCCTCTCGGTGGGCGACTGCCTCAACGACCAGTCCGGCGAAGAGGTCACCGACGTCCCGGTCGTGCCCTGCAGCGAGCCGCACGACAACGAGGTCTACTACGAGTTCTCGCTTCCCGATGGTGAGTTCCCGGGCAAGGACGGCGTCTACGCCGCCGCTGACGAAGGCTGCTACCCCGAGTTCTCGACCTTCGCCGGCATCGCCTACGAGGAGTCAACCCTCGAGTTCTCCTACTTCGCCCCGACCCAGCAGAGCTGGGATGAGGGCAACGACCGCCTGGTCTCCTGCATCATCTACGACACGGCAGGTCAGGTCACCGGCACGCTCGCGGGCGCCGCGCGCTGATCGATCGCACGCGAAGGGGGCCGGGTCATCCCGGCCCCCTTCGTCGTTGGCGGCGTCAGGCGGGGTGGCGACCCAGGCGCTCGGCCACGCGAGGCAGGTCCTCGTGCACGCGGATGGTCGCCTCCGGCGCGAGCGGGTTCGTCGACACCCCCTCCTCGCTGACGAGACGGCCGCCCACGTAGACCCGCTTGAGGTTGCGGGGCGTCATCGACAGCACGTAGCTGCGCACGGGGTGCCAGAGCGGACCGACATCGGGCTTGCGGGGGTCGACCACGACGAAGTCGGCGAACTTGCCGACCTCGAGGCTGCCGACGCGGTCGTCGACGCCCAGGATCGCAGCTCCGCCCAGCGTGTGCAGGCGCAGGACCCGCTCGGGCATCATCGACAGCGGGTCCTTCGTCCGGGCGCGCTGCATGAAGATGCCCGCGCGCATGTTCTGCCACGGGTCGGAGACGTCCGTGCAGGCCTGGTCGTCCAGCCCCATCCCCACCCTCATCCCCAGCGCCAGCATCTCCGGAACGAGGGCGACCCCGGAGGCGAGGCGTCCGTTGGATGCGGGCTGCCAGGACATGGAGGCGCCGCCGGCGGCGGTCTGCTCGATGATCTCGGGGGTGGTCTGGATGAAGTGGCCGAACATCATGCCAGGGCCGAGGGCACCCGCATCCCGGTACATCGCGAACTTGGACTGCTGCAGCGGCACGGCCTCCGGGGACTCGAGGAAGTGGGCCTGGTTGGTCACCCCGAACCGGCGCATCGCCTCCACCTCGACCTCGGCCGCATCCGGCCGCGGGGACCACTGCACCTGTCCCATGATCGACGCGCCCAGCGCGAACGCCGGGTCCATCGCGCGCGAGTGCGCGACCTCCGCGGCGAACCGGTCGAAGATCTCGTCGTCGCTGCCGACGGTGGCATCCATGCCGATCGCGTCGACGAAGCGGATGCCGGCGTCGAGGCACCCGTCGGCCTGGCGCGTGTGGTACTCGAGCCCCCTCATCGCGGCATTGCCGACGCGCTTGCCGTCGACCATCGACTCCCACGCCTGCAGCGGATCGGTGAAGTTGTAGGCGGTGGTGACGCCGTTGCCGAGGAAGTCGAGCGCGCCGTGCAGGGTCGACCAGTAGATGTCCTCCGGCGTCGCCGCGGAGGTCATGCCGAGCATGGAGTCGCACCATCCGTAGAGGGTCTCTCCCACGCCCAGTCCGCGCAGTCCGCTCGTGAACAGGTGCGAGTGGCTCGACACGAACCCGGGGGCGACGAACGCGCCGTCGACGTCGAGGACCTCATCGGCGGTGACCGTGGGAGCACCCGACCCGAGGGCCGCGATCCGCCCGTCCTCGACGAGCATCCAGCCGTCCTCGATGTAACCGGCGTCCTCGGTGCCGGCGGGCACGGTGATGAGGCGGGCGTGCGTGATCAGCAGGCTCATGGGGCTCCAGTTCGGTTCGGGCGGACGACGCGGATGTTGGTGACGGTAACACTGCGATGTTTCGAGCGCGTGGCGCCGGCGCCCCGCCCGAGGCGCACTTCCGGTGCCCGAGTTGCGTCGCTTCTGCGCAGATGCGCCACTTCTGCGCAGAAGCGCCAGTTCATGACTGTGGCGGATGCGGAAATGTGTCGCCCTCGAGCACGCGACGACCGATGGGGCGGCACACCACGCACGCACCACCCCGAATCCGGCACGCCACACACGACGCCGCCCCACATCCGACGCGGGATGCGGGGCGGCGGCGTTCAGGACTCAGCCGGCGTACGCGATGAGGTCCGGGTTCTCCTGGTAGACCTCGTCGAGCAGACTCATGTCGAACAGGTCGGACGCGTCCAGCGTGATGCCGGCGCCCGCGAGGCTGGCGATCGTCTGCTTCTGCAGGGCCTCGGAAACCGTGAACAGGCCGTTCTCGGCCGTCTCGTCCGTCGTGATGAGCGCGTTGGTGGCCAACAGGCCGGCGATCGTCTTGGCGGGATCCAGGTTCAGGTCGGCTCCGTAGACGTCCTTCGCGAGACGCGCGCCCTCGTCGGGGTCGGCGAGGGCGTCGGTCCACCCGCGGATCTCGGCGACGAGGAAGGCCTTCAGCATGTCGCGCCGGTTCTTGAGGGTGTCGTCGGTGACCGAGAACGTCTCGGCGACGAACGGCAGGCCGTTCTCGGCGAGCGGCAGGTTGGCCGTCTTGAACCCGGCCATCTCGACGGTGATCGCCTCGTTCGTGAGGTAGGCCGTGAAGCCGTCGACCTCGCCGTTGGTCAGCGGCGCCGGGTCGTACTGCACGGGGACGATGTCGACCTGGGAGGGGTCGATGTCGTTCGCGGCGAGCAGCGCCGAGAAGAGCGCCCGGTTCGAGTCCTGCACGCCGATGCGCTTGCCGATCATGTCCGAGGGCTTCAGGATGTTGCCGCCATCGGCCAGCGAGAGGATGGTGAACGGGTTCTTCTGCAGCGTCGCGCCGATGATCTTGATGGGTGCGCCCTCGGTGGCTACCGCCGTGCCGGCCGACACGGCGTCGTTGATCGCGATGTCGGTCGTGCCGCTGAGCAGCTCCGCGACGCCGGTCGAGGGACCGGGGATCAGCTGCACCTTTCCGAGGCCCGCTTCCTCGTAGTAGCCCTTCGAGTCGGCGAAGTACTCGCCGGCGAACTCCTCGTTGAGGATCCAGCTGAGCTGGAGGGTGACGTCGCCGAGACCGGCTCCGTCGGACGATCCGGATGCGGCCGGCTCCCCCGACGCGCCCGCGCAGGCGGTGAGGGCGACGGCGGAGACGACGAGGCCGGCGAGGGCGACTCCCAGGCGGGATCGGTGGCTGCGTGACATGGGTGCTCCTGGTGGTGGATGGGTGGGTCAGGGGGTCTTCACGGGCGGCGCGGCCAGGTCGGCGACCATGCGGTCGGCGCGCTGCTGCAGCTCGCGTTTGCTGTCCGCGTCGAGCCAGCTCGCCTCGATCGCGTTGTCGGTGAAGGATGCGAGGGTGTCGAGGCCGTACCCGAGCGCGTGAGCGAGGGCGCGGTAGTCGTGGGTGGGATCGGTGCCGAACATCGGCGGGTCGTCGGAGTCGATGGTCACGAGCAGTCCCGCATCCACCATCTGCTTGATGCGGAGGTGGCTGCCGTCCCCGCTGCCGGAGTACCGGCCGATGTCGCTCGACACGGGGGTGCAGGTGAAGGGGATGCGCTCCTCGACGCAGCGGCGCGTGATGTCCGGGTCGTCGACGATGTGGTAGCCGTGGTCGACGCGGCTGCATCCGAGCAGGTCGAGGATGGTCTCGATGTTGTGGGGCGGCCCCGACTCGGAGTGCGCGGTGCGCTGCAGACCGGCCTCGCCGGCGAGCCGGAAGGCCTTCCAGAACTTCTCGGGCGGCCCGATCATCTCGGAGTAGTCGAGACCGATCCCGATGACCTCGTCGTAGGGATTGGCGATCATCGTCTCGACCAGCTCGGTGGCGGCGCCCGGGGTGTCGTTGCGGTTGAGGCCGACGATGAGGTTGCTGCGGATGCCGGTGTCGGTCTCGGCGTCGCGCATCCCGGCGCGGACGCCGTCGATGATCGTGCGGTACGCGACGCCGGGGTGGCCGGGAGGACTGAGGAAGATCTCGCGGTAGAGCACGTTGTGCGCGGCTCCGCCCGCCGTCAGCGACTCGTAGGTGACGCGATGGAAGTCGTCGACGTCGCGGATGACGGAGCCCGCCACATCCAGCACACGGAGGAACTCGTCGAGATCCTCGTAGCTGGCGTGATCGAACAGGTTCTCGGCGGTGCGTCCGCCGTCGAGCACGACGCCGTGCTTGGCCGCCAGCTCGACGAGCGTCGTCGCCTGCACCGAGCCGATGAGGTGGCAGTGCAGGCTGACCTTGGGCAGTCCCCGCACGATCCGCTCGATCTCGACCGATGCGCTCATGGGACTCTCCGTGCTCTTCTAAACTGAGGGAAACACCCTCGGCGATAACTGACAGCATTCATAATCAATGGATGCGATGACGAGAGCATTCGGCGAACGTTTCCGGAGCGTAAATTGAGCGACCCCTCCCTCGATGCCGACCTCGGCTCGGTCGTCGGCGCCGAGATCCGCCGACTCCGGGACGCGGCCGGGCTCTCGACGCGCGAATTGGCCGCGGCGGCAGGGATGAGCCAGCCGTTCCTGAGCCAGATCGAGCGCGGCGCGAGCGCCCCCTCGATGGCGTCGGTCTACCGCCTCGCCCGCGCACTCGGGGTGCGGCCAGGCGACCTGCTGCCGGCCGTGGGCGCCGACGAGGTCGATGTCGTCCGCGCCGGCGAGGGGCGCCGCATCCCCGTCGCGGAGCGGGACGACGCCGCGCTCGGGCGAGCGCTGCTGCTGCGCGAGAGCTCGGCGCTCGAGGTCGTCGAGTACGCCTTCGGCCCCGACGAGTACATCGCCGAGTGGTTCGAGTCGCCGGGCGAGAGCGGCCTGTATCTGGTCTCGGGGCACCTCGAGGTGGATGTGCTCGGCGCCGGCACCTATGCGCTCGAGCCGGGCGACTTCATCCGATTCCCCGCGGGCGCCCGCGACCGCTGGCGCCTCGTCGGCGAGGAGCGGGTCGTCGCCCTCTTCGTCACGAGCGTCCCGCGCGCCCGCTGATCGGCCGGCGCGGCACCCTGGCGCGCTGCCCGGCGCGGTTTCGTGCCGAACTGCGTCGCATGTGCGCAGGTGCCACACAAATGCGCAGATGCGCCTGTCAAGAACTGTCGCGGATGCGGAGAAGTGTCGCGGAAGCGGGCGGCGTCGCCACCGAACGTCGAGCGGATACCGGAGTTCGCGGATGCGGAGAAGCATCGTGGATGCCGGACGGGTGCCCACCCGCATACGCATCTGATCATCGTTATCATCTACATAAATACATTGCTATGTGTTTATGTGTTGTGGTGTGCTGTCCGTGTGGAGCAGGACGCAGGACTCGAGGCGGCCGCGGCACTCTTCAAGGTGCTGGGTTCGGCGTCGCGTCTGCGCTTGGTCCGACTCTTGGCTGCTGAACCCGCGGGAGTCACGCACCTGGTGGCGAGCACCGGCATGTCGCAACCGCTGGTCTCTCAACACCTCGGGACGCTCCGCGCCGCGGGTATCGTCACCGTCGCCCGCGCCGGCCGAGAGGCGCTCTACAGCATCAGCGATGACCACATCGCCCACGTCGTCGACGATGCACTCACCCACGTCCTCGAAGAGGACGCGACCCATCAAGGAGAAGAACCATGAGCACCACCGACGTTCACGCCGAGCACGGCGTCGACGAGCACGAGCACGGCGCCGACTGCGGCCACGAGGCCGTGGACCACGGCGACCACGTGGACTACGTGCACGGCACGCACCACCACGCCCTGCACGGCGACCATTACGACGAGCACGAGAGTGTGGCAGAGCACTCGAGCGCCGAGCACGCCCACGGCGACGGATGCGGCCACGACACCGTCAGCCATGACGACCACGTCGACTACGTCCACGACGGCCACAAGCACGCCCCCCACGGCGACCACTACGACGAGCACTGACGCCCGCCGGTGGGGCGGGCCGCCCCGCCCCACCGGTCTCGTCACGCCGTGTTGTCCGGCTCCCCTCTCCCTGCCGAGTTGCGTCGCACATGCGCAGATGCCACAGAAATGCGCAGGTGCGCCAGTTGAAACCTGTCGCGGATGCGGAGAAGTGTCGCAGATGCCGGCCGCAGATGCCGAGCCGCAGCCGTCGAACCCCCGCAGCCCCCGAGCCGCAGGCCCCGAACCCCGCCCCCGTCAGCGCACGCGGACGTCGGCGGCGAGCGCGAGCACGGACTCGGCGAGGGCACGGATGCCGAGAGCCACGTCCGGTGCCGAGACGGACTCCCCCGGATGGTGGCTGATGCCGTCAGGGTTGCGCAGGAACAGCATCCCCACGTCGGTGATCGCGCCGATCGACATCGCGTCGTGGCCGGCGCGGCTGAAGATCACGGCCGGGTCGTCGCCGCCGGGCGCGTCGGCGGCGCCGATGCCCTCGCGCACCACGTCCTGCAGGAGCGGCGCGCACATGACGGCCGCGGCGCTGTGCACCTCGCGTGAGCTCCAGCGCAGCCCGCGGCGACCCATGATCGCGTCGAGTTCGCGGGAGAGCTCGTCCCACACGTGGTCGCGGGTCTCGTCGAACTCTCCGCGGAGGTCGAGGGAGAAGCGCGCCTCGCCGGGCACGACGTTGACCGCACCCGGGTACGCCTCGAGCTGACCGACGGTGCCGATGATGTGGTGCTCGTCGCGGCAGATGCGCTCGACCGCGAGCGCCGCCTCGCTCGCACCCAGCAGCGCATCGCGACGCATGTCGTACGGCGTGCCACCCGCATGGCGGGCCTCCCCCTCGACGACGAGCTGGAAGCGGCGGGCGGAGGCGATCGAGGAGACGACCGCGAGCGGCTCACCGCGCCGGTCGAGCTCCGGCCCCTGCTCGATGTGCGCCTCGAGATAGCCGATCAGCTCTTCCGGTCGTCGGGCGGCCTCGGCGATGCGCGCCGGGTCGAGCCCGAACTCGAGGAACGCCTGCCGCAGGCTCGTGCCGTCGGCATCCGTCAGCGCCCACCAGTCCTCGTCCCATAGTCCCGCGACCGCCGAGGAGCCGAGCAGGGCCTTGCCGAATCGCGTGCCCTCCTCATCCGAGAACGCGACGATCTCCAGCGCGAACGGGAGAGCGACGCCGAAGCGCCCGTCACCGACGGGCGTCCGCAGGAGCCGGGCGATCTCGAGCCCCATCAGCACGCCCACGATCCCGTCGAAGCGTCCCGCATCCAGCACGGTGTCCAGGTGCGAGCCGATGATCAGCGCGGGCGCGTCCGGGTCGAGCGTGTCGCCGACGATGCGGTCGAGTCGGCCGATCTGGTTGCCCGCCGCATCCTGTCGCGTGCGCATGCCGAGCTCGCGCATCCACTCCGCCGCGAGGCGGTTCACCCGTGCGTGCTCGGGAGAGAGGTAGACCCGCTCGATGCGGCCAGGCGTCGCTGTGACGCGCGCGAGCTCGTCGCACCTCGCCATCACGCGCCGCGCGGCGGCCGCGATGCGGTCCGGCGAGACCTCCAACATCATGCGCGCCCCGCGAAGACGTCGGATGCGGCCTCCACGCCGCCGCCGGCGGGAACCGCGACGCCGTGGCGGCGCAGCACCGCCTCGAGAGCGGCCAAGGTCGTGAGCACGGTGTCCTTGCGGGCGTTGTAGCCCATCGTGCCGATGCGCCACACCTTGCCGTGCAGCGGGCCGAAGGACGTGCCGATCTCGATGGCGAAGTCCTCGAGCATCGCGGTGCGCGCGGCATCGCCGGGCACCCCGTCCGGGATGTACACGGCCACGACGTTGCTCATCTTGTGCCCGACGTCTCCGAAGACGGCGAGGCCGAGCGCCTCGACGCCGGCGAGCATCGCGCGGCCGGCGAGTTCGTGCCGGGCGATCACCGCCTCGCGGCCCTCGAGGAGCAGCAGGCGCGCACACTCGCGGGCGCCGTAGAGCATGCTCGTCGCCTCGGTGTGATGGTTGAGTCGGCGCGGGCCCCAGTAGTCG
This sequence comes from Microbacterium sp. SORGH_AS_0862, assembly GCF_030818795.1. Taxonomy (NCBI): domain Bacteria; kingdom Bacillati; phylum Actinomycetota; class Actinomycetes; order Micrococcales; family Microbacteriaceae; genus Microbacterium; species Microbacterium sp. SORGH_AS_0862. The sequence goes on along the minus strand of NZ_JAUTAY010000001.1, from coordinate 1,736,645 downwards.
AGGATCATGCCGAGGTCGAAGTAGTTGGAGCGGACGAAGTCGGGCGCGTCCTCGTCGCCCGCCTCGCGGATGCCGGCCTCGATCCGCTTGCGGGAGCGGATGACCTCGACGGCGCGCTCGCTGAGGGTGATGGGGGCGGAGCCGCTCGGGCCGCCCAGGCACTTCTGCAGACCGGCGGTCGCCGCATCCAGTCCCCAGGCATCGGCCTCGAACGCGTTGCCTCCCAGGGATGCGGTGGCGTCGGAGTAGAAGAGCACGCCGTGCGCGCGGCAGATCTCGCCGATCTCCTCCAAGGGCTGGAGCATCGTGGTCGAGGTGTCGCCCTGCACCAGCGCGAGGAGCGTCGGCTTGACGCGCACGACGGCCTCCTCGATCGCCGCGGGCGTGAAGACCTGACCCCACTCGGTCTCGATCGTGTGCACCTCGGCGAGCGCGCGTTCGGCGATCTCGGCGAGCAGGTGGCCGAAGCGTCCGAACACGGGCACGAGCACGCGGTCGCCGGGGCGCACGAGGCTCACGATCGCAGCCTCGATACCGGCGCGCGACGTTCCGTCGACGAGCAGGGTCGCGTCGTTCCCGGTGGCCCACACCTGGCGGTACAGCTCTTGCGTCTCGTTCATCGTGTGGGTCATGAACGGGTCGTACTGGCCCACGAGCGGCGCCGACATGGCGCGCAGCACGGACGGGTAGGCGGAGATGGGGCCCGGCCCCATGAGCAGGCGGGCGGGCGGGTCGATCGGGAGGGTGTCGGTCATGAGTGCTTCCTGGGGGAGCGCGGTCAGAGCGCGGCGAGGCGGCGTCCGAGGCGGACGAGGGCGATGTCGGTGCCGCTGCGTGAGACGAGGCAGACCCCGACGGGCGCGGGGCCGAGCTGCGAGCGGACGGTGAGCAGCGGGATCGAGAGGGCGGGTGTGCCGGCGACGGCCGCGGGCGTCGTCATGCGCAGCGTCGCCTGGCGCACCGCATCCACCTTCGCCGGATCGGACGTGCGCATGGGCGCGGGGCCGGGCACGGTGGGCAGCAGCAGCACGGCGTTCTGCAGGAGGGCGTGCACGCGCTCACGGAGCGGCTCGAGCGCCTGACGCGCGACGCGCTCCGCCGCGGCCGTGACCTCGCTGGCGATGCGGAACCGCTCGGCGACAGCTGCCCCCGTCGATCCCGGGTGGGCGCGGAGCCACTCGCGGTTGTTGCGCCAGGCCTCCGCCGCCTGCACCGTGCGGAACGGATCGAAGTACTCGTCGAGGTCGCCGATCGAGACCGTGTCGATCTCCGGCGCGCCCTCGGATGCGGCGAGCCGCTCCACATAGGAGTCGAACGCCGCGCGGGTGTCGGGCTCGACGTGGGTCAGCACGTCCTCGGGGATCACGAAGCGCCAGGGCAGGTCGCCCGCGGACTCGCCGAACACGCTCTCGGTCGACTCCGAGCCGTCGTAGCTCAGGCACCAGTCGACCACCCGCTGGAGGGTCTTGCCGTCGCGCGTGAGCCAGCCGATCGTGTCGAAGGACTGCGCGAGGGGCAGCATTCCCTGACGCGGCACGAGGTTGTGGGTCGTCCGCAGGCCCCACAGCCCCTGGTACGAGGCGGGCACGCGCACGGATCCCGCGGTGTCGGTGGCGAGTCCCACCTCCGCCTGACCCGTCGCGACGGCGGATGCGGGTCCGCTCGACGATCCGCCCGGCAGAGCGCCCGGGAGCGCACCGTTGGGAGGGGTGCCGTAGTGGGCGTTGTCTCCCGCGATCGAGTAGGCGAACTCGTCGGTGCGTGCGATGCCGCGCAGCGACGCCCCGCCGCGCAGCAGATCGGCGACGGCCGGAGCCGTGGTGGACTCGGGCCTCGCCGTCTCGAGGAAGGTCGGGTTGCCCGCGCCGATGCGGTAGCCCTTGATGGCGAAGAGGTCTTTGACGGCGACGTTGAGGCCCTCGAGCGGACCCTCCCATGCGCCCTGCCACAGCGGGTCGCCGACCGTGCGCCAGACCGACCGGTCGAGCGCCTGCGCCTTGCCCGTCACGTGCGCGGCCTCGATGACCCATCCGCTCCCGCCGCGCCGCCAGAGCTGGGTCTGCAGCCCCGTGCCGCCCCCGGTGAAGCGCGACACCGAGACGAGCAGGGCGAGGTCGTCGGCGAGCGGACGGTACTCGATCCGCTGGATCGTCCGCGGCGCGACTCCGCCCCGCACGCCCCGGAAGGCGCTGATCACGTCGTGGCCGACGAGGAGCCCCGCCGCATCCCCGCGCAGCGTCTCGTCGCCGGGCGCGAACATCTCGTCGAGCACCGCGAGGTCGTTGTCGAGGATGGCCCGCTCGTAGCGGTCGAAGGCGGCGCGGAGGTCGGCGGGGATCTCGCTCATGCCCGGCCCTCCGCATCCGTCGTCGCCTGCGCAGGAGAATCCGGCGCGGAATCTCCTGATGGGGGGAGATCTCCTGCGGAAGCGGCGCCGGAAACCGGGGCTCCCGCGAAGTCGGCCTCCCGGATGCGGGCGTGCACACCGCACACGATGTCCACGACCTGGGAGATGTCGAAGTCGGTCGCGGCGGAGAGGTACGCGTAGGCGAGGTGCTCGGCCATGCCGTACCGCGCTTGGAGCAGGGTGAGCGCCGCGCGCACGCAGCGGCGCATCGCCTCGCCGAGATCGGGATCGAGCCCCGTCGGAACGAGGTACTCGTCGGTGCGCACGAGCGGGCCGAGGAGCTCGCCGAACTCGGCCAGCGCGACCGAGCGCGGCACGACGTCGAACCGCAGCGTGGCCCGCAGCGACGCCTCGAGCGCGGTGAGTGCGACCTCGCCGTCGCCCTGGGCGAAGTGCGGATCGCCGACGTACGCGAGTGCGCCCGCGACCTGCACCGGCAGGTAGAGCACGGCGCCCTCGGTCAACAGCTTGATGTCGATGTTGCCGCCATGGGCGCCCGGCGGCACGGAGTGCGGGCGGTCGGAGCCTGCGACCGCCACCCCCATCGTGCCGAGGAACGGTGCGAGCGGGAAGGCCACCGCCGCCGGTCCCCCCTCGACCAGAGGCAGCGCGCCCACGAGAGCGCCGTCCTGCTCCACGACGGGGGTGAACACGCTCACGTTGTGCTCACCGCGGGGCAACTCGCCCACGAGCGCGCCCTTCCCGTGACGATTGCTGATCACGCCGTAGGGCACCCGCGGCTCGAGTCGGACGACCGTGATCTGCAGCAGATCGCCCGGCTGGGCGCCGGCGACATGGATGGGGCCGGTCACCACGTGGGGACCGTCGGCCATCACGTCGCGCGAGAGGGATGCGGCGATCGCCACGGCATCGTCGAGCACCTGCTCGGTCGCCACGCCGTGCGCCCCGAAGAAGGCGCGGGGGTCCTTGCCCTGATCCTCGAGGATGCCCTCATGGCTGACGGTGTCGACCGTCACGGTGGCACCAGGCTCGATCCGGAGCACCGGCGCGTCGGTGGCGCAGGGCAGCCGACCCCAGAAGACGTTCTCGACGGCGGCGGGAAGGTAGTGCTCGCCCGCGATGTCGCCGACGCCCGGCTGCAGGATGGGTGTGCTCACTGGCGCTCCTCGTCGATTGCCGCGATCAGCTCGCGTCCGGTGCGCGCGAGCAGACCCTCGCCGCGACGGTACACCGGCTCGCCGTGCAGCCACGTCTCGGCGACGACGCCCGTGAGGCTCGCCCCGTCCCACGGCGAGAGCGGGTTGCGGTACTCGAGGGCCGCCGCATCCACCGTGAACGTCTCGTCGGGCGCGAAGACGGTCAGATGGGCGGGCCCGCCGACCGCGATCGTGCCGCGCGAGCCGAGTCCGCCCACGCGCGCCGGCCCCGTCGTCATGAGCGGCAGGAACGCCTCCAGCGGGATGCCGCGCTCGCGCGCTCTCGTGTGCACGCTCGACAGCCCCGTCTGCAGGCCCGAGATCCCGCCCCACGCGAGGCCGAAATCCGGTTCGCCCTTGAGCTCCGGGGTCGCGGGCGAGTGGTCGCTGACGATCGCGTCGATCGTGCCGTCGAGCACGCCCTGCCAGAGCAGGTCCTGATTGGCGAGGTCGCGGATCGGCGGGCAGCACTTGAACGATGCGGCGCCGTCGGGGACGGCCGCCGCATCCAGGGTCAGGTAGTGCGGACACGTCTCGACCGTGATCCGCACGCCCTCGGCCTTGGCCGCCCTGACGTCGTCGAGGGCCGTGCCGTCGGAGACGTGCACGATGTGCACACGCGCACCCGTGCGCCGGGCGGTCTCGATCACGAGCTGGATCGCGGCCCGCTCGCTGGCGGGGGGCCGGGAGGCGAGGAAGTCCGCGTAGTGCACGCCGAGCGCGCCGTCGGCGTGCAGGTGCGCGGGGTGCTCGGCGTGCACGATGAGCAGTCCGTCGAAGGCGGCGAGCTCGGTGAGCACCTCATCGAGCTGCTCGGCGCTGAGGTGTCCGAACTCGTCGATGCCCGACGGCGAGAGGAAGCACTTGAAGCCGACGACGCCCGCATCGGCGAGCTCCCGCAGGCGACCGATGTTCTCCGGCACGGCGCCGCCCCAGTAGCCCACGTCGACGGCGATGCGTCCCCTCGCGGCGGCCCGCTTCTCGGCCAGGGCTTCCGGGGTCGTGGTGACCGGAATGCTGTTGAGCGGCATGTCGAGCACGGTCGTGACTCCGCCCGCCGCGGCCGCCGCGGTCCCCGTGTCGAAGCCCTCCCAGCTCGCACGACCCGGGTCGTTCAGATGCACGTGCGAGTCGACGAGGCCCGGCAGCAGCACGAGGTCGTCCGGCAGAGCGTGTTCCGCATCCGGATCGAAATCGCCGATCGCGCTGATGCGCCCGTCGGTCACGGTCACGGTGGCGGGGCGGAAGGCCCCGTCGAGGAACACGCGTCGCGCCGCGATGACGGCGGGTGCGGGGGTCGTCATGCCGACAACGCTAAGTGCTCCACATTTCGCAAATGTAACTGTTACCAACATTCCGGACTCACATCCCCGGCGGGTCACCCGACGGCAATGCGGGCTGGGTAGGGTGACGCGCATGCAACTGGACGAATTCAACGCCCTCGACGCCGCCGAGGCATCGCTGCTCGTGTCGGTGTGGGCGGCGGTGCCGGGCTGGGTCGACGCGATCGTCGCCGCGCGCCCCTTCGCCTCCATCGAGGCTCTCCGCTCCTACGCCGGGGATCTCGCCGGCGTCTGGTCGCGCGCCGACCTGGATGCGGCCCTCGCCCACCATCCGCGGATCGGAGAGAAGCCGACGGGGTCGGGGGCCGAGGCCGACGCGTCCCGCAAGGAGCAGGCCGCGATGTCGACCGCTGCGGACGATGTGGCGGCCGCGATCTCCGCGGGAAACCGGGCCTACGAGGAGCGCTTCGGTCGCGTCTTCCTCATCCGCGCCGCGGGTCGCAGCCCCCAGGAGATGCTCGCCGAGCTGCACCGCAGACTCGGCAATGACGACGACACCGAGGCCCGCGAGGCGACCGCGCAGCTCGCCGAGATCGCGCTGCTGCGCCTGGACTCGACGATCGTGGCCGACGAGACCGAACCGGAGGAGGCGGAATGAGCCACCTGACGACCCACATCCTCGACGCGACCGCCGGAACGCCCGCGCCGAACGTCGCGGTCACCCTGCACCGGCATCACGAGGGCGGTGCGATCGAGAGCGTCGCCGAGGGATTCACGGATGCGGACGGCCGGCTCGCGATCGGCCCGGATCAGCTCGAGGCGGGCATGTACGCGCTGACCTTCGCGACCGGCGCGTACTTCGCCGACCGCGGCGTCGAGACCTTCTATCCGCTCGCGACGGTGACCTTCACGGTCGCCGACCGCCCGCACTACCACGTGCCGCTGCTGTTGAGCCCGTTCGCGTACTCCACCTACCGCGGCAGCTGACCCGCCGGCGACCGGGCGCGACATCTGCACGACGCGTGGTGCAAGTGTGAACGTCCGGGGCTGGCGGGGCGCCCTCCGCGCAATCGGTCGTGCAGACGTTCCCCGCGCGATCCCTCCGCAGCGACCGCGACGACTCAGCGCCGCAGCTCGAGGATGAAGGGCACGACGAAGCTCGCGAGCGCCACCGCGACAGCAGCGATCACGAGCCACACCGGCGCGCCCAGGACACCGAGGACGAACCAGGCGAGCAGCGCCGGAAGGGCGAGGAAGAACACCGCGACGGCCAGCGCGAACACCCAGCCGAGACAGCCGATGACGAACATGCCGGCCGCCGCGAGCGCGAACACGCTCACGCCCCCGGTGTACCCCGAGGCGTAGCCGTTCGCCCACCGCACGCCGCCGATCTGGACCCCGAGCGCGAGGACACCGATCACGAGGACGATCCATCCGCTGACTCCCCCCGCGAGCAGCCCGACGACGACCCCGACGCACACGACGATCGACGTGATGATGACGGTGCGCAGGAAGTGCGTGGCCACGAGGCGCATGAACCTCGTCCACATCCAGGACCATCCCCAGGCGGGAAGCGCAAGCAGGCCCACCCATCGCCGCGCGTCGAATCGCACCCGCGGCCGGATCCGCACGGCCGCGGCGACCGTGATCGCCGCCCAGCCGAACGGGACGTAGACGAGGCCGACGAGCAGGATGGTCGCCTCGTCCACCCGTCCCATGACGGACAGCGGGCAGACGATGAGCCCGATCGTCGCCAGCAGCAGGTAGGTCGCCGGCAGCCACGACGGATGCGGGCGGTACAGGGAGTCCATCAGCGAGCGTCAGCGGATGCGGCGGAGTCCATCGAGGGTGTGTGCTCGCGCAGGTCTTCCACGATCGCGTCGACGATGGCCGCCGCGAGCTCCGCGCCGTCCGCGGGCCAGTCGGACGCCTTGCGGCGCTTCGGATACCACCCGCGCTTCTTGAACGACACGGACTCGGCCCCCTTCGCGGTCTTGCGCCCGAACCAGGCGGGCACGTCGCCGTACTGCGATGCGCCGAACGAGTACGCGGCCACGGCCTCTCCTCCCGCGGATGCGTAGGAGAACTCGAACGCCAAGGCGCCGCGACCGACTTCTCCCTGCCGTGTCGACTCGCGCGTCCGGCGCATCTCGACGATGCCGGCATCGAGCAGCCGACGATCGATCACCGGTTTGGACTCGGCAGGATCGATGCCGCCGGCGAGGTGGCGTCCCACCGCATCCATCAGCGTTCGCGACTGCTGGTACGTGTCCTCCGTGTCGGCGATCACGAGCCTCGCCTGCTCGCTGTTGAGCGACACTTCCGGGAACCGGCGCTCGCCCACCTCCGGCTGTCCCAAGAGACGCGGACGCCAGAGCTGCCACCCCCTGGTCCGCGCCGGACGGCGACGACGGATGCTGAGATCCGACCGGCGGCGCCAGCGCGTGTTCCCGAGGGAGTACTCGAAGACCGCGGCGGCGAAGCTCGACTCCGCCCCGGAGCCGGCCTGGGTCCAGGGCAGGAGTTCGTACTGGCGCATCTCGTCGCCGGGAGAGGTCTGCGCGTGACGAAGGCTGATGGTGAGCGCGCCGTCCTTCTGATTCACCGGCAGCAGCACGTAGTCGTTGCCCTCGCCGACCCACGGCGCCTCCCCGTCACCATCGGCCGCCTGGCGTTCCTGGAGGGTGAGGAAGTGCGCTCCCGGCGGAACGATCGGGTACACGGCCGTCACCGCATCCGTTCCGTCCGTACGCACATCGATGCGCACGTCGCGGGCGACCTGTTCGGACTCGTTCACGATCACGATCCCGCGCACTCCGGCGGAGCGGATGCGGTCGTGCGGCACCACGGTCCAGGCGACCACGCGAGCGGCCTGGGCGACAGCCGTCCGCCGCATCTCGAGAACGAGCGCGAGCACGGCGATCGGCACGGCGAACGCCGCGATCACCGTCGCGATCTGCGCCCAGAAGTCCCAGTCGACATTGCCGTCCGGCATACCCGTGTCCTCTCGCCGTGCGTCATGACGCCTCGACGCTAGGTGCCGCGGAGGGTCGAGTCCGTCCGGGAATGCCACTCCCGGACGAATCCGGACATCGGATGCGCCCGCTCAGTTCGCGTTGAGCCCGTGAGCGCGGCTGTCGAGGGCGAGCTTCCAGAACGACTCGCGCTGCAGGATGGTCTCCGCACGGGTCTTGGGGTCGAAGATCTCGAGGATCGAGTACTGGAAGTGTTCGACGATGTGACCGTCGCCGCGCGTGAGCTTGAGCAGCTCGAGATCCCGGTTGCCGCCGGAGAGGTTGCCGAGGTGCGCGTAGCCCGCCCACCGCTGCCACAGGCCGTTCGCCTCGCCCGAGGCGGAGCCGACATAGAGGCGTCCGTCGCTGAGGTCCGTGATGACGTACACGCCCTTGACGCTGGAGAGGGCGTCCTTCCAGCTCGGCTCGTCGTTCGCGATGATGCGCTGCAGCTCGCGGTGCCGCAGCCGCACGTTCTGGTAGCCGGGGAAGGCTCCGAGCTTCACGTCCGGGGCCAGCTCGTACACCTCCGGGCCGAGCGGGCCGTCCTGCAGGTTGTCATAGGAGCGGAGATAGAGGTTGCGGCCGATGGGTTCGTTCAGCTTCACGATGAGGCGCTTGACGTACTCCGCGTACCGGCCGAGCGGGGTGAGCCGATAGCCGTCGTCGCCGAACGTCTCGGGGACGCTCGGTTCGACGCGGAAGAAGCCGCCGAACATGAAGTACTCCGGCCCGTAGGGGTAGTACTGCGCGAACGCGAGGACATATTCCGCGCGGCCCATATTGTTGTTCTGCTGTCGCGAGCGGTACCTGGTCATCGCCAGCCAGGGCTCGGGATCGTCGGCCATCAGCAGGTCGTAGGCGGCCGCGCCGCCCACGCCCGCACGGATGTTGAACTTCACTTTCGTGCGCTCGGGTGCGGGCACGGGCATGAAGTCGGCGAATCTGATCACGATGCTCCTCGGGCTCTGGCCCGAGCGTACGGTCGGGCCGGAGCCCGAGGAGCGGTCGCGGCCGCATCCCGAACGAACCCGGACATCCAGCCGGGCTCATCGTGAGCGGATCGAGACGAAACACCCCGCGGGCGCCCGCGGCGCGCTACGCTCACCGCATGTTGGGGACCATCTCACGCGGCGTCGCGATCTTCATGCTCGTCTTCGGACTGCTCGCCCTCGGCGTCTCCGTCGCAGGTCTCATCATCGAGCCGACGGGCTGGCTCTGGTTCTCGCTCGTGCTCGGCGCGCTGCTGACGATCCGGGGGATCATCGGGCTCGTGCGCGACGAGACCGCGTCGCGCGGGTAGCGACGACGTCCACCGCCCCCTCGCCGCAGGCGTGTGCGGCGACATCTGCACGATCGACGGGGCAGGTGGTGCGCGCGCGGTCGCGCCGGCCGACATCCGCCCCGCTCGCCGTGCAGATGTCGCGGCATCACCCCTGCTTGCCGTGCGGATCGGACTGGTTGAGCGTCTGAACGACCTGGTCGTAGTCGCCGCGCGCCTCGCCGTACCGCAGGAACTTGACACGTTCGACCTGGATCTCCGGCGCGTCGGGTTCGTCGCGGAGCAGCTGCATGACCTCGTCGGCGAACGCATCGAGCGGCATCGCGAACGCGCTCTCGCGCTGGCCCGGAAGGAGGTCGGTCGCCACGGAGGGCGGCTCGAGCTCCTTCACCGCGACGGACGTTCCCGCCAGCTGCAGGCGCAGCGACTCGCTCAGCATGTGGATGGCCGCCTTCGACGCGTTGTAGCTCGGGGTCGCGGCGAGCGGGGCGAAGGCGAGCCCGGACGAGACGGTGACGATCGTCGCGGACGGCTGCGCGCGCAGCTGATCGATGACGGCGGCGATGAGCCGGATCGGGCCGAGCACGTTTGTCGTGACGGTCTGCTCGGCCGAGGCGAGGAAGCCGTCGGGCGTGCTCCAGTCCTCGACGTGCATGATGCCCGCCATCGTGACGAGCACGTTCAAAGAGGGGTGACGTGCGATGACGGATGCGGCGGCTGAGCGCACGGATGCCGCATCCGCCGTGTCGATCTCGACGGTGTCGATGCCGGGGTGTGCCTCCGCGATCTTCTCGAGGAGCTGCCGGCGCCGGCCGCCGACGATGACGGTGTTGCCCGCCTCCTGCAGGGGGAGCGCGAGTGCCAGGCCGATGCCGCTGGTCGCGCCGGGAATGAAGACGGCGTTTCCGGTGATGTCCATGTGTCGAGCGTCGCCGGAGTCACCGCATCCGAGAAGGAAGTGGTCATCGGGGGATCGCCGGTCCCCCGATGACAGGGATGGCGAATGCCCGCTATTCGTGTTTCACTATTAGTGTGTCACGGATACAGGCGCGGCAGGATGCGCAGCTCACGCGAGCGGTGCTTCCGCTGATCACGCTGCAGCTCATCGATGCGCACGAGTCGTACGGCTACGAGCTCGTCGAGCGGCTCGCTGCGCTCGGCCTGGACGCGAGCACGGGTCTCGTCTACCCGGTGTTGAACCGGATGGAACGCGACGGCTGGGTGACGACGACCTCCAAGCCCTCGCCGAGCGGTCCGCCGCGGAAGTACTTCACGCTCACACCGGCGGGGGCCTCGGCACTGGCCGACGCGCGCATCCAGTGGGAACAGGCGGCAGCGGCCGTCGATCTGGCCCTCGCCCCCGGAAAGGAACGCGCATGACCGGCTCACGACTCACCCGGCGCTCGACGGGGCTGCGCGCCTCGCTGTATCTGACCCGCCTCGAGTGGCACCTGGAGGGCGTGGTGCCGGCATCCGAGCGGCGACGCATCCTGCGCTCCTTGCGCGACGAGATCGACCAGGATCCGCGGCCCCTCGAGGCGGCACTGGCCGACCTCGGGTCGCCGCGCACGCTCGCGTCGCGGTACGCAGAGGGAGGACGGATGAGGCCGCTCTGGTCGATCGGCGTGCTCACCGCCACGGCTGCTCTCTTCACGTACTGGGTGATCTTCCTTGCCTTCGCAGGAGGGATGCTGGCGGTCGTCGATGCGGCCGCGCCCATGAGCGCCCAGGCGCACTTCCTCTTCGTCCCCGTCATCGCGTTCTCGAACCCGGACGGCATCGGCATCGGCTGGTCCGGAGGCGCAGAGTGGCTCGTGGTCCCCGCCGTGGTGGTGGCCGTCGCGCTCCTTCTGGGCGCGCGGTCGTGGCGCCTGTTCCAGCGCGCCGAGCTCGCCTAGGGCTCGTTCTCGATGAGATTCACCTGCGTGCCGTCGAGGTCGATGAGGTGCGCGACCCGACGCCCCCAGGTCTGACGGAGCGGGGCGTGCAGCCGCGGGTGCCCCTGGGTCCGCTCAGCCACACCGCTCGCCCGGATGGCGTCGTAGAGCGTGTCGAGATCGTCGACGCGCAGGCCGCACATGAAGGAGCTCTGCGTCGGATCCAGATCGGCAGCGGGGAAGAACTCGAGCTGCAGGTCGCCGCGTTCGATGATCAGCCACTCGCGGTCGCGATACGTGGGCTGGAACCCGAATCCGCCGTAGAACGCGACCGTCGCCTCGAAGTCACGGGACGGGAGGTGGGGTACCGCTCGATCGGTCATGCGCGGGACCTTAACCATGGCACCCGGACCCGCTCAAGCCCTCCCACGAGCTCCGTTGACGTGGCGGACGGATCGTCGATCCCTGGTTCCGGATACGGCGCTCCGCACACAATGGACGCATGGATCGCGCCGCCCTCGCCGACTTCCTCCGCTCACGCCGCGAACGGCTGCGCCCCGGCGACGCGGGGCTGCCGACAGGGCCCCGCCGGCGCGCGACGGGGCTCCGCCGCGAGGAGGTCGCGCAGCTCGCGGCGATGTCGACCGACTACTACACGCGCCTCGAGCAGCAGCGCGGCCCGCAGCCGAGCACGCAGATGCTCGCCTCGCTCGCGCGGGCACTGCGGTTGTCGGCGGATGAGCGCGACTACCTGTTCCGCGTCACCGGGCACAACGCTCCCGACCGCATTCTGGCGCGAGACCATGTCGCGCCCCCGCTGCAGCGCGTGTTCGACCGCCTCGGCGATACGCCGGCGGTGATCATCTCGTCGCTGGGCGAGACGCTGCTGCAGAACCGGATGGGTGCGGCGCTGCTCGGCGATCACGCGGGGGCGAGCGGATGGGAGCGGTACGAGGCGTACCGCTGGTTCGCGCATCCGGACGTGGCACGCGCCCGCTATCCGCGTGACGACCACGAACGGCAGTCGCGCGCGCTCGTATCGGGGCTCCGCGCCGTGATGGCCGTCGAGGGGGCACGCGCTCAGGCGCTCGTCGGCGAGCTGCTCCGGGTCAGCGAGGAGTTCTCCGCCCTCTGGGAGAGGCAGGAGGTCGCGCGCCGGTTCAGCGATCACAAGGTGCTCCTGCACCCCGAGATCGGACCGATCGAGGTGGACTGCCAGGTGCTGTTCACCGAGGACCAGTCGCAGTCCCTCCTCGTACTCACCGCGGCGCCCGGGTCGAGCGACGAGGAGAAGCTGCGGCTGCTGGATGTGGTCGGCGTCCAGGAGTTCCGCCGCGTCGAGTGACCGCCCCGCGCAGGTCGCCGAGCGCCCGAGCCGCTCGATTCACCGGGCGCGCATCGACGCGAGGCGCCTCCGCCACCGCGTGAGGATCGACCGTTCCGGATCCGCATCCGGAGCCGGTGGACGGTGGGCATCGACGTAGTCGAAGACCTCCCGCCAGGCGCGACGCGTCCGCTGCGGGTCGAGGCCCGCGAACACGACGGCCATGCCCGCGAAGGTGATGACCACCATGCAGAAGACCAGGACGAACACCAGGTTCGGCAGCGACCAGCTCTCGGTGAGCCGGGGAACGAAGCCCATCGTGGCCACGACCAGAGCGGTGGCCGAGACAGCGACCGCCGTGTTCGTCTGGGCCTTGCCTGCGAGCGCGATGCGCATCTGCAGGCGTTCCTCTGCCGAGAGCGAGGCGTACGTCTTCACGTCGGCGGATGTGGGCTTCCGCCCGAAATCGAACAGCGTGATCATTCGGCCACGATCCCAGGAGGTCCCGACGCTGCGGCGCGACATCTCCCCGGGGGCCGCTCGGGCGACCGGCTGAAGCCACCGGTCGCCCGAGCCTGGGGCGATCAGGGCATGACCAGGACAGCCTTGACCGCCGCGCCGGACTGCGTGTCGGCGATCGCCTTCTCGATCTCGTCGAACGGGTAGGTCGTCACGAGCGTGTCGAACGGGAACTCGCCCGCCTTGTACATGGCGAGCAGCTTCGGGATGAAGGTCTGCGGCACGGCGTCGCCCTCGATCGCGCCGACGAGCGTCACGCCGGAGCCCGAGAACAGCGCGACGGGGGCGACCGCATCAGGCTTCGGAACGCCGACCGTGGCGATCTTCGCGCCGAAGCGGGCCGACGCGATGAGGTTGCCGATGACCGCGGGGATCGCCGTCGTGTCGAGCGCGTACTCGGCACCGACGCCGCCGGTGGCTGCCTTGATCTGGTCGACGACGTCGTCCGCCTTGCCGTCGACGAGATGCGTGGCGCCGAGGCGCTTCGCGACTTCGAGGCGCTCGGGGAGGACGTCGACGGCGACGATCGTGGTCGCGCCCGCGGCCTTCGCGGCCATGATCGCCGAGAGCCCGACGGCACCCGTTCCGCTGACCACGAGCGCGTCACCCGCGCCGACGCCGAGCGAGTTGAGCACGGTTCCCGCGCCGGTCTGGATGCCGCATCCGAGCGGACCCACGAGCTCGAGGGGGACGTCTTCGTCGATCTTCACCGCGTTGCGCGCCGCGACGAGGGCATGCGTCGCGAAGGACGACTGTCCGAAGAAGCTGCCGACGACCTCGCCGCCGTCGGAGAGAGCCATCGTGCCGGTTCCGTCGGCGCGTACGCCGCCGATATTGAGGAGCATGAACTGCAGGCAGTACGCCGGGCGTCCCGCGAGACAGTTCTCGCAGCGACCGCACGAGGCGAATGACACGGCGACGTGGTCGCCCTCCGCGAAGCCGGTCACGTCGGCACCGACCCGCTCGACGACGCCGGCGCCTTCATGGCCCAGCACGCGCGGGAAGGCGCTCGGGATGTGGCCGTGCTGCACGGCGAGGTCGGTGTGGCACAGGCCGGCCGCGACGATGCGGACGAGCAGCTCGTCGGGACGGGGATCCTGGAGTACGACGTCTTCGAAGACGAACGACTCGTCGACTCCGTTGAGTACGGCTGCGAGGGCGGTGGTGGACATGGCAAACCTCCTGAAAAAACTCAATGCGCACGTATGTAACCGTGCGCATCGTCAGGCTACGCCCGCCCCCGGAGGCAAGGATCCGAGATCGATTCTCAATTCTCCCGGCCCTGGAGCGCGCGGCTCCTGCCGGGGTGCTGGGCTGCGCGGTGGCCTCACGAAGCAACGGTCGCAGGGCGTCGGCGGTGCAGCGGGTCGAACGAGATGCGGCGCTCGCGGGCCGACGTCGCGATGTCGGAGGCCCCTCGTACTCTTAGAACATGTCTTCGAAGGTTGCGGGTGTCGTCGGTCTCTCCGACGCGGATGCGGCGGCGCTCGCCTCCATCGCACACCAGGTGGACGCGGCGCAGGCAGACCTCGCCGCAGCGCAAGCGCGTCTGGTACGCGCTCTCGCCCGCGCAGAGGAACTCGCATGCCGGATGAGCGACGGGCAGAGTCGCTCGGCGCGCGGCGCGGACATAGCCCACCGCGCGATCGCGAGCGAACTGGCGGTGCCACTGCGGATCTCCGACCGCACGATGCAGCGCCGGATGGCCGAGGCCGCCGAGCTCGTGACGAGCTATTCCGCAACCGTCGACGCGTGGGAGGCGGGACTGATCACGCAGGCGCACGTCCGCGTGATCAGCGAGAGCGGCGGAAGTCTTCCCGCGCACACGCGGGCGGAATTCGAGCAGCACGCGCTCGTACGGTGCGAGGAAGACACCGCGGGCCGCGTGCGCACCAGCGTGCAGATGATCGCCGAGCGGCTGCATCCGCGCACGCTCACGGAGCGCCACCGCGAGGCGGCCGAGATGCGCGCGGTGACCGTGCAGCCGCTCGACGACGGGATGTGTGAGCTGACCGCCACCATCCCCCTGCTGCTGGGCGACGCGATCCACGACCGCCTGACCCGGATGGCTGGCGTCATCCACGACGCCCGGGGCGCCGCCGCGCAGCGCCTGCGCGCGGGCGGCGACCGAACAGACGAGATCGTCGCCTCAGACGCGCGGACGATGGATCAGGTGCGTGCGGACGTCTTCACCGATCTCCTCCTGAGCGCGGCCCCGTCGATCGACCCCACCGCGAGCGGCGACCAGCCCGGCGCTCTCGGCGCCATTCGCGCCCACGTGCAGGTCGTCGTGCCCGCGCTCACTCTGCTGCACGCATCCGAGCACCCGGCCGACCTCGCCGGACGCGCGCCGATCGACGCCGACACCGCCCGACTCCTGGCCGGGGCGGCACCGGGCTGGGATCGCCTCCTGACCGATCCCGCGTCCGGCCAGGTGCTCGCCACCGACCGCTATCAGCCCACCCCCGACCTTCGACGCCGGCTGCGCGCCCGCGACGCGCACTGCCGATTCCCCGGATGTCGCGTGCCCGCCATCCGCCACGAGCACGATCACACGCACGATCATGCTTTGGGCGGGCGCACCACGCTCGAGAACCTCGAGGGGCTGTGTCAACGCCACCACTCCATGAAGCAGTTCACCGGCTGGCGCGTGAAGCAAGTCCACGGGGGCGCCCTCGCCTGGACCTCACCGCTCGGCTACACCTACATCGACGAACCACCAGCGCCGAGCGTGCACTTCGTCCCCGAGTTCCGGTCGCCCGAGGCCGATCACCCACCCGCGGGTCCACCCCCGCCGTTCTGAACCCGAGTCGCCTGCTGTCCTGCGCAACTGTTGCCCGCATGCGGCTACTCGGCGCTGCGCGGCTGCGAGGAGCGCTCGGCGACCAGGAGCGGACGCGGCGACGAGGAGCCGGCCGTCAACGAAGAGCCACGCGGCTGCTCGGCCAGGCGCCAGCGCAGGGCCAGGCGCCAAAGCAGAGCCAGGCGTCAGAGCAGAGCCAGGCGTCAGAGCAGAGCCGGACGTCAGCGACCCGTAGCCGTGCGCCTCGAAATCGGGAGGAGCGGGACGGCAAGCCCGAGGAAAGCGACAAGCGGCCACCAGTTCGCGGCGGCCAAGGCGAGCGCGACGCCGAGCAGAGCGAGTCCGAGCGCGAGCGACCAGACCGCGACGCGAAGCCAGGCGGGCACGTCGGGCGAAACGGCATCCATGCACTGACGATAAGACGACATCGAGCGTCCCCGGCAAGGTTCACACGAGCACCCCAGCCATGCGAGCGATGGATGCTGCGCGCGCCGGATGCAAGGGCCCATACTCGGCAGCATGACGCCGAACGAGCGCGCGCGGGACATCCGCGTCGTCGCACCCGCCATCGGGCTCGCAGCCCTACAGATCGTCGCGACCGGCTTCGTCCTGTTGTTCGCATTCTGGGACGCGTTCTCCCAGATCGGCTGCGCCGAGTGCTTCCCCACTGTGCGGACCGCGCGCTGGGTGCTCACCGGAGCCTTGGTCCTCGGCTGGGGGATTACGCTGGCGGGGATCGTGACCGGCTACACGAGGCAACGAGCACGGTCGTGGGCTCCACTGGTGGGCAGCGCCGTCATCGTCGGCGGCTATCTGCTGTTCCGCAGCATCCTCTTCGCCGCCTGATCACGAAGTCGCGCCTCGTGCTCCTCGCCCGAGCATCGCGAGACAGACGCACCGGCCCGGCGACCGCGAGTGCCGATCCGATGCGGGCGAACCGCGGCGCTCAGGCGTGGAAGACCGAGTGCAGGTCGTCGTGCCCGGCGACCGAGCGGCCACCCAGCGCGTCGAGCTCCATGAGCACGGCAACGCCGGCCACCGAGCATCCGATCCGCTCCACCAGGTCGCGCGCCGCGGCGATCGTGCCGCCCGTCGCGAGGACGTCGTCCAGCAGCAGCACGCGGGTTCCCGGAGCGATGTCGTCGTGCATCTCGATCGTCGCGGTGCCGTACTCGAGCGCGTAGTCGACGGATGCGGCCGGCCGCGGCAGCTTGCCCGCCTTGCGGATCGGCACCAGGCCCACGCCCGCAGCGATGGCCGCGGCGCCGGCCAGCAGGAAACCTCGCGCCTCGATACCGGCGACCACGTCGTAGGTGCCCGCGAACGGCTCGAGCATCGCATCGATGACCGCACGGAGGCCTTCACCGTCGGCGAGCAGCGGGGCGATGTCGCGGAAGAGCACGCCGGGCTCCGGATAATCGGGGATGACGGCGATGAGCTTTTCGGCGCGCTCGAGCGCGGCGGAATTCGAGGGGGTCACCCATCGATGGTAGTCGGCGCACCGTGGACGCCGCAGCGATCGAGACCGGGGCGACCGATGGACGCCTACGGAAAACCGGGCTTCGAATCGATACGATCGCACCGAGTAACATCGAGGCATGACCTCGACGCACGATGCTTCGACCTTGATCGCCGCGCCCGGATCCGAATGGTGGCGCACCGCCGTGATCTACCAGATCTATCCGCGCTCGTTCGCGGACGCCAACGGCGACGGCATCGGCGACCTCCCCGGCATCACCGCCCGCCTCGACTCGCTCGCCGAGCTGGGCATCGACGCGATCTGGCTGAGCCCGTTCATGGTCTCGCCCCAGAAGGATGCCGGCTACGACGTCGCCGACTACTGCGACGTCGACCCGCTGTTCGGCACGCTCGACGATTTCGACGCCATGCTGGCCAAGGCGCACGGCCTCGGCATCCGCGTGATCGTCGACCTCGTGCCCAACCACTCCTCCGACCAGCACGTCTGGTTCCAGCAGGCCCTCGCCGCCGCCCCCGGCAGCCCGGAGCGCGCGCGGTACATCTTCCGCGACGGCAAGGGCGAGAACGGCGAGCTGCCGCCCAACAACTGGGAGTCCGTGTTCGGCGGGGGGATGTGGGAGCGCGTCGTCGAGGCAGACGGCACCCCGGGCCAGTGGTACCTGCACATCTTCGACGTGAGCCAGGCCGACTTCGACTGGACCAACCCCGAGGTGCAGGAGTACTTCCGCGGCGTGCTGCGGTTCTGGCTCGACCGGGGCGTCGACGGATTCCGGGTGGATGTCGCCCACGGCATGATCAAGAAGGACGGCCTGCCGGACTACACGCCTCCCGCCGACGGCGACTCGATGGGCGGCGACGACGACGACGTGCCGTACTGGGGCCAGCCCGGCGTCCACGACATCTACCGCGACTGGCACAAGGTGCTGGCCGAGTACGACGGCGACCGCGCTCTGTGCGCCGAGGCGTGGCTGCCCACACCGGACAAGACGGCGCTCTGGGTGCGCCCCGACGAGATGCACCAGGCGTTCAACTTCCCGTACCTGACGACGGCGTGGGATGCGGACGCCCTCCGCACGGTCATCAGCGACTCGCTGCGCGCCTTCCCCGCGGTCGGGGCCCCGGCCACCTGGGTGCTCTCGAACCACGACGTGATCCGTCATGCCTCGCGTCTCGCGCTGTCGGCCGAGAGCCCTCAGGGCGAAGGCATCGGACCGCTGTCCGAGGCCCAGCCCATCCCCGCGCTCGGCCTGCGCCGCGCCCGCGCGGCCACCGCGGTGATGCTCGCCCTGCCCGGTTCCGCCTACATCTACCAGGGCGAGGAGCTCGGGCTCCCCGAGGTCATCGACATCCCCGACGACGCACGCCAGGATCCGACCTGGTTCCGCACGAACCACGAGAAGTACGGCCGCGACGGATGCCGCGTCCCGATCCCGTGGGAGGCCGCATCCCCCGCCTACGGCTTCAACGGCACGGGCGCATCGTGGCTGCCGCAGCCCGCGGAGTGGGCGCAGCACGCGCGCGACGTGGAGCAGCGCGATCCCGACTCGACGCTCGCGCTCTACACGCAGCTGCTCCAGGCGCGGAAGGCGCACGGCCTCGGCGCGGCCCCCTTCACATGGCTCGACGGCTACCCCGAGACGGTGCTCGCCTTCCGCAGCGGCGACGTCACCGTGATCGCCAACCTCGGCACCGACGCGATCGACCTGCCGGCCGGGGAGATCCTCGTCTCGAGCGAGCCGCTCGAGGAACGTCTGCTTCCCGCCGACACGGCGGTGTGGCTCGCCGACGCCTGATCGTCACGCCCGACGCACGCCGGCGCGCCCTCCCGGGTCGCCGGCGTGCTCGTGTGCGCGGGGACCTCGGCGCGCTCACGTCTGCGGGTACCCAGGCGCGCTCGCGCCTGCGGGGACTTCTCCGCTCAGGGCTCCCGAGTAGGGTCGGGACATGACCCTGGACCTCGAAGCGCTGTACATCGACCTGCACCGCCACCCCGAGCTGTCGTTCCAGGAGACGCGCACCGCGGGCGTGGTCGCCCGCACGCTGGAGACACTCGGGATCCCCTTCACCGAGGGCGTCGGGCGCACCGGCGTTGTGGCGACGCTCGCCAACGGAGAGGGGCCGGTCGTCTGGTTGCGTGCCGATATGGACGGCCTGCCGGTCGCGGAGCGCACCGGACTCCCCTACGCGAGCACGGCGCGCGGCGTCGACCCGCAGGGGGCGGACGTGCCGGTGATGCACGCGTGCGGCCACGACATGCACGTGACCGCACTGCTCGGTGCGCTGGAACGACTCGTGGCGACCGCATCCGAGTGGTCGGGAACGGTCGTCGCCGTCTTCCAGCCCGCCGAGGAGTTCGGCGCCGGTTCGAAGGCGATGATCGCGGACGGTGTGCTGGATCGCTTCCCGCGCCCGGACATCGTGCTCGGTCAGCACGTGACGCCCTTGCCTGCGGGGACGATCGGCGTGCGACCCGGAACCCAGATGGCGGCCTCGGACGGCCTCACCGTCACCCTGCACGGACGCGGCGGGCACGGGTCGCGCCCCCACGCCACCATCGACCCGATCGTCATGGCCGCCGCGACCATCATGCGTCTGCAGACCGTCGCCGCGCGCGAGGTCGACCCGCGCGAGGTCGCCGTGGTCACGGTGGGATCGGTCCACGCCGGCCTCAAGCACAACATCATCCCCGCCGAGGCGACGCTGCAGCTCAGCCTCCGCTACGCGGACGACGGGATGCGGGAGCGCGTGCTCGAACGGGTCGAGCGGATCATCCGGGCGGAGGCCGACGCCTCCGGCGCAGAGGTGACGCCCACGATCGTCAACGACCACACGCTGCCTCCCACGATCAACGATGCCGACGCGACCGCTCGACTCGCCGACGCGTTCCGACGCGCCTACGGCGACGCGGCGGTCGTCGACCCCGGCATGTTCACCGGCAGCGAGGACGTCTCGTGGTTTCGCGCGCGAGGCCGGCGTGCCGCTCGTGTTCTGGTTCTGGGGCGGCGTCGACCCGCAGTTGTTCGCCCGCGCGAGCGCCGAGGGGACGATCGACCGCGACGTGCCGACGAACCATTCGCCCTTCTTCGCCCCGGTGCTCCATCCGACGATCGAACGCGGCGTCGAGAACCTCGTCATCGCCGCGCGCGAGTGGCTGGTCTGACCGGGATCTGAGGGCGTCGCGCTCGTGGTCCACGATGATGGACCACGTCGACGTCAGCGTTACGAACACGGCGCGGTCGCCGGCACGGATGTCATACAACATCACGGACAGGAGGGCGCGATGACCGCACCGGTGGACTACACCCCCTCTACGAGCCGCCCGCGCCGGTCGAGGACTGGAACCCGCTCGCGCAGATCGTGCAGATCTTCGCGGAGGACAACGGGTGGCCGTACTACCCGCTCGCGGTCCGTCAGCCGCTTCCCGGTGTCGTCTTTCGGGAGCGCGACGGCAAGCCGCGCTCCATGCAGCGTTCGGTCAACATCGTGCGCATCCCCGGACCGCCGCTGACCGAGATCGGCAACAGCTTCTACACCGAGATCGCGGTGGGCAATCAGTTCACCCAGAGCTGGGGCTACGTCGCTCTACAGCTGGATGCGCCGGCGCCGCCTCTCGTTCTCGTGAACCAGCGGCTCGCCCCCCGCTCACCGCTGCCCTCCCTCCCCGACGTCACACCCATGCCGTTCAAGGAGCAGGACCGATTCCTGCTCTACGCAGACCCCGGCGCATTCGCGTGGGCGGACTGGCTGTTCGACGACGAGGTGCAAGCGCTCCTCGACGACGGAACACTCGGCTTCCACGTCGAGATCGCACCCGGGTCGCTCTTCCTCTACGCGCCGCATCCGCTCACCGTCCCCGACCCCGCCGTCTGGCAGCGTCTGATCGCCCTCATCAGCGCGCTGCGCACCCGTCTCGGCGGTCGTCTCCCCGAGCCGGACGCCCCCATCGCGTCGCCCGGCCCGCCCGTCCCGAATGAGCCGCCCTACGTCAGCGCACCGGTCCCGCCCGCGAGCGCCACGGATAGGGCCCGCGTCCCCCAGCCGGCGTCACTCCCCATGCGCTCGAACGAACTCGCCGTCAACTTCCGGCGCACCTGGGTGGTGTGGGCGCTGGTCCTGGCCGGTGGCGTCGTGGCGGGTGGCGCATCGATCATCCTCGCCGCGTTGCGCTGATCAGTGCCCGGCGCCCGCATCCACCGTCGCGCGGACGGCGGCCGGCTTCCGCATCCGCCGCTCCAGCACTCCGAGTCCCTTGTCGATGAGGATGTAGACGTAGGCGACGACCTCGAGCGCGAGGGTCAGACCGACGATCCAGAGCACGACACCGTCCAGCCCGTTGCGCTCGACATTCATGAACGGATACGGGTACTGGCCGCCGCCGGCGAACCGGCCGCCGGCAGCGCCGTAGACGAACGCGAACGCGAGGTACACGTAAGGGATGAGTGTCCACAGGGGCGGATCGAACCAGCGGCTGCGACCTTTGGGCACGAACAGCAGCCAGTCGGCGATCGCCAGCGAGGGCGTGATGATGTGGATCAGGTTGTCGGTCAGCGTGAACGGCTCGTAGCCGTTGCCCTGCGTGTATGTCTCGGGCACGAGCACGATCAGGTAGATCAGCATCGTCACCGTGATCGCGAAGGCGACGGCGAGCGAGAATCGCGGGGAGGGCGTCGACGCCCCACGCGGTCCGTCCGAGCGAAGGTCAGCGACGGTGCGAACGGCGAGGACCACCATCCAGACGAGGCAGAGCAGGTTGCTGAGCACCGTGTAGTAGAGGAACTCGACGGGGCTGGGTCGTCCGTCCAGGATGCCGGTGACCCTCCCGATCCCCCACGCCATGAGCACCGCCGCGACGAGGCGATAGGCGAGAGCGAGGCGGCGATCGGACACATGCATGCGCTACATCGTAGGTCGGCGCACGAACCGTCGATCATCACGGAACGATGACGGCATGGCAAACAACCCCCCGCTCGCGTTGCGCGGCCTGAGCGATCGGCGTAGTGTCGCGCGTCGTGGCAAACGACAGCGCCGAGCCGGCGCCCGAGACTCCGATCGCGAAACGCCTGCTGATCGGGGACCCTCTCGCATCCACGGATGCGGACGATCATCTTCTGCGCAAGCGCATGGCGCTGCCCATTTTCGCGTCCGACGCGCTGAGCTCCGTGGCCTACGCGCCGCAGGAACTGCTCATGATCCTGATGATCGGCGGACTGTCGTTCCTGGCCTTCAGCCCCTGGATCGCGGCCGCCGTCGTCGTGCTGCTCATCGTGGTGGTGCTCTCGTACCGCCAGCTCATCAAGGCATACCCGTCCGGGGGCGGCGACTACGAGGTGGCACGAACGAACCTGGGCGAGATCCCCGGCGTCATCGTCGCCTCGGCACTGCTGGTCGACTACATCCTGACGGTCGCCGTCTCGGTCGCGTCCGGCGTCGACAACATCATCTCCGCGCTGCCGGGGCTGAACCCCTGGCGCATCGAGCTGGCGGTCGGCTTCGTCATCCTGATCGTGATCGTCAACCTCCGCGGCGTGCGCGAAGCCTCGCGCGCCTTCGCGCTGCCGACGTACATCTTCATCGGATCCGTCGCGCTCATGATCGTGACCGGCATCATCCGCTGGATCCTCGGCGACCCGCCGGTCGCCTCCAGCAGCGCGTTCTCCGTGCAGGCCGAGAGCCTCACGCAGGCGGCCGTCATCCTGCTGATCCTGCGCGCGTTCTCCAGCGGCTGTTCCGCCCTCACCGGCGTCGAGGCCGTCTCCAACGGCGTGCCCGCGTTCCGCCGCCCCAAGGTGAAGAACGCGCAGCGCACCCTCGTCGCGATGGGCGCCGTCGCCATCCTGCTCTTCTCCGGTCTGACGATCCTCGCGCTCGTCGCGGGCGTGCACTACGCCGAGAATCCGTGCCACCTCATCGGGTTCGACTGCACGCAGCCCCAGCCGAGCCTCATGGCGCAGGTCGCGGCCGCCACCTTCGGGATGAACTCGATCCCCTTCTTCATCATTCAGGCGGCCACTGCCTGCGTCCTGCTGCTCGCGGCCAACACCGCGTTCAACGGCTTCCCGCTGCTGGGCGCCGTGCTCGCGCGCGATGGATACGCCCCGAAGGCCATGAACACGCGCGGCGACCGCCTCGTGTTCTCCAACGGCATGATCCTGTTGGGTCTCGCGGCGATCGTGGTGCTGATCGCCTCACAGGCCAACCTGACGACCCTCATCCAGCTCTACATCATCGGCGTGTTCGTGTCGTTCTCACTCGGACAGATCGGCATGGTGCGCCACTGGCGGCGCGAGCTCCGCGCGCTGAACCAGTTGCCCACCGCAGCCCGCAACCAGAAGTCGGGGCGCTTCGAGCGGCGAGAGATCATCTCGGGTCTGATCATCAACTCGCTCGGCGCGGGCCTGACGGCGGCGGTGTTCATCATCGTCACGATCACCAAGTTCACGCACGGCGCCTGGCTGGTTTTCCTCGCGATCCCGGTGCTGTCGATCCTGATGATCGGCGTGCACCGCTACTACCGCGACGTCGAGCACGAGATCACCTACGACGACGACACCCACTTCGGCGCCGCCGGCGACATCGCCATCGTTCTGGTGGGGCGCCTCCAGAAGCCGGTCGCGAAGGCCATCGACTACGCCCTCGCCGCACGGCACGACAAGACGATCGCCCTGCACGTCGCCGTCACGAAGGAGTCGGCGGATGCGGTGCAGAAGGAGTGGGAGGACCACCGTCCGCCCGTGCCGCTCGTGATCGTCGAGTCTCCCTACCGGACCTATGCCCAGCCGGTCATCGCCTTCATCGAGAAGTACCGGGAGAAGCACGGGTCCGCGGTCGTCACGGTCTACCTGCCGCAGTACATCGTCGGTCACTGGTGGGAGAGCTTCCTGCACAACCGCCGCGCGCGCCGCATCGCGCAGCAGCTCATGCTCGTGCACGGGGTCACGATCACCCTCGTGCCGTGGCTGCTGGACTCGTCCGAGGTCATCTACGGCCGCCGCTCCCGCCCGCTCCCCGGTCAGGAACGTGCGGGACGCCCCACCACGCGCACCGTCAGCGTCGCGCGCCACGGCGGCGAGGGGCAGAGCCGGAACTGACGCGGAGCGGGCGCGCCCGCGTTCCACGCCCGCATCCGTCCGGTCCTGCAGCCGCATCCGACCGGTCCCGCATCCGCAGCGCCGGCACGGAGCCGGGTGCCCGCGGCACAACTAGCCTGGAGGGGTGAGCTCCTCCCCCCTCGACGCCGCCGCCCTGCGCGCCGACTTCCCGATCCTCGAGCAGATGATCGGCGATGCGCCGCTCGTCTACCTCGACTCCGGCGCGACCAGCCAGAAGCCCCGCGCCGTGATCGACGCGGAGGTCGACTTCCTGCTGCGTGCCAACTCCGCCGTGCACCGGGGGGCGCACACCCTCGCCGCCGAAGCGACGGAGCTGTACGAGGATGCGCGCGCTCGGGTCGCGGGCTTCGTCGGCGCCGATGAGGAGACGCTGGTGTGGACCGGCGGGGCGACCCTCGCCCTGAACCTCGTCGCCTACTCGATCGGCAATGCGACCGCGGGTCGCGGATCCGCCGCATCCGCTGATCTGGCCCTGCGCCCCGGCGACGAGATCGTCGTGACGGAGATCGAGCACCACGCGAACCTCATCCCCTGGCAGGAGCTCGCCGCGCGCACGGGCGCCGTGCTGCGTCACATCCCTGTGCATGACGACGGCACCCTCGACCTGGATGCGGCGGCCGCGCTGATCGGCGACCGCACGCGCGTCGTCGCGTTCACCCACGTGTCGAACGTGCTGGGCATCGTGAACCCGGTCGCCGAGCTCGTCGCGCTGGCGCGCGAAGTCGGCGCGCTCACCGTCATGGACGCCTGCCAGTCGGCACCGCACCTGGCGCTCGACCTGCCCGCGCTGGGAGTCGATCTCGCCGCGTTCTCCGGTCACAAGATGCTCGGCCCGTACGGCATCGGTGCCCTCTACGGGCGCCGCGAGGTACTCGAGGCGCTGCCGCCGTTCCTCACCGGCGGATCGATGGTCACCACGGTGACGAAGGATGCGGCCGAGTTCCTGCCGCCGCCGCAGAAGTTCGAGGCCGGCACGCAGCCGGTGTCGCAGACCGTCGCCCTCGCGGCCGCTGTCGACTACCTCGACGCCCTCGGGATGGATGCGGTGCACGAGCACGAGCGCGTCATCGGGCGGCGCATGATGGCGGGTCTCAGGGACATCCCCGGCATCCGGCTGCTCGGCGACGCCTCCGACGCCGATCGGGTCGGGATCGCGGCCTTCGCCGTCGACGGTGTCCACGCGCACGACGTCGGCCAGTTCCTCGACGCACGCGGCATCGCGGTGCGGGTGGGGCATCACTGCGCCAAGCCGCTGCATGCCAGGTTCGGGCTCACCGCATCCGTGCGGGCGTCCGCGTCGGTGTTCACGACCGAGGCGGACGTCGACGCCCTGCTGGGTGCGGTCGGCGACGTGCGCGCGTACTTCGGAGCGGACGCATGAGCGGACTCGACGGGCTGTACCAGGAACTCATCCTCGACCACTCCAAGCATCCGCACGGCACGCCCATGGCGGAGGCCGAGGGGCGCACGGCGACCTCGCATCAGCGCAACCCGATCTGCGGCGATGAGATCGAACTGCGGGTGCGCCTACACGACAACGGCACGGTACGCGACGTGACCTTCACCGGTGCAGGGTGCTCGATCTCGCAGGCCTCCGCATCCATGCTGGCATCCCTCGTCGACGACATCATCGACGAGAAGGGCTCGCTGACGGCGGATGCGGCCCGCGAGCGCATCGACCGCTTCCGCACGGCGCTGCGTTCGCGCGGCACCGTCGCCCTCGACGAGGAGACCTTCGGCGACGCGGCGGCGCTGTCCGGGGTGTCGAAGTTCACCGCCCGCGTGAAGTGCGCGATGCTCGCCTGGGTCGCGCTCGAGGACACCCTCGCCCGCGCCTGATTCTCAGGGCTGCTGCGCCACCTGTGGCTCGGGTCTGATCCTGCGGTGCCCGAGTTGCGACGCATCTGCGCAACCGCCACACCTATGCGCAACAGCGACAGTCAACGACTGTGGCGGATGCGGAGAAGTGTGGCAGACCGGGGCCCCACCCAGCAGCGGGGCAAGGCAGAGGCAGATGCCCGAGCCCGCCCGTGGTGCCTCAGTGTCGAACCGCGCCCCATATGCGCAACCGCGCCACTTCTGCGCAACAGCGACAGTCAACGACTGCGGCGGATGCGGAAAGCTGTGGCACAAGAGGCACCACCGCGCCTGAACCTGCCCGAGTCCGCCCCGACCCGGCCTCCGCCCAAGTCACGCCACACATGCGCAACCGCGCCACTTCTCCGCATCCGCGACAGTGAACGACTGCGGCGGATGCGGAGAAGTGGCGCGGTTACGGAGACAAACCCAGCGAGCGCCGTGAAACGGGCCCGCCCGTGATAAGGCTCAGCAGAACGAGCAACAGCCCGTGGCTCAGGCGGCGGAGCCTCCGGAGCGCCCGCGGCCACCGCGACGGCGGCGGCGCGGCGCGTCAGCCGAACCCGCACCCGCGGCGGAGCGCTCGGAGCCCGAACGACCGGATGCGGCATCGCCGCCCCGTGCGAGCGACTCCACCCAGGCGCGCTGCTGCTCGCTCACGGAGTCGCCGATCGTGCGTCCGCCGCGCGGCGCCACGTTCTCGGCCGTGTGGCCCTGGGGGCGTCCGGCGCGACGGTTCGGCGTGCGCTCGGCCGCGGCGCTGTGACGCGCCTCGACCGGAGCGGCACCCCGGACGGGAGCATCCGTACGACCACCGGCACGGCCCGCACCGGCAGCAGCGCCCGCGGAGCGACCAGCCGCAGCGCCCGAACGGCCTGCGCCGGCCGACCGACCGGATGCGGCGCCCGACCGACCGGATGCGGCGCCCGAACGAGCCGGAGCAGCGCCCGAACGGCCCGCACCACCGGACCGTCCCGACGCGCCGCCCGAACGCGAACCGCCGGAGCGACCGCCCTGAGCGGGTGCGGTGACGGGCGACGGCTTCACAAGCGGCGCCGGTGTGCCGACGAGCTCGGAGACGGCGGCGTGCGACGCATCCACGCGCTCGAGAGGAGCAGAGATCGAGGCCTTGCGGAGCATATCGGCCAGGTCGCGGCGCTGCGAGTCAAGGACGACGGTGACGACCGTGCCCTCGGCGCCGGCGCGCGCGGTGCGGCCGGAGCGGTGCAGGTACGCCTTGTGCTCGGCGGGCGGGTCGACGTGCACGACGAGCTCGACGTTGTCGACGTGCACACCGCGGGCGGCGACGTCAGTGGCGACGAGAACGCGCACGCCGCCCGCATCCGGATCCGCGCCGAAGGCGGCGAGGTTGCGCTCGCGCGCGTTCTGCGAAAGGTTGCCGTGCAGATCGACCGAGGGGATGCCGGCAGACGTCAGCTTCTTGGCGAGCTTCTTCGCCTGGTGCTTGGTGCGCGTGAAGAGGATGCGGCGACCGCGCCCGGACGCCAGGCGCTCGACGAGATCGTTCTTGTCGTCGTCGGAGACGTGGAAGACCCGGTGGGTCATCGCGGCTGCGGGGACGCTGGACTCGTCGACCTCGTGGCGCACCTCGTTCTGGAGGAACTTGCGCACCAGCGTGTCGACGCCGCGGTCGAGCGTCGCGCTGAAGAGCAGTCGCTGGCCACCGGTCGGTGTCGCGCCGAGGATGCGGGTGACGCCCGGCAGGAAGCCCAGGTCGGCCATGTGGTCGGCCTCGTCCAGCACGGCGACCTGCACGCGGTCGAGACGGATGACGCCCTGCTTCATGAGGTCTTCGAGGCGACCCGGGCAGGCCACGACGATGTCGACGCCTGCGCGCAGCGCCTGTTCCTGCGGCTTCTGGCTCACGCCGCCGAAGATCGTGGTGACGTTCAGGCCCACGGCGGCCGCGAGCGGCGCGAGGGTCGCGGCGATCTGCGTCGCGAGCTCACGGGTGGGGGCGAGCACGAGGCCGGTCGGGCGACCGGCGGTGCGCGAGACGCCTGTGAGGCGCGCCACCATCGGCAGCGAGAACGCGATCGTCTTGCCGCTGCCGGTGCGGCCGCGGCCCAGCACATCGCGACCGGCAAGCGCGTCGGGCAGGGTGTCCTGCTGGATGGGGAACGGCTCGGTCTTGCCGGAGGCGGCGAGGACGGAAGCCAGCGGCGCGGGCACGCCGAGATCAAGGAAGGAAGGCATGAAGAAGTGCTTTCGGATGAGGCGATCGATCGTGATCGCAAGACGGGGCGACGGCGCGGATTCGCGCATCGGTTCGCCGCTCGAGAAGAGGGCCCAGCGCCCGGAGGCGGAGCACGCGTATCGACGACGCAGCCGCCCGAAGGCGACACACAACCCTAACACCGGTGGACGCGGGTGCATTCCGGATGCGGCAAGCGCCGGTCTTCTCGCGGTGCTCCCGCCCAACAAGACAGGACCGGGCCGGCGGTCGATGCCGCGCAGCCCGGTCCGTCGTCCGCCGTCTCAGCCGCCGAGCACCTCGCGCTCGAGGCGGGCGTAGCTGGCCTCCATGCCCTCGGTCATGCCGGTCGCGAGCACCATGTCGCGCGTGGCCGCATCCGGATACCCGATGAGGAGGGTGAGCAGCGTCGCGCCGTCCTCCTCGTAGAGCGAGAGGTCGTTCGTGGTCGAGGGGAAATCGGTCCCGGTCATGTGCTCGGTCGTCACCCAGCGCCGCTCGGGCACGACGAGCTGCGTCTGCCCGTCGAAGCCGAACGGCTCGCCGACGACACCCGCGCCGGGCGCCCACGCGTAGAGGTAGTCGCCGCCGGCGACGAGGTCGATCTCGCACGTGGTCATGGTCCAGCCCTCGGGGCCGAGCAGCCAGCGGCGCACGAGGTCGGGCTCGGTGTGCGCCCGCCAGACGAGGTCGCGCGGACCATCGATGAGCCGGGTGATGCGCACGTGCTGATCGCTGAGGATCTCGGTGCGTGTGCCCTTGCCCTCGGCGTAGGCACGCAGGTCCTGCAGCACCGCGTCGAGCTGGTTGAACGCCAGCTTCGATCCCTCGACGGCGCCCATCGCGATGACCTGCTTGAGCGCCTCGATCGAGTCGAAGTGCGAGACGTTCGTCAGCCGCGATCCGGCCTCGGTCGACGCGAAGGTGAAGGTCATGTGCTGCACCGGCATGCCCTCGACGGGGACGCCGTCCGCATCCGTGAACATGTCACGCACCTCGAACATCGTGGGCTCGTCGATCGCCACGAACTCCCACGCCCCGCTGTACGGCTCGCCCTGGGGGCTGGTCATCGTGTAGCGCGCGGTCCCGCCCACGGCGAAGTCGAACACGGAGAAGGATGCGGGATAGCCGGGCGGGCCCCAGAAGCGCTCCAGCTGACGCGGGTCGGTGAGGGCACGCCACAGGCGCTCGACGGGGGCGTCGACATCGGCGACGAGCGTCATGGTGAGCGCTTCGGGGTCGTGCGTGACGGCGGTGACGGGCATGGGGATCTCCAGGTGGGTTCGGCGGATGCGGCCGGTGCCGCATCCGGGTCAGGGCTCTTCGGCGAGCAGATCGTCGAGGCGGGAGATGCGCGATCGCCAGAGCTTCTCGTACTCGGCGAGCAGCAGGCGGGCGCGGGCGATCATTGCGGGATCGGCGCTCACGAGCCGCTCCCTTCCTTCGGCGCGCTTGGTGACCAGGCGCGCGGTCTCGAGCACGGCGACGTGCTTCTGGACGGCCGCGAACGACACGTCGTACACGGCCGCGAGGGCGGAGACCGACTGCTCGGCCTCGATCGTGCGCCGCAGGATGTCGCGGCGTGTGCGATCGGCGAGGGCCCGGAAGATCCGGTCCACCTCGGCGTCGCTGAGTTCCGTTTGTACAACCATTTGGTTGCACGTTAGCGCGCGGATGCGGGGTGCACAAGGGGGTGGGCGCACGTCCGGCAGAACCCACGCAGACGCGCGCACTGCCCCTCAACGGCTGAGCCGTGCAGCGCCGGCATCCTCATCTCGCTCAGCTCCGATGTCGGCGTCAACGAGCCGGGACTCCCTCGATCCACACCGACTCGACCCGGTGTCGCAATGTCCGCCCTTGGAAGGGCGTGTTCGCGGATGCGCTCATGTGATCGGCTCCGTCGACGGCGTACGTCGCCCCCGCACGGACGAGCGCGAAGGTGGCGGGCTCTCCCACAATGAGCGGACGCCCCGCCACAGACGCCACTCCGCCGATGGCAGCCGGGCGGTGGGCGAGAACGTCCGCAACGCGGGACCAATCGACCCTGCCGTCCGCATCCTCGAACACATCTGCCACGATCGAGAGCGCCGTCTCCAGTCCGGTGAAGCCGAAAGCGGCGTCCGCGAGCGGAGCGAGCTTCTTCGCCTTCGAATGAGGGGCGTGATCGGTCGCGACGATGTCGATCGTTCCATCGCGTAGCCCGAGCCGCAGCGCCTCGACGTCAGCCTCGGCCCTCAACGGGGGGTTCACCTTGAAGACACCGTTCTCCGCCTGAAGCAGGGAGTCGGTGAGGAGCAGGTGGTGCGGTGCGACCTCCGCCGTCACGGGGACCCCGCGTGCCTTGGCGGCGCGCACGAGCGCAACCGTCCCCGCCGTCGACACGTGGCAGATGTGCAAGCGTCCACCCGTGGCCGCTGCGAGGTCGATATCACGCGCGACGACCGCTTCTTCCGCCTCGACCGGCCACGGCTCCACTCCGAGGCTGGAAGCGACCCGCGCGTTCGCGACACCCCGCTCTGCAAGAGACGCGCTCTGCGCGTGCTGAGCGAAGACACCGCCCAGCACGGCGAGCGATCGAAGAAGCGCCTCGACGACAGCGGGGTCGTCGACACACGCCCCGTCATCGGAGAAGACATGCACCCCCTGCGCCCGCAGCGCCGCCACGTCGACGAGCTCCCGCCCCCGGCGTCCCATCGTCGCCGCAGCGATCGTGTGCACGCGCGAGCTCGCGCCGCGGGCGAGCTCGCGCTGGAGAAGCACATGCTGGACGCTGTCTACCGCGGGCTCGGTGTTCGGCATCGCGAACACGTCGGTGTACCCGCCGGCGACGGCCGCACGCGTGCCCGAAGCGATGTCCTCCGCTCCCTCCCCGCCAGGCTCACGAAGATGTGTGTGCAGATCGACCAGCCCCGGAAGGAGAACGAGGTCGCTCCGCCGCGAAACGGAGTCGCATATGGACGCTATGCGCCCCCTCTCCACGCGAACGTCGACGACACGCTGCGGCGCGTGCGACAGACGGACGGCCTCCAGGATCATTTGAGCGCTCCACGCAGATCGAAGACGGGGCCGTCGACGCAGACGAGGGGGCCCTCTGAGGCGGGGTCGGAGCGCATCGGAGCCGCGCAGCCATGACAATAACCGAGGCCGCATGCCATGTGAGCCTCGAGGGACACCTGGACCATGCTCCCCCAGCGATCCCCGAGGCGCCTCGCCAACAGCGCCAGCCGCGATGACCCGCAGACGAAAATGGCGCGCGGAGGAAGAGTGTCGAAGCGCCCCTCGAGCAGCTGCTCGACCGCTGCGATCTCACTCGAACCGTTCGCATCGTGCACGGCAATGGCCTGAACGCCCAACTCCGCGGCATCCGACTCGCCGATGACGCGCTGAGCCGTGCGCGCACTCAACACCGCGACGGCCGGGATCGCGCGCGTCCTCGCGTCCTCGGCCACAGTCATGAACGCGCAGATGCCGATCCCTCTCCCCATGAGCAGAATCGGTCCGGGCCCGTCGGGAATGCTGTAGCCGCGCCCCAGGGGACCGGTAGCTAGAAGCGAGGAACCCGCCTCGGCCTGCGAGAGGATGCGGGTACCCCTGCCTACCTGCCCGTAGATGAGCTCGATCGTGCCGTCGTCGACGCGTCGCCGGTGGATCGCCATCGGTCGCGGAAGGAGAACGCGTTCAGCACCGGGGACAGTGACCATGACGAATTGACCTGATTGGGCGCGTTCCGCGATCGCCGGCGCCTCCAGGACGAGGCGTCGGTAGGTCTGACTGACCGTTTCGTGACGGAGGACCCGTGCCGACACCGACACCGGTTCCGGGAGCGAGAACGGGACGGCCTGCGCACGAAGCTGATCCGCGAGGGCGTCGGGGATCACGCGTCGACGTCCAGCCGATAGAGCGCGGCGAGGAGCACATCCACACCGCTGGCGAGGTCGCTCGCCTCGGTGTGCTCTTCGGGGACATGGCTGAGTCCGTCGACGCTCGGAACGAAGATCATGCCCGTCGGGGTGACCCTGTTCACCTGTTGGGCATCATGGCTGGCGCCGCTGGAGAGCAGTCGGTACGCCAGCCCATGCTCAGCCGCCGCAGCGACGAGATGATCCTTGACGATCGCGGGCAGCACGACCGGCGATGTGTCGGCGATCACCTTCACCGAGACGTCTGTGCCTTCCGCCTCCGCGGCAGCCCGGTACGCGGAGACGAGCTGGTCGACAGTGGCCCTCTGTCGATCACTGTCGACGTCTCGCACATCCACAACGAAATCGACGCGTCCGGGGGATCGTCGTGATGGCCCCCGGCGACACATCGAGACGGCCGACGGTGACCCTGGTGCCGTGGTGAGCGGAATCGTTCGCGATGCTGTTGCCTGCGATGACGCACGATGCGGCGGCGACGAGCGCATCACGCCGCCGGTGCATGGGAGTGGCACCCGTGTGCGATGCCGTCCCATCGACCACGACATGCAGGCGGGTGCTCCCCGAGATGGAGTCCACCACTCCGATGGCGACGCCCGCATCCTGAAGCACCGCCCCCTGCTCCACATGAAGCTCCACGAAGGCGTGCCACTGAGCGGGATCCCACACGTGCGAGAGGAGCTCGTCAGGCGCGAGCCCGACATCACACATGGCCTGATACATGGAAACGCCGTCTACGTCTCGCAGATGCCGAGTGTCCTCCACGGAGGTCAGGCCGGCGATCATCCGTGATCCGTTGCAGGCCTGGCCGAACCTGGCGCCCTCCTCCGCGGCGAAGGCGACGAAACGCCACGGTCGCCGCCGCGCGATCGAGCTCCCCACCGCGAGACGGGCGACCTCCATCGCTGCGACCACACCTGCGATACCGTCGAATCGACCGCCGTGAACGACGCTGTCCAGATGCGACCCGGTACCGATCGCACCTGCGACGTCGGTGTCTGCCGTCGGAGCGAGTTCTGCAACGGTGTTGCCGGCTGCATCCGTGTGCACGGCGCAGCCCAACTCCCGCATCCGTTCCTCGAAGAAGGCATGAGCACGGCGTTCGAGAGCGGAATACGCCAGCCGCGTCACCCCGTCACCTGCCTCCGTGAAGGCCGCGAATGCGCTCAGATCAGCGGTGAGCCTCGAGGCCTCGGCGGGATGAACCGGCAGCACAGCCGTTCTCATCGCTCGGAGTCCCCGAGC
The DNA here is from genome assembly GCF_030818795.1 of Microbacterium sp. SORGH_AS_0862. Lineage (NCBI taxonomy): Bacteria > Bacillati > Actinomycetota > Actinomycetes > Micrococcales > Microbacteriaceae > Microbacterium > Microbacterium sp. SORGH_AS_0862. The sequence goes on along the minus strand of NZ_JAUTAY010000001.1, from coordinate 1,703,157 downwards.
GTACGCGCAGTCAGCAGACCGTCCCGGTCGCCCTCTGCCGGGGTGAGCTGCGCCACCGCGACGCACGTGTGACCGGCTCCGGCCAGCGCTTCCGCGGCGACGTCGATCTGTCGTGCCGACTCGGCCGATGCCGACACCAAGCCCACGCGAGCGGGCGGTATCTCCCAGCTCAGGTACAGCAGGCCCTCGTCCTCGGACAGCTGCACGGCCGGCACCCCCGAAGCGTCGGCGACCGCGAAAGCGAGTATCAGGTTCTCCGGACTGGTCCAGCAGGCGATGGCTGTGATGTCAGCGTCGAGCCCGCTCAAAGCGCGCGCCACCTCCGCAGCGACCTCACGAGCAGCTCGCGGGTCCTTCTCGGGGTGAAGACGAGCCCGCTCGTGTCCGGACGTGATCTTGCGGATGTTGTGTGCAATGGGAGTCATGACAGATCCTCTCGTGGGCTGATGATCGGGCTCGACGGCAACGTGAACAACGCATCCGCGCCAGGAGGCATCGCCCACACGGCGCGCCGGGCGACCACTGTCACCGCATCGTTCTGATACGCGTGCGCATCGGCTGCGCGTGCAGCAACGACGACGATCTGCTCGCCCGGAACGACCATGTCGCCCTCCTTACCGAAGGCGACACCGGTCGCCAGCGAGACGGCGGCTCCCAGAGCCTCGGCGCCGTCGCCGGTCGCGACGATCCTGTCGAAGTGAGGCGGCAGGGCGCGGGCGAGTTCGCTGGCCACACGACGCAGCGTCGAAGGTCGGTGGATCCACGCCGGCGTGCCGACCCCCGCGAGCGCTGCACCGTCGGCCAGGAGATCTGCTCGTAGTTCCTGGAGTCGGAGGGGGTCGTCGATCCAGTCGCCGCTCATCGCAGCTCTCCCATCTGCGTCATCAGCCGCTCGGCTGTGAGGTCTTGGTCGTCTGCGGCGATGTATCCGTTGGCGAGGGAGAGAGCACGTCCAGCGGCGATGACGCTCTGCGCAGCCTTCACTCTCGACTCCGCTGAATCCATGCGCGCCGCAGCGGCGGCGATCGTGACGGCGACGTCCACGCGGCCATCGGCCTCGTAGACGGGCGCGGCGACAGCCCAGACATCGTCGTCTAGTTCGTTGTCGCACACGTCGAAGCCGAAGCCGCGAACCTTGGCGAGATGATCGATGACGCGGTTCACCTCCCGGATCGTGCCGGGGGTGAAAGCGTCGCGTGGCGCCGCAGTGAGGAGGTGCTCGACGAACATCGGGTCCTGATAGGCCAAGATCGTCCGCGCCGAAGCGGCGGCATGAAGCGGCATCTCCTGACCTGCACGGACGAACAGACGCAGCGGATGGCGGCCTTCGACCAGCGAGATGCAGATGACGCGGGTGTCGTACATTCGGGTGAGAAACACCGTCTCCCCCGTCGCAACCGAGGCCACCCGCAGCGCATCAGGGGGTGCGACGATCGTTTCGGTGCGGCCGTGGCTCCGCCCGAGCCGGACGGCCTCCGGACCCAACCGGTATCGCTTCGTCGTGGGCGAGCGAACGACCCACCCCTCTGATTCGAGCGCCGCGAGAAGCCGGTGAACGGTGGCGAAGGGGATCCCGAGCTCAGAATGGATGGCTTTCATCGGCAGCCCCGCGGGAGCATCTGCCAGGTGGCTCAGCACCCTGAGGGCCCGGGTGATGCCCGTGAGACCCGCAGTGCCGCCCGCCCGTGTTTCTTCGGTCATGCAACAGCCCCCACTAGTTCGTCGAGCCCGCGCGCACCGTTCGCGATGACACGAGACCGTAGCTCGTCCACGATGTCTACCATCGATGAGGGCCGGGAGAAGGTGGCAGTTCCCACTTGCACGGCCGACGCGCCGAGACTCATGTAGTCGAGGGCGTCATCGGCCGTCATGATCCCCCCGCACGCGACCACAGGAATCCGCACGGCTCGCGCGCTCTGCCACACGAGCCGCTGGACGATGGGTTTGATCGACGGACCCGTGAGCCCACCCACGACGTTGCCGAGGATGGGACGACGCGTGCGCTCGTCCAGGGCCAGCACGGGCAGGGAGTTGGACACACAGACCGCGTCCGCTCCCGCCGCTTCGGCGGCCCCCGCGCACTCGGCGATCGAGGCGACCATGGGCGGGAGTTTGACGATGAGCGGCCGATCGGTCTCTCGCCGAGTCTGCGCGACGACGGTCATGATCGCCGACGGATCCGAGCCGATGTCTCTGCCGTCGGCGTCCAGATTCGGGCAGGAGACATTCAGTTCGTACGCGTCGGCCGCGTTGCCCAGTTCCGCGACGACGGGAGCATAATCCCCTTCGCGGTGCCCTCCGACACTGACGATCACCGACGTGCCCAACGCACGGTAGGCGGGATGCAGACTCTTCAGGTATCCGGTCGGACCCAGGCTGGGGATCCCGACGCTGTTGATCATTCCCGCCGGTATCTCGCTCAGGCGGTGCGGTGCGTTCCCGCCCCGCGCTTCGGCGAACACCGTCTTGGTGACCACGGCACCCAACCGCTGGCACGCCAACAAGGGCGCGAGCTCCGGCCCGAAGCATCCAGACGCCGGCATCACGGGATTGTTCAGCACGAGCGAACCGATGCGTACGCTCAGATCGACACCGACCGCCGGAGGGTCGGTCAGAACAGGAGAGATCACGCATACCTCCGTGTGAGAAGCCGTTCGGCCACCCTGACGGACTGGAACAGGGCCCAACCGATGAAGGACAGTATGAGCAAGGCGACGATCACCAGTGCCACGTCGTCATTGTCCTGCCCCTGCTTCTCGAGGAAGCCCAAGCCGGCCGTCGCACCGATGAACTCACCGATCACCGCAGCCGTCACGCCCGCCAGCATGCCGATTCCGAGACCGGACGCGAGTGCGGGGAGCGTGAAGGGCAGTTCCATGCGCACGGCGCGGCGCATCGCTCCCATGTTCAGGATCTTCGCGAGGTCCAACATCGCAGAGGGCAGTGCGTCGAGACGGGCGAGCATCGTGATGAGCACCGGGTAGAAGACAACGAGAGCCACGAGAGTGATCTTGGAGCCGATACCGAGACCGATCCACAGAATGAGCAACGGCGCGATCGAGATCTTGGGAGTCACCTGCATCACGACGACCACCGGCAAGAGCAGACGGCGGATGACGGGGACACGATAGAAGAGCATCGCGAGCACGACGCCCGCCAGAGCACCGATGACAGCGCCCTGCAGAACCTCGGCCAGAGTCTGCGCCGTGTTCAGCTGCAAAGACCCGCTCCCGAGGAGCGACTGCGCGCGCGCCAGCACCTCGCCGGGCGACGGGAGGACATAAGTAGGCAGACCGCCGTACTCGGCGAGCGCCCACCACGCGAAGAGGCCGGTGGCGAGTGAGGCCGCTCCGACAAGGAGCGACCTCACTCGCGACGCGGTAGAGGCGTCAGAGGTCACCGGGCTCCACCACCAGATCGGAGGCGTCGAAGGCCTTCGGGATGATGCCGTACTCCGCCTGATTGTCGATGGAGGCCTGCCAGCGATCGAGATCACCGTAACCGAGACCGTTCGCCTTCGTCGCGTCCGACGTCCACAGGTCCGGGATGAAGACGTTCTGGATCACATCGGTCACTGTCTTCTCCTGGCCCGCGAAGGTATCGGCGTAAGCGGGGATGACCTGCGCGACGGAGTCGGCGGGATGAGCGATCACGTACTCGATGCCCTTATCCAACGCCGAGACGAATCCGCGAACGACCTCCGGCTTCGACTCGCGGAAGGACGGGCTCGTCACCAGGACGTTACCGAACGAGGGAAGGTACTCGTCGCTGAGGATCTGGCCGACGGGGAAGCCTGCGGCCTGGAGAGCATAGTAGCGAATGCGCGAGAAGGCGATCGCGTCCACCTCGCCGTTCTGGAGAGCCTGGACGATGGCCCCGGACCCTACTGTCGACACCTGCACGTCGTTGACCGTCAGCCCTGCCGACTGGAGGATGGCCTGCAGCTGGATGTAGTTCGGGCTGCCGAGGTCGGTGACCGCGATGCGCTTGCCTGCCAGGTCCGCCGGTGAGGTGATGCCTGCAGTGTCCTTGTTGAACAGGATGGCGCCGATCCCCTGCTGATACGTCGTGTGGACGATGTCGACATCCACACCCTTGGCCTTCGCCGTGATGACGGAGTCACCGTTGGGGAATCCGAACTGCACGTTGCCGGCCGCAACGTTCTGTAGGATCGCGGAGCCTTCGGCATAGGTGAACTCGACATCGATTCCCTCGTCCGCGAAGTAGCCCTGCTCGACGGCTTCATAGAGCGGCGCGTAGTAGGGCACTGCGGCGCCGTCGATCTGAAGGGTGACCTTCGTCGTCTCGCCGCCAGCGGCGGATCCGCCGCTGTTGTTCGCGACGTCGGCGGGGCTACAGCCGGTGATCAAGAGAGCCGCCGCAGCGGTTGCCGCGACGAGCGCGGCGATGTTCTTGCGTGACATGCTTTTCCTTTGCGGGTGTGTGTCGGGTGGTGCAGGTCAGATCGCTCGCCACCGCAGGATGCGGCGTTCGGCGAACGAGATCACGCCGAAGCCGGCCAAACCGGTGACGATCGTGACGATGACGGCTGCGATGAGCAGCGAGCTGTTGTACGAGGTATTGCCGAGGACCATGAGATAGCCGAGCCCCTCTTGGGCGGAGATGAACTCCGCCAGGAACGCGCCGGTCATCGCGTCGACGATCGCGATCTTTGCCCCCGCGAACAGCTCCGGCATGGCGTGCGGCAGCTGAAACTGGAAGAAGTAGCGACCGCGGCCGACGCCGAGGATGCGGCCGAGGTCGCCGAAGGCGGGTGGTGTGGACGACAGTCCGAGCTGCATCGCGATCATCATCGGGAAGAACGTCAGCGTGAGGATGAGCACGAGCTGCGACTCGAGGCCGAGCCCGAACCACAGCACGAGCAGTGGGGCGATCGCGATCTTGGGGGCTGCCTGGAGCACGAGGATGTACGGATTTGCGATGTCTCGCGCCCACCGAGAACGCCACAGCACGTATCCGAGGCCGCATCCGATCACGACTCCGCCGATGAAGCCCAGTGCGATGTTGCGCAGGGTGTATCCGAGGTGCACCCAGAGCTCACCGCTGACCGTCAAGCCGACGAGCGCCTCTCCGACAGCGCCCGGGCTGGGAAGCAAGTACTGCGGGACATTCGCGATCGTGACGTACGCCCACCACAGCGCGATGATGACGACGACATATGCGAGCGCCCGCCCGACAAGCATGAGCGGCCGCGAGGTGATGCGCGGCCGCGACACTTCGGCCAGCTCGGTCGTCGTCATCCGAGTTCCTCGCGGAGCATGCCGGTGAAGTGCGCGAACTCCGGGAGTTGTCGCGTTTCGGATGACCGCTCACGAGAGAACGGCACGTCATGGATCGACTTGATTCGACCGGGCCGCGGGCTCATCACCACGACCCGGTCGGCGAGGTAGGCGGCCTCCTCGACGCTGTGGGTGACGAGCACGATCGTCTTGTGCGTGCGCTCCCAGATGGCGAGAAGGTCGTCCTGCAGCTTGTCGCGGGTGATCGCGTCGAGCGCACCGAAGGGCTCGTCCATGAGCAGGACGCGCGGGTCGTACGCCAACGCTCGCAGGATTCCGACGCGCTGCTTCATTCCCCCGGAGAGCTGTGAGGGATACGACTGCGCGAAATCGCGCAGTCCGACCATCTCGAGCAGTTCTTCCACTCGCGCCGAGCGGGCAGCCTTGTCCATCCGCTGACTTTCCAGGCCCAGCGCCACGTTGCGGCTCACGGATCGCCATGGAAGAAGGGTGGCCTCCTGGAAGACGAAGCCAATGTCCTTGCCGGGCCGCGGGGGCACGGACCACTTGAGAGAACCGACGTAGTCGTCGTCGAGGCCCGCAATCATGCGGAGCAGCGTGGACTTGCCGCATCCGCTTGGTCCGATCAACGCGACGATCTCTTGATCTCCGATCGACAAGCTGACGTCGCTGAGCGCCATCACATCAGGATTGCCGCGTCGGCGGTAGGTCTTGGTGACGTGGTCGATGTCGAGCAGAGTTGTCATAGCTTCCTTGTTTTCACTGAGCGAAAGTATGTTTCCATGAACTGCGCACAGAGTTTCGGGGCATCGGCGACCCGGCGAGCGAGAGAAAGCAAGTCTCCACCGGATGTGTTTCCGCGACGTTACAACGGCCTTGCATTCAATTTCAAGCACAAGCCCGGGTGCAACCATTAATGTAGTGAGGCCGGATGTACCGGCTTCCCGCAGGAGAAATCGGAATCAACTTCCGCTAGGAGAGAATTGAACATTCCACTGCGCTCCGCCGCGGATCCGTGGCTCGACGGGCGTCCGCCCCACATCCCCTCCGACGGCTCACCCTTGCCCGAAGTGTGCCTTCTGCCCGGCGACCCGGCGCGGGTGGGCTTGGCGGCCCCTCTCTTCGACAGCTTCGAGATCATCGGCTCGCGGCGAGAGTTCACTCTCGCGGTCGGTTCGTACAGGGGTACGTCCATCGCCATCTGCTCGACCGGAATCGGCGGACCGTCCACGGAGATCGCCCTGATCGAGTTGCACCGATTGGGGGTACGCACGTTCATCCGGGTGGGTGGGATGGGCGCTTCGAATCCTTCGGTCGCGCCCGGATCCCTCACCTCGGTCCAGAGGACGTTCAGAGAGGGTGGGGCAGCGCGCTTCTATGACTCCAGCACGGAGCCGGTGAGCGCGGACCCATCCGTGGCCGCCGCGCTCGAGCGCGCAGCCCGGACTCGTGATGAGACGCTGCTTCCGGTGTCCACGCTGTCGTGCGATTCGTACTACCTCGGTGAAGGGCGCCCGGTCAGCGGATTCGAGGACTTCGCGCGCGACCGGCTCCGACATGTCACCGAACTCGGCGCAGACGCAATGGACATGGAGTGCGAGACCGTCTTCGTGATCGCTCGCGCGCTCAACGCCCGATATGGGGCGCTGCTCGCCGCACACGGCAACAGAGCCACCGACGAATGGCTAGAGGACTACGAGCCCGTCCAGCTGCGACTTCTCCAGGTCGCTCTCGACGCATCGGTGAATCTGACCCCCACCGACCGGCTCGGACCGTAGACCGCGCGGGCAGAGCCCGCGCCTCCAGCCCCCGCCCTCGACCGCTGAGCCGTGCAGCGCCGGCACCCGAGTGAAACAATGAGGGATGCCCGCGCGCCGTGTCTCGATGGACGATGTCGCCCGCCACGTGGGTCTGAGCCGCAGCACGGTGTCGTTCGTCATCAACGACCGCACCGACATCCGCATCGTGGAGCACACCGAGCGCCGCGTCTGGGAAGCCGTGACGGAGCTGGGGTAACGCCCCCACGCGGCCGCCCGCGCCCTCGCGTCCGACGCGTACCCACGAGATGGGCGATCTCGAGGTCCGCGGCACACACGAGCTCGACGTGCGCGCCTCGTCGTACGAGCTGACCTGCACGCTCGAGTGGGCTGCAGCGGATGCGGCGAACGATATCGGCCTCGAGGTGTGCCGCGCCCCCGGCGGAGGGCGCTTCGTCTCGGCGGGCATCGAGCCACCCGCCGCCCGCGCCTACCTCGACCGCACGCACACGGTGAACCCCGGCGGCGGGCGCACGCACGCGCCGCTCGAGCACACCGCCGCACGGGTGAGCCTGCGACTGCTCGTCGACCGCACGAGCGTCGAGCTGTTCGTCGACGAGGGTCGCAGCGCACAGTCGCACCGTGTCTTCCCCCTCGCGGGCGACGACCGCATCCATTTCTACGCACGCGGGGGGAGCGCCGTGTTCCGCGACCTGGCCGTCCGCGAGCTCTCGGTGGTCGCCCCGGAGGTGTCGGGGATGAGCACGGGGTGCTCGTCGTCGGCGAGAGCCTCATCGACATCGTGACGGATGCGGGCCCTCGCACGACGGAGGTCGCGGGCGACTCCCCCGCCAACGTGGCCCTCGGACTCGCACGGCAGCAGGTGCCGGTGCGGCTGCTCACCGCTCTGGGCCGCGATGCGCGGGGCGAGCGGATCGGCGCGCACCTGCGCGCGGCGGGCGTCGAGATCCTCGACTCCTCGTGGTCGCTGTCGACGACGTCGACGGCGCATGCCCGCATCCGGGGCGACGGGTCGGCCGAGTACGTCTTCGACCTCGACTGGACGCTGCCTCAGACCGACCGGCTGGAGCCCGCCGATCTCGTGCACATCGGCTCGGTCGGCGCGTTCCTGGAGCCCGGCGCGACCACCCTCGAGCGATGGCTGGAGCGCCGTGACGAGAGCACCCTCGTGACGTTCGACCCCAACATCCGTCCCGCGCTGCTCGCGGACCGCGAGGCGTCGGTGGCGGGGTTCGAACGCCTCGCCGCGGTGTCGGACGTCGTCAAGCTCAGCGACGAGGACGCACAGTGGCTGTACCCCTCCCTGCCGCTCGACCGCGTCGCAGAGCGCGTACGGCGCTGCGGCCCTCGCCTGGTCGCGACGACCCGCGGCGGCGCCGGCGCGCTGCTGCATGCGGCGGGCGTGTCGGTGCAGCAGGGCGCCCCGTCGGTTGCCGTACGCGACACCGTCGGCGCAGGCGACACCTTCATGACCGCGCTCATCCAGCGCGTGCGGGCGACGCCCCGCATCCTCGACGCACCCGAGCGCTCCGCGATCGCGGAGGCCGGGGCGTACGCGGTCGCGGCGGCGGCGTTGACCGTGCAGCGCGTCGGTGCGGATCTGCCCACCGCGGCCCAGATCGTCGCGGCGATGGAGTGACCCGACCACCGAACGGAGCGACCAGAAGAGGCGAACCGAGTCGCCCGTTGCGCCGGAAGGAATACAGTCGTGGTCACCGCGCCCGCCCCGCATCTCGTCTTCGCCGCTGGGCCACGGCCGTCGGATTCGCCCTCGTTCCCGTGGTCTTCACCGCGGGGGGCGCTGGTGCTCGCGCTCGATCCCGCATCCGCCTCCCTGGTGCTGACGGGCACGACCATGCTCTCCGCGGCGCTCGGGCTGATCGTCCTCCTCACCGGCGGCGAGAGCCCGGCGGCGACCTGGACGCAGGTGGTGTTCACGGCCGTGTTCGGCCTGGTGGCCGCTCAGCTGGTCGTGCTCACGGACAGCCTGTGGCCCGTGATCGCCTGGCACGCACTGTGGGACTTCACGAACACCGTGGGCGGCAACCTCTCCACGCCCGAGGCGTTGACCGGAATCGGTGCCGCTGTCGTCGTGCTCATCATGTACTCGCTCGTGCTCGGCCGCCGGATCTCGGCCGGCGCCGCCTCGGGGGCGCGGCGATGACGGCGGCGTCCCTGGGCGGACGGGAGCTGACCGCGCGCCAGATCGAGCTGGCGGACGCCGCGCTCACGATCATCGCGCGCGACGGGATGGCGGCGCTGTCGTTCCGTTCGGTGGCGGCCGAGGCCGGCTGCTCCCTCGGGGCGGTGCAGAAGGCCTTCCCGCGCAAGGAGCGCATGCTCGCGGCCGCGTTCGCCCGGCTGCGCGAGCAGTCCGTCGCGCTCCCGCCCGACGCTCCGGGTCGACCGACCCTGCGGAGCTGGCTCGTCTCGCTGATCCTCAACATCCTGCCGCTCGACGAGCACCGACGCTCCGCGCAGCGCCAGTGCGAGGCGTTCGCGCACGGCGCCGCATCCGATTCCACGATCCGCGCGGCGGTCTCCGAGAGCGACGCGCAGCTGCGGGGCCTGCTCGCCTCGCTCGTCCTGCGCGCCCGTGAGGAGCGGGAGATCCCCGCCCACATCGACCCGGAGGCCACCGCGTGGGCGGTGCTGGCACTGACCCAGGGCGTCGCGACGCAGCTGAGCTACGACACCCTCCCGACGAACGAGCTGCGTATGCGCCTGGACGGCGCCGTGGCCGCACTGCTGGCCGCGCCCGCAGCGGACGCGGATACGGCACCGCACAACTAGACTGAGCAGGTCCGGCACCCCGATCCCTGGAGCTCAGCCGCGTGACCACTCCCGCCACCGCCTCGCGTCCTGCCGCCGATACCGTCGAGAACGCTCGGGCCACCCCCGAACGCGAGCAGCCGTACGCCGCTCTCGGCCTCAAGCCCGACGAGTACGACCGCATCCGCGAGATCCTCGGCCGTCGCCCCACCAGCGGCGAGCTGGCCATGTACTCGGTCATGTGGAGCGAGCACTGCTCGTACAAGTCGAGCAAGATCTACCTCCGCCAGTTCGGCCAGAAGGTCACCGACGAGATGCGCGAGCGACTCATGGTCGGCATGGGTCAGAACGCCGGCGTCGTGGATGTGGGCGAGGGCTGGGCAGTGACCTTCAAGGTCGAGTCCCACAACCACCCCAGCTACATCGAGCCCTTCCAGGGCGCGGCCACCGGCGTCGGCGGCATCGTGCGCGACATCATCTCGATGGGCGCGCGCCCGGTCGCCGTCATGGACCAGCTCCGCTTCGGCGCGATCGACAACCCGGACACCGCCCGCGTCGTCCACGGCGTCACGAGCGGCATCTCCTTCTACGGCAACTGCCTGGGCCTGCCGAACATCGGCGGCGAGACCGTCTTCGACAGCGTCTACCAGGGCAACCCGCTCGTGAACGCCCTCGCGGTGGGCGTGCTGCGCCACGAGGACCTCAAGCTCGCCGACGCGACGGGCCCCGGCAACAAGGTCGTGCTCTTCGGCGCCCGCACCGGCGGCGACGGCATCGGCGGCGCCTCCATCCTCGCCTCCGACACGTTCGCCGACGGCGGCCCGACCAAGCGCCCCGCCGTGCAGGTGGGCGACCCGTTCGCCGAGAAGGTGCTCATCGAGTGCTGCCTCGAGCTGTACCGCGACGAGCTCGTGGAGGCCATCCAGGACCTCGGCGCCGCCGGCATCTCCTGCGCGACGAGCGAGCTGGCCGCGAACGGCGGATCCGGGATGCGGGTCGACCTCGAGAAGGTGCTGCTGCGCGACCCCTCGCTGACTCCCGAAGAGATCCTCATGTCGGAGTCGCAGGAGCGGATGATGGCGATCGTCGCCCCGGAGAAGCTCGACGCCTTCCTCGCCGTCGTCGACAAGTGGGAGGTCGAGACGAGCGTGCTCGGCGAGGTGACCGGCGACGGCCGCCTCGCGATCTTCTGGCACGGCGAGCAGATCGTCGACGTCGATCCCTCGACCGTCGCCGTCGACGGCCCCGTCTACGAGCGTCCGGTCGCCTACCCGACGTGGATCGACGCACTCCAGGCGGACTCCGCATCCGCCCTGCCGCGTCCGAACGACGCGGCGGCGCTGCGCGAGCAGTTCCTGCAGCTGCTCGGCAGCCCGAACCTCGCCGACACGTCGTGGATCACGAACCAGTACGACTACTACGTGCTCGGAAACACCGCGCTCAGCTTCCCCGATGACGCCGGCATGATCCGCGTCGACGAGGAGTCCGGCCTGGGCTTCGCGATCGCCACGGACGCGAACGGGCGCTTCTGCCAGCTCGACCCGTACCAGGGCGCGAAGCTGGCCCTCGCCGAGGCGTACCGCAACGTCGCCGTCACGGGCGCCACTCCCACCGCCGTCACCGACTGCCTCAACTTCGGCAGCCCCGAGAACCCCGAGGTCATGTGGCAGTTCTCGCAGGCCGTCGAGGGCCTCTCCGACGCGTGCCTCGATCTCGGCATCCCCGTGACCGGCGGCAACGTCAGCTTCTACAACCAGACCGGCGACGTCCCGATCCACCCCACCCCCGTGGTGGGCGTCATGGGCATCATCGACGACGTCGCCCGCCGCATCCCGAGCGGATGGCAGGATGCGGGCGAGAACCTCTACCTGCTGGGCGTCACGGCGAACGAGCTCAGCGGTTCGGCGTGGGCCCAGGTCGTGCACGACCACCTCGGCGGTCGTCCGCCGGCGGTCGACCTCGCCGCTGAGAAGCGCCTGGCTCAGCTGCTGCGGGCCGCCGGCGATCAGGGACTCGTCTCCAGCGCCCACGACCTCTCGGAGGGCGGCCTCGGACAGGCCCTCGCCGAGGGCGTCATGCGCTTCGGCGTCGGCGCGCGCGTCTGGCTCACCGAGATCATGGAGCGCGACGGGGTGGATGCCGCATCCGCTCTCTTCTCCGAGTCGACCGGTCGCGTCATCGTCAGCGTGCCCCGCGAGGAGGACGTGAAGTTCCGCGGTCTCTGCGACGGACGCGACTACCCCGTGCTGCGCATCGGTGTCACCGATTCCGGCGACGGCGAGTCGGTGCTCGAGGTGCAGGACGTGTTCACCCTGTCGGTTTCCGAGCTGCGGGAGCGCTCGCGCGCGACGCTGCCCGCCGCGTTCGGTCCGACGGTGACCGAGGACGCCTGATGAACGACGACGAGGAGTACGAGGGCTTCGCCGACAAGCGCCAGATGCGCATGAAGGTCGTCGCCTGGGTGGTGATCATCGCTCTCGTGCTCGTCGGCGGCGGCTCGACCGTCCTCGCGCTGCTCTTCGGCTGAAGCGGATCGGCGCGGTCCGTTCGGATGCTGCGGGGTCCTGGGGGTCCTAGTGCGACATCTGCACGACTCGTGGTGCGGACGTGAACTCGCGAGGCGGATGAGGCGGGATTCACGGTGTCCGCCGTGCACATGTCGGACCGACTGAGCCGCCCCGGCTGTGCCTGTGTCCGCCGCATCCCCTCGGCCGTCCGTCCTGTCGCGCCGTACGATGGGAATGTGGGACCCCTGCTCGAGTTCCTCGCGGTCTGGTGGTGGACCGCCCCCGCTGCGGCGGGCGCCGGCACCGTCGGATACGTCGCGGCCACGACCGGGCGGCGCCGGGCGCGTCGTCTGGCGCTGGATGCGGCGCGGCACCAGGAACAGCATGCGGTCCGTGAGCTGCTCGGCGCCCGGGCCCGCACGCGTGCCGCGCAGGCCGAGGTGCAGGCCGCCCGTGCCACCCGCAGCGCCTCGCACTCCGAGGCGCGCCGCGCGCTGAACCAGGCACGCGAGGCGCAGCGCACAGCCACGCTGCTTCTGCGCGCCGCGCGCACGCGGGTGAAGGCGGAACGCGCGCAGCTGGCCGCCCGCGACGCCGAACTCCCGCTCGCGCGGATCGTGCGCGAGCACGACACGATCGCCGCGCGCTGGCTCGAGTACGAGACAGACGTCGAGCTCGCGATCGCCGTGCCCCAGATGAGCGACCCCCACCATCCGGCGACAGCCGCCTACCTGCAGGCGATGCAACGGGCGCAGTGGCTGCGCCCGCCGAACGGCGCGACGCGCATGGATCCCGCGGACTACGTGGCCTACGCCGCTGCGGTCCGTGAGCTGAACGATGCGTTCGCCGCCGCGGAGACCGCGGCCCTGCGGGCCTCCGCGGAGCGCGGGCGTCGGCATCCCGAGGTTCCGCCGCGCGAGAGCGCGTCGGCATCCGATCCGCCTCGCGTCATCCGCACCGAGCCCGCGCGGCCCGCACCGGAGACGCGGAAGCCCGCGCCGCGCACGCCGGAGTCGTCCGGAACGGCCGAGGGGGTCGTCCGCACCGTCTGGCCCGTGCCGCGCCGCTCCGGTGGCGCCGGTCGCGACCCGCGGTCCTGAGCCGGCGAGCACGCGCGCCCGGCGTCTCGGAGTGGCGCCATCTGCACGACCGACCCCGATCTGCCCGCCTCGCGGGCCCCGGACCACACACCGGCTCCGGCGATCGTGCGGACGTCGCGGCCGAGGGGAGCGGGCAGTGCGGTGTCCCCCGGCGTCAGCGCGGCAGCGTCAGGATCTCCGCGCCGGTCTCCGTGATGGCGATCGTGTGCTCGGTGTGGGCCGTGCGGCATCCGGTGGCGCTGCGCAGCGTCCAGCCGTCGTCGTCGATCACCAGTTGATCCGTGTCGACCATGACCCACGGCTCGAGCGCGAGCAGGAGGCCCGGACGCAGCACGAAGCCGCGCCCGGGACGCCCGGCGTTCGGGACGTGCGGATCCTGGTGCATCGTCGTGCCGATGCCGTGGCCACCGAACTCGACGTTCACGGAGTAGCCGGCCTGCTTGAGCACGGTGCCGATCGCGCGAGACAGATCGCCCACCTTGGCGCCCGGCTTCGCGGCCGCGATACCCGCGGCGAGGGCGCGCTCGGTCGCGTCGATCAGCGCGACGCTCTCGGCGGGGCGGGTCTCGCCGACGATGAAGCTCACCGCCGCATCCGCGGAGATGCCGTCGAGCGTGACGGCGAGGTCGAGGGTCAGCAGGTCGCCGTCGGCGACGCGCTCGTCATGCGGCATGCCGTGCAGGACGGCGTCGTTGACGGCGGTGCAGATGTAATGGCCGAACGGCCCACGGCCGAACGAGGGCGCGTAGTCGACGTAGCACGACACGGCACCGGCGCCCAGGATCATCTCCTTCGCCCAGGCGTCGATCTCGAGCAGGTTGGTGCCCGGCACGACGCGCGAGCGGATCGTATCGAGGATCTGACCGACGAGGGCACCCGTACGGCGTGCGCGGTCGACCTCGGCGGGCGTGAAGATCTCGATCATGAAAATAACTATACCGGTCGAGAAATACCGCTATCGTGGGCGCATGATGGTCCGACTCCCTCTGACACCCGTCGAGATGGAGCGCGGCCGACGCCTCGGCGCAGCTCTGCGGCGAGCGCGGGGCGAGCGCTCGATGCTCGAAGTGGCGCTCGACGCCGGCATCTCCCCCGAGACGCTGCGAAAGATCGAGTCGGGTCGCGTCGCCACGCCCGCATTCTCCACGGTCGCCGCCGTAGCGTCGGTCATCGGCCTGTCACTCGACGAGCTCTGGGCGGATGCGGCCGGCGCAGCGCCCGGGACACGACGAACTCTGGCCTCCTGACCCGCGATCGGAGCACCGCGGCTCCTAACATGGAGAAGTGGATCAGCTGTTCGCGTTCCTCCAGCACAACTGGTGGCTCGCCTTCCCCCTCATCGGCGTCGCCGGCGGCGTCGCCCGCGCGTGGGAACGAGGCGCGAAACGGCGGCATGAGAGGCGACTCGAACTGATCCGCGCCAGGAGCGGAGCGGTCCCACAGGCGCCCGTCGAGCCGCGGCCGGAGCCTGTGGCATCCGCGCTCGAACGCACGCTCGCCGAACACGACGCGACCACGGCGCGCTGGCTCGAGTACGAGCTCGACGTCGCCAAGATGATCGCCTACCCCGCCATGAGCGACGGGCGCCAGGAGCTCACGGCCGCGTTCCTGCGCGCCAAGCGGGTCGCGGACCGGATGCGGCCGGCATCGGCGGATGCGAGGATCACCGCGGCAGAGCTCGCCGCGTACCAGAACGCCCGTCACGGACTACGAGGTGGCCTTCGACGTCGCCGAACGCGAGGCGCGACGCGTACGCGATGCCGGGTTCACGCCGTCCGAGCGCAAACGCCTCGACACCGCGCAGCAGCTGCTCTCGGTCGCGGTAGACGAGGCGGCGACTCCCGCCGAGCGACAGCTCGCGTATCGCCGGGTGCGCGAAGAACTCGACGGGTTGATCTCGCTCTCCGATGCGGCGATCGACGAGCTCGAGCGACGCGTCGCCCTCGAGCTTCCTGCCACCGCCGCCTGGAACGGGGCCGATGCGGCGGAGGCCGGTCCCCCGGCATCCACGACCGGGTCGGATGAAGAGGGGCACCGGCGCGAACCGCCGATGCCCCCGGGCCCCCGCGACGCCCCCCAGCGACACTCACATCCATAACGCAGGCCGCGTCGTCTCAGGCAATCGCCTAACGTGGACGCCGTCCAAAGATATACCACGCCCATCTTTCACTTCAGGAGCCATGGCCGAGTCACTGCGCGCACGCAAGAAGCGCGACACCGAGAACGCGATCGAGATCGCGGCCGTCGAGCTCGCCCTCGAGCGCGGCCACGCGAATGTCACGGTCGCCGACATCTGCGAGCGCGCCGACGTGTCGCGCAGCACGTTCTTCAACTACATGAGCTCCCGCGAGACCGCGCTCTTCGGACGCTCGCTGCACCTGCTGCCGGCCGACCAGGCGGCCGTCATCATCGAGATGTCGGCGGACGTCCCGCTCACCACCGCGGTCTTCCGGCTGATCATCGCCTCGATCGGCCACGCGCAGATCAACGCGGTGGTGGCGGAGGGACGCAATCGGATGCTGCTGGAACAGCCCGATACGCAGGCCGCGATCCTCGCGCCCTTCCTCTCGCTGACCACGGAGCTCACGGCGTTCCTCGCGCCGTGGCTCGCGGCGCACCCCGAGTGCCGGCGGCTCGCCGGCGATGACACGTCGATCGTGCGTGAGGCATCGCTGACGGTGCTCGTGACCGTCTCCGCGTTCCAATCGCTCATCTCCGACATGACCGGCGCGGGCGACGTGGAAGCCACCGAGGCGGCGTTCCGCGATTCGGTCCGCAAGCTCGCCCTGCTCGCCGAGGAGAGCGCGCACTGAACGCCAGAATGCGCTGAGCGCGAGAGCGCAGTGAGAACCAGCACGCACCGAATGCCGGAACGCGCCGCACCCCGAAGGATGCGGCGCGTTCCGGCGACGATCGTCAGGACGTCAGCGCGTCCACCCACGCCTGGTTCTCGGCGATCCAGTCGGTGACCGCCGGGGCGTAGTCGTTGCCGCTGCCGCCGGAGTTGAACATCGCATCCTCGAGCGAGTACAGGGTGTCGTTGTCCATCTTGAACGACGCGAGCCAGTCGTTCACCTCGGGGAAGTCGTCCTTGAAGCTCGCCGACGTCACCGTGTGGATGCCCTCGGCGTCGCCGAGCAAGCCATCAGGATCCTCGAGGTCCTTGAGCGGGAAGGCGTTGTAGGCCCAGTGCGGACGCCACAGGGTCACGGCGATGTCCTTGCCCGCATCCGTCGCCGCCTGAAGCTCGGTGAGCATCGCCGGCGTCGAGGACGTGACGAAGTCGAGTCCTTCCAGACCGTAGCCGGGGATGACCTCGTCCTGCGTGACGGTCACGAGACCGGATCCCGCCTCGATGCCGACGAGACGGTTGCCGAAGACGTCGGCGTTGTCGGCGAGCTCGGTGAGCGAGTCGATGGGAGCGTCCTCGTTGACGGCGATCGTCAGCTTGGCCTCGTCGTTCCAGGCGCCGAGGTCGACGAGGTCGTCGCCGTAGGTCTCCATGTACTGGGCGTGGGTCAGCGGCAGCCAGGTGTCCAGCGTCAGGTCGTAGTCGCCGTTCGCGATACCGGTGTAGACCGCTGCCGGGTCCGCGTACTCGAGCTCGACCTCGTAGCCCTGCTCCTCGAGCACGTTCTTCCACAGCTCGGACGCGGCGATGCCCTCGTCCCAGCCGTTGAACACGGCGATCGTGATGGGACGCTCGCCCGACCCTTCGCCCGCGTCGCCGGCAGCAGAGCAGCCGGTCAGGGCGAGGGCGGCGACGCCCGCGAGGGCGATTCCGGCGGTCAGGTTCTTCTTGGTGACAGTCATCTGCAGTCCTCTCCGTCCGCGTGCTGTCGCGGACAAGGTCGGTACGGCACGTCGAGTGTCGACGGCCGCTCGCGAGTGATGAGCTCGCAAGTTCTCGGATGGGCCGGCGCGCGCTCAGGCCGCGCGGGCGAGCTCACGGCGTCGGCTGAGGAGCGCCCGCTTCGGGCGGGGGCCCGCGAAGCTCGAGGTGACGCGGTCGAGGATCATCGCGATGATGACGACGGCGAGACCCGCCTCCACGCCCAGCGCGATGTCGATCCGGCTGAGGGCCTGCACGATCTGACCGCCGAGCCCGCCCGCTCCCACCATGCCGGCGATGACGACCATCGACAGGCTCAGCATGATGACCTGGTTCACGCCGGCCATGATGCTCGGAAGCGCCAGGGGCAGCTGGATCTGGCGCAGGATGCGGCCGGGCGAGGCGCCGAAGGCGTGACCGGCCTCGACGACCTCGGTGTCCACACCGCGGATGCCGAGCTCCGTCAGTCGCACACCGGGAGACATCGCGAAGACGATGGTGGCGACGATGCCCGGCACGGGGCCCACGCTGAACATGATGAGCGCGGGGATCAGGTAGACGAAGGCGGGCATCGTCTGGAGGAAGTCGAGCACGGGCCGCACGACGGCGGAGACGCGATCGCTGCGAGCGGCCCAGATGCCCAAGGGAAGGGCGATGGCGACCGCGATGACGGCGGCGATGATCACGAGCGCGAGGGTGTCCATGGCCGCATCCCATTGATCGATCGTGACGATCAGCAGGAGCCCGATCGCCGTGCCCAGGGCCAGTCTCCACCCCTTCGCGAAGAACGCGAGCGCGACGAATACAGCGATGATCACCCAGAACGGCGGGCCGGACAGCACGGTGTCGAGCCCGTCGTAGAGGGCACGGAAGGCGACGCTGATCCCGTCGAAGAGCCAGGAGAAGGTCTTGATGATCCAGCGGACGGCGGTCTCGACGACGTCGCCGAGGGGAAGGCGGAAGAGATCGTTCACCGCGCACCTCCCGTGGTCGTGGCGGCGGGTTGGTCGACGACGGCGAGCGTCTCGGTGAGCACGCTCGCGGGCACGGATGCGGGGACGTCGATGATCGGGTTCTCGCGCGTGACGGTGGGAACGTTGCCGAGGGCGGCCAGGAGGGTGACGCGGGGGATCACGCCGATGAGGCGCTGACGCTCGTCGACCACGGCGACGGGGTAGGGCGACTCGACGGAGTGCTCGACGACATCCGTCAGCGGGTCATCGGGTCCGACCACCTGCTGCGCGCGCTGCACGATGCGGCGGAGGTCGGTCTCGCCCGCCTTGACCGCGCGGATCACGGCGCGGTCGGTCACGGCCCCGAGATAGCGGCGGTTCTCGACGACGGCCACCGCTCCGGCCTGGAGGTCACGCATGACGCGCAGGGCGCCCCGCATCCCGGCCGACACGGGCGTCGTCGCCTGCGGCGGCGCCATCACGGACGATGCGGTCAGCACGCGGGCCCGGTCGACGTCCTGCACGAACTGGGCGACGTAGTCGTTCGCCGGGTCGGTGAGGATCTCCTCCGGGGTGCCGTTCTGCACGATGCGCCCGTCGCGCATGACAGCGATGCGGTCGCCGAGGAACATGGCCTCGTTCAGGTCGTGCGTGATGAAGACGATCGTGCGCCCGAGCTCCTGCTGCAGCTCGATGAGCTGCTCCTGCATCTCGCGGCGGATGAGGGGGTCGAGGGCCGAGAACGCCTCGTCCATGAGGAGGATGTCGGTGCCGGAGGTGAGGGCGCGGGCGAGGCCGACGCGCTGGCGCATTCCGCCGGAGAGCTCACCGGGCATCGCGTCGACCCGATCGCCGAGGCCGACCTTGTCGAGGATCTCGCGGGCGCGCTCGCGGCGCTCCTGCGTGCCGACGCCCTGGATCTCCAGCGCGTACGCGGCGTTGTCGAGCACCGTGCGGTGCGGCAGAAGCGCGAAGTGCTGGAACACCATCGAGATCGACGAGCGTCGGATGCGGCGCAGCTGCGCGGCCGACGCCGTGGTCACGTTCTGGCCCTGCACGAGTACCTCGCCGGCGCTCGGGGGCAGCAGTCCATTGAGCATCCGGATGATCGTGGACTTGCCGGAGCCGGAGAGGCCCATGATCACGAAGATCTCGCCCGGGTCGACGGTGAAGCTCGCGTCGATCACCGCGGCCGTGCCGCGGTCCGACACCTCGGCTCGGGTCTTGCCCGCGCGCAACTGCTCGATGACGGACTTGGGATTCTTACCGAAGACCTTGAACAGGTTCCGCGCCTCAATGGCATGTTCGACACTCACGTGGATTGCACCTCGGCAGTCCGGTGCACAGACTGCATCGGTCACGCCCGGGTGGACGACCACAGGCGGTCGCGTCGGGAGGCGCAACACGCACGGGCACCGGGCATAGGGCCCGGGCACGGTCGCCGACCGTACGCTCGCCGACGCGCTCCCGGAGGGGCATCAGGCGACCGCGGACTGGTCGTGGGGCCCGGCGACGGGCCTTTTCCAACGTGTCATGCGTTTTCGGGGTTCGCAAGTCGGCCCCCGCGGTTGCCGCATCCGACCGATCGCGCTACCGCGCCCGCGTGATATCAAACGTCGCGCCCGTGCGCACATGCG
The DNA here is from genome assembly GCF_030818795.1 of Microbacterium sp. SORGH_AS_0862. Lineage (NCBI taxonomy): Bacteria > Bacillati > Actinomycetota > Actinomycetes > Micrococcales > Microbacteriaceae > Microbacterium > Microbacterium sp. SORGH_AS_0862. The sequence goes on along the minus strand of NZ_JAUTAY010000001.1, from coordinate 1,683,317 downwards.
GCGTGAATACCGGCTCCGCGCGGGTGCTCTGCGGGAGTAGGTTCACACCATGTACCGAATCCCCGCCGGCGAGACGTTCGACTTTCTGCGCGGACGCTCACTCGACCAGCTGTGCTTCGGGCGCTATCAACTGATCATGCGCTTCGACGAGGGCATCTACGTGTCCGTGGAGGGCCAGTTGGGGGTGCAGCAAACGGATTCTGAGGAGACCGTGGTCGACGACACCCGCGACGCCGCGGCGACTCTCGTCGCCGCGCTGGGAACTCTCGTCGCGGACGTCGTGGTCGACGACGATCGCAGTCTCTCGATGACCTTCGAGGGCGGACTGCGCGTTCGCGTCATCGACAGCTCCGACGAGTACGAGTCCTTCCAGATCGGGCACGGACAGAGCGTCTTCATCGTCTGACAGCGACGCGTACGCGCTCCGGTCCATCTCGGACGCGCGATGCGGTGCGATCCGAGTCCTGACGCGCACGTCGATCCGCGTACTTGACGCCGCCACACTCGTCGTTGCATGGTTAGTTAGTCAAGTAATGAACCACCGAACGGGGACCCAGTGATCGAAGAGGGCAGACCGCTCTTCCTGCAGATCGCGGAGAGCGTCGAGGACGCGATCGTCGACGGCAGCCTCCGCGAGGAGGACCAGGCGCCGTCGACCAACGAACTCGCCGCGTTCCACCGCATCAATCCCGCCACCGCAGCCAAAGGAGTCAACATGCTCGTCGACAAGGGCGTGCTCTACAAGCGCCGGGGGGTGGGCATGTTCGTCGCCCCCGGCGCCCGCGAGGTGCTCCTGAACGAGCGCCGCACCGCGTTCGCCGACCGCTTCGTCGAGCCGCTGCTGGCCGAGGCCCGCCGGCTCGGACTCGGCCCGGAGGACATCACCCATCTCATCACGGACCGCGCCGCCAACACCCCCGACGCCAACGCCAACACCAACGAAGGAGCGAACCAGTGACCGCCGTGATCGAGGTCAGCGCACTGACCAAGCGGTACCACGACACCGTCGCGATCGACGACGTCAGCTTCCGCATCGAGAAGGACGCCATCTACGGCCTCCTCGGACGCAACGGCGCGGGCAAGACGACGATCATGTCGATCCTCACCGCGCAGAACTTCGCCACCTCGGGACAGGTGCGCGTGTTCGGCGAGGACCCCTACGAGAACGCCCACGTGCTCTCGCGGGTCTGCTTCGTCCGTGAGAGCCAGCGCTACCCCGACGACGCCCTCCCCGCTCATGCGTTCCGCATCGCCAGGCTCTTCTTCCCGAACTGGGACCAGGAGCTCGCCGAGCGGCTCGTCGCGGACTTCCGCCTGCCGATGAAGACACGCATCAAGAAGCTCTCGCGCGGACAGCTCTCCGCGGTCGGCGTCATCATCGGCATCGCCTCCCGCGCCGAGATCACATTCTTCGACGAGCCGTATCTCGGACTGGATGCGGTCGCCCGCCAGATCTTCTACGACCGGCTCCTCGAGGACTACGCCGAACACCCCCGCACCATCATCCTCTCGAGCCACCTCATCGACGAGGTGTCGAACCTCCTCGAGAAGGTCATCGTCGTCGAGGGCGGTCGCGTTCTGCTGGATGAGGACACCGAGGCGCTGCGTGAGCGCGCGACGAGCGTCGTCGGCGACGCCGATGCGGTCGACGCCTTCGTCGCCGGCCGGGAGGTGCTGCACCGCGAGAGCCTCGGCCGCGTCGCATCCGTCACCGTGCTCGGCGCGGTCACCCCGGATGAACGCGCACGCATGCGGGATGCGGGCCTCGAGCTCGCGCCCGTGTCCCTGCAACAGCTCGTCGTGCGCCTCACCAAGCGCGTCGAGTCCCCCGCTCTCGAGAACGGAGTCGTGCGATGAACCGCATCCTCAAGGTCGTCCGCATGCAGCTGACCAACAAGCAGACTTTCGTCTGGGTGCCTCTCATCGTGCTGGGCGGAGCCTTCGGCCTCAGCCTCGCGGTCTACGGCATCCTCTTCAGCGCCGGAGTGACCGGCGCCTTCTACGGCGGCGGCGCGCAGGCGCCCCTCTGGTACTTCGCGGTCATCGGCGCCCAAGCGCTGACCATGACCTTCCCGTTCTCGCAGGCGATGAGCGTGACGCGCCGCGAGTTCTTCATCGGCACGATGCTGACCGCGGTGCTCACCGCCGTCATGCTCGCCGTCATCTTCGTCATCGGCGGGCTCATCGAAACGGCGACCGGCGGCTGGGGACTCAACGGCTACTTCTTCGCCGTCGGGGTCGTCTGGGAATCGGGAGCGACGCTGGCGGGGGTCTTCTACTTCGTGCTCGCCCTGTTGTTCTTCGTCTCCGGCTTCTGGGGCGCCACGATCTTCAAGCGCTTCGGCACGTTGTGGCTGATCGTCACCCTCGTCGCGGTCGCCGCCGTGATCGTGCTCGCGCTGTTCGCCGTCACGCGTATGGACGCCTGGCCGTCGGTCGTCGACTGGTTCGTGTCGATCGGGTTCGGAGGCGTCACGCTGCTGATCGCGGGCATCGCCGCACTGCTGGCAGCCATCGCCTTCCCGACGCTGCGGCGCGCCACCCCCTGAGAACGGCGGATGATGGAGGGGGCGCGATCCCGGATCGGAGTTGGGATCACGCCCTTGACGAGGAGAACAGCATGAGCGAGTTCGCACGACGCGTCGATGCCATCACCATCGATCAGCTGCGATCCACCGGGGCCACGAAGTGGTCGGCGGAGGACGGGACGCTGGGCGCGTTCGTCGCCGAGATGGACTTCGGCATCGATCGCAAGATCACCGAGGCGCTGCACCGAGCCGTGGAAGCCGGGTCGTTCGGCTACATGCCGCGGGGGATCGCGGCGGATCTCTCCGAGGCGACCGCGGAGTTCGTCGGGCGTCGCTACGGCTGGCAGGTTCCGGCATCGGATGTGTGGGGCGTTCCGGATGTCATCGTCGGTCTCGAACTCGCGATGGAGCACTGCTCGGCTCCGGGCTCCAAGATCATCGTGCCGACGCCCTCGTACATGCCGTTCCTGTTCGTGCCGCCGATGCGGGGGCGTGAGGTCATCGAAGTACCGCTCGCCGTCCGTGACGGCCGCTACGAGTTCGACCTCGACGCGCTCCAGCGCGCATTCGACGAGGGCGGGAACCTCCTGCTCCTGTGCAACCCGTACAACCCGGTCGGCCGCGTCTTCAGCCGCGAAGAGCTCGTCGCCGTCTCCGAGGTCGTCGACCGCAACGGCGGACACGTGTTCTCCGACGAGATCTGGGCTCCGCTCGTCTTCAGCGGATCGACCCACATCCCGTACGCGTCGATCTCCGAGGCCGCCGCTCAGCACACGATCACGGCGATGAGCGCGTCCAAGGCGTGGAACCTGCCCGGACTCAAGTGCGCTCAGCTCGTCCTCACGAGCGACGCCGACCGTGAGAGGTGGGCGAAGATCGGCCCGTTCGGCGGCCACGGCACCAGCAACCTGGGCGCCGTCGCCAACGCCGTGGCGTACCGCGACGGCGACGACTGGCTCGCCGAGCTCGTGCCGTACCTCGAACGCAATCGGGACGTCCTGCGGGACCTCGTCGCCGAGGAGATCCCGGGGGCATGGATGCCGAAGCCCGAGGGAACCTACGTCGGATGGATCGACTTCCGCGACGCCGGCCTCGGCGACGCGCCCGCCGATTTCTTCCAGCGGGAGGCGTCCGTCCAGCTCACGGAGGGAACCATGTGCGGTGTCGCCGGCACCGGTTTCGCGCGGCTCATCTTCGCGACCCCGACTCCGGTGCTTCAGGAGGTCGTCCGCCGCCTCGGCGCCTCGCTGCGCGCGCGTTCAGCGGCGTGAAGGCCGGGGCCGACTGTCCGCGCTGACGAGGATCAGTCGGTGGCGGATGCGGCGGCCTCGTGGTGGCGGATCACCTCGGCCACGACGAAGTTGAACCACTTCTCGGCGAACGCCGGGTCGAGGTCCGCCTGCAGCGCGAGACTGCGCAGCCGCGCGAGCTGTCGCTCCTCACGAGCTGGGTCGGAGGGAGGCAGGCCGTGCTCCGCCTTCAGTGCTCCGACGGCCTTCGTGCAGCGGAAACGCTCCGCCAGCATGAAGGTCAGCGCCGCATCGATGTTGTCGATGCTGGCGCGCAGCCCCTGGAGGGTGGAGATCGGGTCGACGGGCTCGGTCATGGCGTCCTCCTCGCGCTCGACACTACCGCGCGGGCCGCGCCCTAGAGTGTGGTCATGACCGATGAATCGGCTGGGTCCGTCGATCCCGCATCCGCCCCGCCCACCGCCACGGGCCTTCGCTGGCGCGCCGTGCACCATCCGTTCGCCCTCGGGTTCTTCGTGACCCTCGGCGGCCTGCTCGCCCTGGTGCTCGGACTCGCGGTCTCGAACCTGTCCACGGTGCTGATCTACGTGGCTTTCGCCCTGTTCGCCGCCCTCGGCCTCGACCCGCTCGTGCGATTCTTCGAGAAGCGCGGCGTCGCACGCGTCTGGGGCATCGTGATCGTGTTCGTCAGCTTCGCGATCGTGCTGGCCGGGGTGCTGCTGCTCATCATCCCGACCGTGGTGCAGCAGATCGCGGAGTTCTTCAACAGCGTGCCGCAGCTGTTCACGACGTTCCAGCGCAGCGACCTGTACCGCACACTCCACGACACCTTCGGCAGCGCACTGCCCGACATCCTGTCGCACGTGCAGGACTTCATCACCAACCCGACCAACATCGCCTCCATCAGCGGCGGTGTGCTCAAGGTCGGCGTCTCGATCGTCACCGGGATCTCCGGTGGGATCATCGTCCTGGTCCTGAGCCTCTACTTCACGGCCTCCCTGCCGACGATGAAGAAGTCGCTCCTCTCGCTCGCCCCCGCCTACTCGCGCACCAAGGTCGCCTCGCTCACCGAGGAGATCGCGGACTCCATCGGAGGGTACCTGCGCGGCATGGTCGTGCTCGCCCTGTGCAACGCCGTGTTCGTGCTGATCATGTTCCTGGTGCTGGGTCTGCCCTTCCCGCAGCTGTTCGCGGTGGTCGCGTTCTGCATCACCCTCATCCCTCTCGTCGGAACGGTGCTGTTCTGGGTGATCGGCTCGGTGTTCGCCCTGTTCGCGAGCCCGATGGGCGCGCTCGTGTTCGCGATCGCCTATCTCGTCTACATGCAGCTCGAGGCATACCTGCTGACACCCCGCGTCATGAACCGCACGATCTCGATCCCGGGATCACTCGTCGTGATCGGCGCGCTCGTGGGCGGCACCCTGCTCGGGCTGCTGGGGGCGCTGGTCGCGATCCCCGTCACCGCCTCGATCCTGCTCATCGTCAAGCAGATCATCATCCCCAAGCAGGACGCGAAGCTGCATCCGGACGCCTGAGAGCGCCGGCGTCTCGGCTCGCTTCGCTCGCTCAGCGGATGGGCAGCAGGCAGGTCGGGGACGGCACGGCCACGCGGGAGCGCACGCGCCCCGCGATTCCGGTGCGGAGATCCAGTGAGACGGACGTGACCTCGTCCGAACGCTGACCGGCGACAAGGACCGTGTCGCGGGAGACGACGTGATGGCGCGGCCAGTCCACGCCGCTGTCGGCGAGCGCGACGAACTGCAGCTGCTCCCCCGCGCCGGCCACCCGCACGGTGGCGAGCGTGTTGCTGCCGCGCACGCCCGCGACGAGGAACGAGCCGTCGGAGGATGCGGCGAGCTCGGCCGCGGTATCGCCGTCGAGGGTCCCCGCCAGCTGGACACCGCCGGCCAGATGCCAGGCGCCCGACGCATCCGGCGCCAGCACGAACACCTCGCGCGAGAGCTCCGCCACGACATAGAGATGCCCGCTCGGATGCCACACGCCGTGGCGCGGGCCGCTGCCCCGGGGAAGCACGACCTGCCCCGCCGCACGCAGCCCGTCGCCGGAGGGGCGCCAGAACCGCACGAGATCGAAACCCATGTCGGTCGTGGCCACGGCACCGCCGGGAAGAAGGATGCTCTGGTGGGCGTGCGGCGTGCGCTCCAGCACCGGGGTATCGAGCTCGGGGGCGACGGGCGCCTCCGACTCCCCCAGGTGCGGGATGAGGTGCGCGTACTCCTCGCCGGCCGCCTCCCTCAGGGCACGGGCCGCCGCCTCGAGACTCACGTCGGCCGCCTCCGCGACGGCGGTCGACACCGACATTCCCGAACCGGCATACGGATCGACGGGTGCCGGAGCGAGAGAGGGTCGCGACGGACGCCCGGTGGCGTCCAGCGTCATCCGCACCACACGGCCGTCCCCCCAGCACGTCGCCATGAGCCAGGCGCCGTCGGGCGCGACGGCGATGTGGCAGACGGCCTCGCCCGCGGGGACCGCAGGCCCGAGACGCTCGTACCGGGACTCACCCGTGCGACGGAAGGCCTGCACCGCACCGGCCGATTCGAGAGCCGCGTAGACGACATCGAGGGTGGGGTGGCGCGCGACCCACGAGGGCGACCCGTGGACGGGGGCGACCACGCCGGCGAAGGCGAGCGCCGAACCCGCGATCGAGTGGTCGGCGGCGCCGGCATGCAACTCGCCGATGCCTTCGCCGATGCCGTCCATCTCGGCGCCGTAGCCGCCGGTGAGCAGCCGCACGTCAGTCGACGAGGTCGTGGCGCACGATGACGGCGTCGCGGGCGGCGCCCACGCCGATCACCGAGATGCGGGTACCGCTCAGGCGCTCGAGCGCCAGCACGTAGTCCTGCGCCGTCTGCGGGAGCTCCTCGAACGTGCGCGCGGTCGAGATGTCCTCCGACCAGCCCGGCAGGTACTCGAGGATCGGCTTGGCGTGGTGGAACTCGGTCTGGTTCACCGGGACCTCGTCGAAGCGCACCCCGTCGACGTCGTAGGCGACGCAGACCGGGATCTGCTCGAGGCCGGTCAGGATGTCGAGCTTGGTGAGCACGAGATCGGTGATGCCGTTGATGCGCGTGGCGTAACGCGTGATGGGAGCGTCGTACCAGCCGACGCGGCGCGGACGGCCCGTCGTGGTGCCGAACTCGAACCCGCGCGAACGCAGCCACTCGCCCTGCTCGTCGAAGAGCTCGGTCGGGAAGGGCCCGGACCCGACACGCGTCGTGTACGCCTTCACGATGCCGACGATGCGGTCGAGCCGGTTGGGGCCGACGCCCGAGCCGGTCGCGGCGCCGCCGGCGGTCGCCGACGAGGAGGTCACGAACGGGTACGTGCCGTGGTCGACGTCGAGCATCGTGGCCTGGCCGCCCTCGAAGACCACGACGTCTCCCGCATCCAGCGCATCGTTCAGCAGCAGTCCGGTGTCGCAGACCATGGGGCGCAGTCGCTCCGCATACGAGAGCAGGTCCTCCACGATCTCATCGACCGTGATGGCGCGGCGGTTGAAGACCTTCACGAGAAGGTGGTTCTTCTGGTCGAGGGCGCCCTCGACCTTCTGACGCAGGATGTTCTCGTCGAACAGGTCCTGGATGCGGATGCCGACGCGGTTGATCTTGTCGGCGTAGGCGGGGCCGATCCCGCGCCCGGTGGTGCCGATCTGACGCTTGCCGAGGAAGCGCTCGGTGACCTTGTCGAGCGTGCGGTGGTACTGCGTGATCACGTGCGCGTTGGCGCTCACCCGCAGGCGCGACGTGTCGACGCCGCGGGCCTGGAGCGCCTCGAGCTCATAGAAGAGCACCTCGAGGTCGACGACGACGCCGTTCCCGATGACGGCGTTCACGCCGGGCGAGAGGATGCCGGACGGCAGCAGGTGCAGGGCGTACTTCTCGTCGCCGATCACCACGGTGTGCCCGGCGTTGTTGCCGCCGTTGAACTTGACGACCCAGTCGGTGCGCGAGCCGAGCAGATCGGTGGCCTTGCCCTTGCCCTCGTCGCCCCACTGGACGCCGACGATCACGATGCCTGGCATGGGTGGCTCCCTCGAATCGGGTGGCTGATGACGGCGCCTGACGGCACCGGAAGACGTGAACCCGCCGAGCGGGAGGTCTCCCGGCAGTCTATCGAGCCGGTCCTGCGCGGGCGCGCGGGGAATATCCCGATCGTCCGGCGCATTGCCTTCCGTGACGCCCGATTGGGCACCACACCCCCGAGTTCCGAGAATGGACGCATCATGTCCGCCCGTGAAGACCACGCCCGCTGGCACGCCGCGCGCGAACGCGCCGTCGCCGCCCCCACCGGCAACCTCGCCCTCGTCGAGACTCGCTGGACCGGTTCCCGCACCGATCTCGGCTCCGCGCAGGCCTCGGCTGCGCCCACCGTGCAGGTGACCGAGATCGAACGCACCGACATCGACACGGGTGAGCCGCAGCACGGCCTGCGGTTCTGGGATGCGGCGTCCCCCGCCATCGGCGCCTTCGAGCGCATCGACACCTACGACTACGACCCGGCCTGGGTCATCGACGGCACATTCCGCCCGGTGGAGGCCTCGCGCACGGTGCCCTTCGAGCACATCCGCGACAACGGCGGCACCCGCGATCTCATCGTCCCCGGCGACATCACCGCGACGATCGGCGGGGTGGAGCGCACGCTCGCCGCCTTCGACGACGGCGGGAAGCTCCTGCTCGTGTTCGGCGACACCACCAACGGCGTCGAGACCTACGGACCCGGTCGCTTCCTGTTCGTGCAGCACGTCGAGGGCGACCCGCACGCTGTCGTGCTGGACTTCAACCGCGCCTTCGTGCCGCCGTGCGGCTTCTCCGCTCAGTACAACTGCCCGCTTCCTCCCGCATCCAACCGTTTCGAGGTTCCGGTGCGCGCGGGCGAGAAGTCCGTCGTCTTCCGCGACGGCTTCGACATCTACGCCGCTTGACGCGGCGGCGCACAGCATCCCGACCCCACCCACAGCACCCTGGAGTATCCCCGCATGAGAAGACCTCTGCTCGCCGTGACGGCCGCCGCTGCCGCAGCCCTGCTGCTGGCCGGCTGCGCCGCCGGTTCCGGCACGACCGAGAACGCCGACGACGCCACGATCGTGATCGGCTCGCTGTACGAGCCGCAGAACCTGAGCAACACTCAGGGCGGCGGTCAGGGCGTGACCGAGGCCTTCAACGGCAACGTCTACGAGGGGCTCTACAAGCTCACGGACGACGGCGAGGTCCAGCCGCTGCTCGCCGAGTCCGAAGAGGTCAGTGACGACGGCCTGACCTACACGATCACGCTGCGCGAGGGCGTCGAGTTCCACTCCGGCAAGAAGCTGACCTCCGCCGACGTCAAGGCGAGCGTCGAGGCCGTCCTCGCGGACGACTCGAAGTCGGCCCGCAAGTCGAGCTTCGGGCCGATCGCGGACATCGCGACCCCCGATGAGAACACGGTCGTGTTCACGCTCTCGCAGCGCTCGATCTCGTTCCTCTACAACCTGAGCTACGTGTGGATCGTCAACACCGAGGCAGGCGATCTGACCACGACCGAGGACGGCACCGGCCCGTACACGCTCGACGAGTGGAAGCAGGGCAGCACGCTGACCCTGAAGCGCTTCGACGGCTACTGGGGCAGCGCCGCGAAGAACGCCGAGGTCGTCTTCACGTACTTCACCGACGCGACGGCCGAGAACAACGCGCTGCTGACGGGCGAGATCGACCTCATCACCAGCATCCAGGGCCCCGACCAGCTGGCGCAGTTCGACGGCAACAGCGACTACGTCGTGAGCGAGGGCACCTCGACCACGAAGGAGCTGCTCGCCTTCAACGACCGCGTCGCCCCCTTCGACAACGTCGACGTGCGCAAGGCCGTGTACTCGGCCATCGACACGAAGAAGCTGCTGAGCTCGATCTGGGGCGACTACGGCACCCTCATCGGCTCGATGGTCCCGCCGACGGACCCCTGGTACGAGGACCTCACCGGCGTGAACCCCTACGACCCGGCGCTGTCCAAGACGCTTCTCGCGCAGGCGGGCTACGCCGACGGCTTCACCTTCACCCTCGACACCCCGAGCTATGACCCGCACCCCGCCGTGGCGGAGTTCCTGCAGTCGCAGCTCGCCGAGGTCGGGATCACGGTCGAGATCAACACGATCAGCGCGGACGAGTGGTACACGAAGGTCTTCAAGGACCGCGACTTCACCGCCACCCTGCAGGAGCACGTGAACGACCGCGACGTGGTCTGGTACGGCAACCCCGACTTCTACTGGGGCTACAACAACCCGCAGGTGACCCAGTGGGTCTCCGAGGCCGAGCAGGCCACCACCGTCGACGAGCAGACCTCGCTGCTCAAGCAGGTCAACGAGCAGATCGCGGCCGATGCGGCTAGCGTGTGGCTGTACCTCTACCCGCAGATCGTCGTCGCCTCCAGCGACGTCAGCGGGTACCCGGTCAACGGCTTGAACTCGCAGTTCTTCGCCTACGACATCGTCAAGTCCTGATCGACGGATGATGCCGCCGACCGACCTGGTCGGCGGCATCATCCATTCCCGGTGAACCCCATGGTCGTCTATCTGCTGCGTCGGGCCGCGTTCCTCGCGGTCTCCCTCGTCGTCGCCATGGTCGTCATCTTCGTCCTGCTTCGGCTGCTGCCCGGCGATCCCGCCAACGCCCTGCTCTCGGTGGACGCGACGCCGGAGCAGATCGCGGCGGCCCGGGCCCAGGTCGGCTCGGACCAGCCGCTGGTGCAGCAGTTCGCGACCTGGGCCGCGCAGCTGCTGCGCTTCGACCTCGGCGAGTCGTACATCTCGTCCCGGTCGGTCGGCGACGAGGTCGCGGCGCGGCTGGCGATCACGCTCCCGCTCACCCTGCTCGCCTTCGGCCTCGCGCTGGTCGTCTCGCTCATCGTGGGCATCACCGCCGCGGTCAAGGCCGACCGCTGGTACGGCATCCTGCTGTCGGGGTTCGCGCAGCTCGGGGTGGCGGTTCCGGTCTTCTGGGTGGGCGTCATCCTGGTGTGGATCTTCGCCCTCCAACTGGGTCTGCTGCCCTCGGGCGGGTTCCCCCGCCAGGACTGGGAGAATCCCTCCGACGCCCTCCGTTCGCTGACCCTGCCCGTCATCACGATCGCGATCGTGATGAGCGCGTCGCTCAGCCGCTACGTGCGTGCCGCGACCCTCGACGTGCTCGGCAGCGACTACCTGCGCACCGCCCGAGCGGGCGGCGCCTCCCGCGCCGAGGCGCTCCTGCGTCACGGGGTGCGAAACGGCGCCGTACCGGTCGTCGCCGTGCTCGGTATCGAACTCTCGACGACGCTGCTGGGCGCCGTCGTGGTGGAGAGCGTGTTCACGCTGCCGGGGCTCGGCAGCATGCTGCTCACCGGTATCGAGCAGCACGACTTCGCCAACATCCAGGGCGTCCTCGTGGTCAGCACCCTGTTCGTGCTGCTCGTCGGTTTCGCCGCCGACGTGGTGCAGCGCCTGATCGACCCGCGCCTGCGCACGAGCGTCTCGGGCAACCGATGAGCGGCGCGGCTCTGAAGACTCAGACGGATGCGGTGGCCACCGCATCCGTCCGGCGGCGCCGGCCGCACGCGACCCTGATCATCGGGATCGTGCTGGTGGGACTCGTCGTGCTCACCGCGATCGTCTCGCTCGTCTGGCTGCCGTATCCGCTGAGCGACATCAGCGGTGACCGGCTCGAACCGCCGGGCCCCGGCCACCTTCTCGGCACCGACCGCCTGGGCCGCGACCTGCTGAGCCAGCTCATGGTGGGCGCGCGCATCGCTCTGACGGTCGGGGCGGGCGCGGTGCTGATCGCCGCCGTGATCGGCATCTCGCTGGGGCTCGTGGCCGCGTTCGCCCGGCCCTGGCTCGACGACACGCTCTCTGCCGCTCTCGACGTGGTGATCGCGTTCCCCGTGCTCCTGCTCGCGATGCTCGTGGTCGCTGTGCAGGGTCCGTCGCTGTTCTCGGCGATCCTCGCGATCGGGCTGGCGATGTCGGCCGTCGTCGCCCGGTTGACCCGCATCCTGGCACGGCGCGTCCTCGGCGAGCAGTACGTGGTCGCGGCGCGCACGAGCGGGACGCGGCTGGGCGGCATCATCCGGCAGCACGTCCTGCCCAACATCGCCCCGACGCTGCTGGTCAGCCTCGCGCTGCAGTTCGGCATCGCGGTGCTCGCGGAGGCGAGCCTGTCGTATCTCGGTCTCGGCGCCCCGCCGCCCAACGCATCTTGGGGGCGCATGCTGCAGGAGGCGCAGGGAACCGTGCTGACCGCGCCCGTGGGCGCCATCGCGCCGGGCATCGCGATCGTGGCGCTCGTGCTGGGCATCAACTTCCTCGCGGACGGACTGCGCGAGTGGACCGACCCGACCCGGCGGAGGTCGCGATGAGCCTTCTCTCGGTGACCGGGCTGTCGGTGCGCGCCGGCGGCGCGACGCCCGTGCGCGACATCTCGTTCGAGGTCGCGCCCGGCGAGCGCGTCGGGGTGATCGGCGAGTCCGGATCCGGCAAGTCGCTGACCGCCCTCGCGGTGCTGGGCCTGCTGCCTCCTGCGCTGTCCGCATCCGGCTCGATCCGTCTCGACGACCGAGAGGTCGTGGGCACGCGGGATGCGGATCTGAGAACGCTGCGGGGCCCCGTCGCGCAGATCGTCTTCCAGGAACCGCTGACGGCCCTCGACCCGTTGATGCGGGTGGGGCGCCAGATCGCCGAGCCGCTGCGGCGCTGGCGCGGGCTGCGCGGGACGCAGCTGCGTGAAGCCGTCTCCGCCGCTCTGGACGAGGTCGCGCTGCCCGACCCGCGGATCGCGCGCGCCTACCCGCATGAGCTCTCGGGGGGCCAGCGGCAGCGGATCGCCATCGCGATCGCGTTGGCCGCTCGCCCGCGGCTGCTGATCGCGGACGAGCCGACGACGGCGCTGGATGTCACGGTGCAGGACGGCGTGCTCGCGCTGCTCGAGCGTCTGGTGGCGGAACGCGGGATGGCCCTGCTGTTCATCAGTCACGACCTCGCGGTGATCTCCCGCATGGCCGAGCGCGTGATCGTGCTGCGCCAGGGCGCGATGATCGAGCAGGGAACCGTGGCCACGGTGCTCACCGAACCCGCACACCCGTACACGGCGCAGCTGATCGGCAGTGCCCGCATCCTCGACTCTGCCCTCGACGCGGGTCCGCGGGACGAAGGGGGTGCGCGATGAGCGTGCTGGAGCTTCGCGCTGCGGGGTTCGCGTACGGATCTCAGACGGTTCTCGAGGATGTCTCGCTCGCGGTCGGTGCCGGCGAGTCCGTGGGCCTGGTGGGCGAATCGGGCGCGGGCAAGTCCACGATCCTGCGCCTGTTGCTGGGGCTGTCGCGTCCGCGCGACGGCGAGGTGCGCTTCGACGACGCGCCCCTCGTCCTCCGCGATCGCGCGCTCATGCGGCGGTTCCGCGCGAGCGTGCAGCCCGTCTTCCAGGATCCGTACTCGTCGCTCGATCCCCGCCAGCGCATCGACCGGATCGTCGGCGAGCCGCTGCGCTCGCTGGGCCTCGCGTCGGGAGCGGATGCGGCGGCCCGCGTCGCCGAGGCGGTCGCCGCCGTGGGGCTGTCCGCGGACACCCTCCAGCGCTACCCGCACGAGTTCTCCGGCGGTCAGCGCCAGCGCATCGCGATCGCCCGGGCGATCGTGTCGCGCCCGCGCGTGCTCCTCGCCGACGAGCCGGTGAGCGCGCTGGATGTGACCACGCGCGTGCAGGTCATCGAGCTGCTCGCGCGCCTGCGCGAGGAGACGGGCCTCGCGCTGGTGATGGTCTCGCACGACCTCGGTGCCGTCGCCGCCCTGTGCGAGCGGACCGTGGTGCTGCAGCACGGCCGTGTCGTGGAGGAGGCGCCGACCGCCCGCATCCTCACCGCCGCCGAGACCCCCTACGCGCGCGAGCTGGTCGCCGCGGTCCCCCGCCTCCCCCGCTGACCCCTCTGACCCCGCTGACCCCCGCTCCCCGGCTCGAGCTCCGGTTCCCCCCGCTCCCCGGCTCGAGCTCCGGTTCCGGCTCCCGTCTTTGCCCGAGTTGCGTCGCAGTTGCGCAACCGCCACACTTCTGCGCACCTGCGCCTCAGAACAACTGGCGCGGGTGTGCAGAAGTGTGGCACCTCGCGTCCGGCGACCCCGCCCACCCCGCGCTGTGCCCAGACCCGCCCGCGACACCCGCGCGACCTGGTCATATCCGCAAAGGCCACACTGCGAATCCCATGCGCACGGATACGCTGACTGCATGCGTGCCCGACTCCTCGCTCTTCCCCTCACCGTCGCCGCCCTCGCCCTCCTGTCCGGATGCGCGAGCGCGGCCCCTGCCCCCGCCCTCACGACCCAGAGCACGGCCTCGTCCGCTGAGACAGAGACGGCCGGCACCTGCACCTACTCCGCCGGCGGCGCCGCGGCGCGCGAGGTCACGACCCCGCCGTCCGAGCCCGCCGTCACCGGCACCGTCGCCGTCACGCTGCAAACCTCCGCCGGCGACATCCCGATCAGCATGGATGCGGACCGCACCCCCTGCACGGTGAACAGCTTCGTCTCCCTCGCCACCCAGGGGTACTACACCGACACGAACTGCCACCGGCTCACGACCTCCGGCATCTTCGTGCTGCAGTGCGGCGACCCCACCGCGACCGGCATGGGCGGCCCCGGCTACCGCTACGCCGATGAGCTGGACGGATCCGAGACCTACCCGGCGGGAACCGTCGCCATGGCCAACGCCGGCCCGGGCACGAACGGCTCGCAGTTCTTCCTCGTCTACCAGGACACCCAGCTGAACCCGGACTACACGGTGTTCGGACACATGGATGCGGCCGGCATCGCCCACGTGCAGCAGATCGCCGCGGCCGGTACGGACAGCGGCGGCGCCGACGGGAAGCCGAAGACCCCGATCACGATCACCGGCGTGACCGTCGGCTGATCGCGGCCGCATACGCCGCCGGCGGCCTGCGACGTCTGTGTCGAGCGAGCATCCTTTCATCGAGCGAGCATCCGATCGAATGCGCACTCGGTGAATGTATGCGCGTTCGGCGCGTGGTCGCCTGCGCAGCGGGCTCGTTCAGCGCTTCGTGAACGTGTCGGTGATGTCGTGCCAGGCGTAAACCCCGGTGGGCTGCTCGCCGTGCGCGAAGTCGATGAGGATGCGCCGGGCATCATCGACGTCGAGCAGCTCGTTCGCGAGGATCGTCTGGGTCGCCCGGAATCGCGCCAGCCGCACATCGGGTCCGGACGTGTCGGGATCCGTCGCCGCCACGCCGTGCCAGAAGCCGCGGATGCGGGCGAGGCCGCGACGACGGCGGCGCCACTCGACCGTCAGCCCCGCACGGCCGCCGGCCGTCTGCGCGTAGTCGTCCTGCGAAGATTCGAGGATGACGTAGCCCGGGCCGTTGACGTCGTCGATCCAGCTCACGGCGGCCGCGATCAACGCGTCCGACGGCGCCTCGTGCGTGCCGAGCGTCTCGGTGCGCAGGACGAGTCCCGGATGCGGCGCGTCCTCGAAGCTCTCGGTCGGCGGCCACCAGACCCGGTCGGCCGCGGTGCTGTACGCCCAGACGGCCAGCGAGTGCCGTGCCGCCGTCGCCCAGACGAGCGGTTCCAGCTCATCTGCCGCATCCCATGCGCAGTGCAGGGTCGCCGTCTGGCCGGCCGGTCCGTAGTCGGCGTAGCGACCGCCGGGAGGCAACTCCTCCGGTGCTTCCTCGTAGCCGCGGAAGCTCTGACGCATCTCGCGTTCCCAGGCGGCGATGGATGCGGCGGGTGCGCTCCCGATCTGCGCGTCGAACCACTCCTGCAGCCGGTACACGTCCCGCGGCGCGCCCGCGGGATCGAACACGGCGATATCGAACGACATGTGCTCCCCCTGATCCTCTCCGCCCAGTCTTCCCCTCGCCGCCACGGCAGGCGAGTTCTCCACAGAAGCGGCGGCACGGGCCGCATCCGTCGGCTCAGTAGAATCGAGAGCATGTCCAAGGTCCTGCAGTCCCTGCCCGTCGGCGAGCGCGTCGGCATCGCGTTCTCCGGGGGCCTCGACACCTCCGTCGCCGTCGCGTGGATGCGCGACAAGGGCGCCGTGCCCTGCACGTACACGGGAGATCTCGGCCAGCCCGACGAGGACGACATCGCGTCGATCCCCGGCCGCGCGCTGCAGTACGGCGCCGAGGTCTCGCGCCTGGTCGACTGCAAGACCGCGCTGGTCGAGGAGGGCTTCGTGGCCCTGGCCTGCGGCGCCTTCCACATCCGCAGCGCCGGGCGCACCTACTTCAACACGACGCCCCTCGGCCGCGCGGTCACGGGAACCCTCCTCGTGCGCGCCATGAAGGAGGACGGCGTCGACATCTGGGGCGACGGCTCCACCTACAAGGGCAACGACATCGAGCGGTTCTACCGCTACGGCCTGCTCGCCAACCCCGCGCTGCGCATCTACAAGCCGTGGCTGGATGCGGACTTCGTCACCGAGCTCGGCGGCCGCAAGGAGATGAGCGAGTGGCTCGTCGCGCACGACTTCCCGTACCGCGACAGCGCCGAGAAGGCGTACTCGACCGACGCGAACATCTGGGGCGCGACCCACGAGGCCAAGACGCTCGAGCACCTCGACGTGTCGCTGGAGACCGTGGAGCCCATCATGGGCGTGCGGTTCTGGGATCCGGCCGTCGAGATCGCCACGGAGGACGTGACCGTCACCTTCGAGCGCGGCCGCCCGGTCGCCCTCAACGGCGTCGAGTACACCGATCCGGTAGAGCTCGTGTTCGAGGCGAACCGCATCGGCGGACGCCACGGCCTGGGCATGAGCGACCAGATCGAGAACCGCATCATCGAGGCCAAGTCCCGCGGCATCTACGAGGCCCCCGGCATGGCGCTGCTGTTCATCGCCTACGAGCGTCTCGTCAACGCCATCCTCAACGAGGACACCCTCGCGACCTACCACGAGCAGGGCCGCCGTCTCGGCCGCCTCATGTACGAGGGACGCTGGCTGGAGCCGCAGTCGCTCATGCTGCGCGAGTCGATCCAGAAGTGGGTCGGGTCCTCCATCACGGGCGAGGTGACCCTGCGTCTGCGCCGCGGCGAGGACTACTCGGTGCTCGACACGACCGCTCCCCACATGTCGTACGGACCGGAGAAGCTGTCGATGGAGCGCGTGGGCGACGCGGCGTTCGGGCCCACCGACCGCATCGGCCAGCTCACGATGCGCAACCTGGACATCCAGGACTCGCGCGCACGTCTGGAGCAGTACGCGGGCCTGGGACTCATCGGCGGCGCGACCGGCGCGCTGATGGGCGAGCTGCGGCGCGGTGCCGCGGACGAGATCGTCGAGCACGCCGAGCCCTACGACGCCGACCGCGAGGGTCTCGCCGAGGCGACGGATGCGGTCAACGAGGCCGCGGCCTTCGACGCCGGAACCGACTGATCACAAACTGCACACGAGTGTGCAGTTTTGGGCGTAGACTCCTCGTCATGCCCACCGCTGTTTCGTCGCGCCCTGACGCCCTGCGCAATCGCGCGGCGCTCGTCGAGGCCGCCACTTCTCTGATCGCGCGCGACCCGCACGCATCCATCGCCTCGATCGCCGAGGCTGCAGGCGTCAGCCGCCGCGCCGTGTACGGCCACTTCCCCGACCGTGGGGCCCTCGTGGCCGAGCTCGTCCGCTCCGGGGCCGAGCGCTTCAACGCCCTCGCCGCCGAGACGACCACCGACGAGCCGGCGCCTCTCGCCCTCGCACGACTGGCGGCACGCCTGTGGGACGAGGCCGCGCAGGTGCAGGTCGCCGCGTCCCTCGCGCTCGACGACGCGCACATCGAGCAGACCGCCTACATCCTCGCTCCGCTCCGGCGCCGCCTGATGGCGATCGTGCGCGAAGGACAGGATGCCGGGACGCTGCGCACCGACCTGACCGCGCCGACGCTCGCGCGACTCATCGAGGAGGCGGCGCGCATGGTGATCACCCGTATCGATGCGGCGAGTTCGCACGCGCGCGGCCTCGCCGTGCGTACCGTGCTCAGTGTCGCCGGACTCTCCTGGCGCGAGACGGACGCCCTGCTCGAGACTCACCCCGAGCTGGCGGAGGAGGACTGATGCGCATCGAGGCGATCACCGTCAGCAAGGGGCGCGGCGGCCAGGCGCTGGCGCCCGTCTCCCTCGCCTACGAGAGCGGGAGCGCGAGACTCGCGACCGCGGAGACCGAGCAGCGCCCGACGGTTCTGGGACTCATCGCGAGTGGACGAATGCGGCCCGACACCGGAGTGGTGTTGATCGGCGGCGCGGAGGACAACTCCGCAGTACGGCGCAAGGTCGCGCTCGTCGACGCGCCCGACGTATCGGATCCCGCTCCCAACGTCACGGTGTTCACGGTCGTCTCCGAGGAGCTCATGTTCGCGGGGCGCCCCTCCAACCCGATCGCGACCAAGGCGTGGCTCACCGAGGCCGGCCTGCTGGAGATCTCGCGCACCCCCATCGCCGACGTCGCTCCCGCGGATCGGTTGCGCATCCTGTTGGAGCTCAGCGTGCTGCGCCCGGATGTGGAGGCCCTCGTGCTCGTCTCCCCCGACAGACACGGCGGCGATCCGCGCGTGTGGTGGGATCTGGCGGAGGAGTTCGCCGGCCGCGGGCTCGCGGTGCTGGTGATCGCCGGCCAGGCGGCCGGTGCGGTTCTCGCGGGCCGCGCCGAGCGGGCCGAGATGGATGAGACGGAGGTGGCGCGATGAAGGTCCCCGCGATGATCACGGCGGAACTGCGCCGACTGACGTCCACGAAGATGTCGGTCATCGCCCTGATCGCCCTCATGTGCGTGCCCGTGCTCTACGGCGGCCTGTACCTGTGGGCCAACCAGGATCCGTACGGCCGCCTCGATCAGGTGCCGGTCGGTCTCGTCGTCCTGGATGCGGGTGTCACCGAGAACGGCGAGACGACGAACTACGGCGACGAGGTCGCCGACAACCTCGTGAAGGACGGCACGTTCGACTGGCAGCGGATGAGCGCCGACGGCGCCCAGGACGCACTGAAGCACGGCGCGGTCGACTTCACCGTCACGATTCCCGCCGACTTCTCCGACGCCCTGCAGTCGGCTGCCGGAACCTCGCCGCGCCAGGCGGGGCTGGAGCTGTCGACCAACGACGCGAACAACTACCTCGCCTCCACGATCGGCTCCCAGGCGATCGAGAAGATCCGCGCCTCGGTCGCGAAGCTGGTCGGCACCCAAGCCGCCAACCGCCTGCTGACGGCGATCAGCGACATCCGGGGCAACCTCGTCACCGCGGCCGACGGCGCCTCCCAGCTCGCCGACGGCGCGGCATCCGCTCTGGCAGGATCCCAGAAGCTCGGCGACGGCGCCTCCCAGCTCGCCGACGGGACGGCCCAGCTCTCATCCGGCGCCTCCCAGCTCGCCGGCGGAGCCTCGCAGCTCGCCGACGGCGCGAGCCAGGTGGCAGCGGGCACCGCCACGCTCGACGGCTACGCCGACCGCGCGGCCACGGCGTCGCAGGGCCTGGTGAACGATCTGCCCGCCATCCGTTCCGCGATCGCCGACGAGCTCGCCGCGCGCGGCCTCACCCCCGACGAGATCAACACCGTGCTCGCGCGACTCGACACCCTCGGCGGCGACGTGTCGTCCGCGAACGACCGGGTCCAGTCCGCCGTGAGTCAGATCGACCGGCTGAACGCCGGCGCCGCGCAGGTGTCGCAGGGAGCGGCGAGCCTTGCGAGCGGTTCGGCGCAGCTCGCGGACGGCGCAGCATCCGCGGCAAACGGTGCGGCGGCGCTCCGCGACGGCACCGGCACGCTCACGTCGGGCCTGTCCCAGCTGGACGACGGCGCCGATCAGCTCTCGAGCGGACTCGCCGACGGTGTGGCGCAGATCCCGGACTCCGACGCGGCGCTGCGCGAGCAGCAGGCCGACACGATCGCCGATCCGGTGGATGTGGAATCGAGCAAGGTCGCGGCGGCGGCGGACTACGGCGCGGGGCTCGCCCCCTTCTTCGCCTCGCTCGCGGGCTGGATCGGCATCTACGCGCTCTTCCTGATCGTGAAGCCCATCTCTCGCCGCGCGATCACGGCGCTCCACTCCCCCGTCCGCATCACCCTGGCGGGCTGGCTGACGCCGGGTCTTCTCGGCGGCATCCAGATGATCGCGTTGTTCGGCGTGCTGTCGCTCGCGCTCGGGTTCACGTTCGCGAATCCGCTCGCGACGCTCGGCATCATGGTGCTCGCATCCCTCACGTACGCCGCGATCATCCTCGCGCTGAACGTGTGGTTCGGATCGGTCGGTCAGTTCCTAGGTCTGGTGCTCATGGTCCTGCAACTCGTGACGGCAGGCGGGACGTTCCCGTGGCAGACGCTTCCTGCGCCACTGACCGGACTGCACCACGTGCTGCCGATGGGCTTCGTCGTCGATGCGATGAGACAGCTCATGTACGGCGGCGACATCGCCCGGATCGGCAGCGACATCACCGTGCTCCTCACCTGGATGCTGGGAGCCCTGGTGCTCGCAGCACTGGGCGTCACACGGATGACGCACAAGCGCACCCTCCGCGACCTCGCACCCTCCCTCATCGGCTAGCCCGCCCGCATCCGCTCGCCCTCAGGGCCGCGAGAATGCATCTCCAGCACGAGATCTCGGGTAATGACAGTGATCTCGTGACAAGAATGCAGTTTCGCGGGATGGGTTCGACGTCGGGGACGGATGCGGGCGCATGCACCGCGCGCCCAGGGTCCTGCCACGGTTCGTCCAGAAACCCCGCCTACGGTGTCCAGGTCGCCCGCGAGCCCGAACTCGCACGGCGGCAGCCCCGACGACGGGGCCTGTCCACCCTGCTGGCGCAGCGCGTGATCGTCCCCGACGTCACTCGCGCCCGCGCGTTCTCCGTGCCCCGCGTCAGGCAGGCCGCTTGACCCTGGAGCCCTATGCCCCGCTTCCGTCGCGCCCTGTTGAGCGCTGCCGCCCTCGTGGTGGCCGTCCCCCTCCTCCTTCCTACGGCAGCCTTCGCAGCCTCCGACGACGCGGCTCCCACGCCGACCCCGTCGGTCTCCACCCCTCCGGCAGACCCCGCACCCCGCGCGATCGACCTCGACGCGTCGCTCTACCTCTCGCTGGCGCACTCCGTCTCCGCCTCCGCGGCCGGGAAGGCCGACACGACGACGCTCGACAAGGAGATCGCCCGGTTGAGTTCCTCCACGGAGCTCTCGGATGCGGTGGCCGAAGCGTCCATCACCGTGCTCCGCGACGCGACGGCTCGCGTCACGGCTGAGCGCAACGCGTACGACGCCCGCGTGGCCGCGGAGCAGCAGGCGGCGGCCGAAGCGGCAGCAGCCGCGATCGCGCAAGCCAACACTCCCGACGGCGCCCGCGCAGCGGCCCGCACGATGGCAGCCGACAGCTACGGCTGGGGTGGCGACCAGTTCTCGTGCCTCGAGGCGCTGTGGCAGCGCGAGTCGAGCTGGAACTATCAGGCGTACAACGACGGGAGCGGTGCGACCGGCATCCCGCAGGCGCTGCCCGGATCCAAGATGGCCTCGGCCGGCGAGGATTGGCAGACCAATGCGATCACGCAGATCCGCTGGGGTCTGGACTACATCGATCGCGCCTACGGCACGCCGTGCGCGGCGTGGGGCCACTCGCAGGCGACCAGCTGGTACTGAGAAGCTCATGAGGGAGGGGCACCCGCATGGCGCGGGTGCCCCTCCCTCATATCCGGATCAGAGCGCGGCGCGGAGTCCCTCGACCAGCGGCGTCGTCGGACGTCCGATCAGCTCCGACAGCGTGTGATCCTCGGAGTCGAGGGCGCCGGCGGCGATCCCCGCGTCCAGCGCGACGACGAACTCCGCCGTGCCCTCGTCGAGGCCGACACCGCGCAGCGTCTCGAGCAGGTGCTCCTCGGACAGCGCTACATACGTCACGTCGCGCCCGTGGATCTCGGCTGCGGCGGCGGCGAGATCGGCGTAGTCGAACGCCACGTCGCCGGCGAGCTCGAGCACACGTCCGAGGTACGCATCGTCGGTCGCGACGATGGCCGCGGCCTCGGCGTAGTCGGCGCGGGCGGCAGCGGCCACCTTCCCGTCGGCGACGGCGGCGGCGATCACACCGGACTCGGCGGCGCGGGCCACATCCTGCGCGTAGTTCTCGATGTACCAGTTGTTGCGAAGGACCGTGTAGCGAAGGCCGGATGCGGCGAGCGCCTCTTCGGTGGCGACGTGCTCGGCCGCCAGGGGCAGCGGGCTCGTGGTGGCGTGATAGACGCTCGTGTAGACCAGCCCGCCGACGTTCGCGGCTACGGCGGCGTCGATGACCGCCTGGTGCTGGGGCAAGCGCTTGCCGATCTCGGAGCCCGAGACGAGCACGAGGCGGTCGATCCCGGCGAAGGCAGCGTCGAGCGTCTCAGGGGCCTCGTAGTCGACGACGGCCGTGCGCACGCCCCGGTCGGCCAGGCCGGCGACCTTGTCGAGGCTGCGGGAGCCCGCGATGACGTCGGATGCGGCGACGCCGCGCTCGAGCAGGCTTTCGACGATGAGGCGGCCGAGGTGTCCGCTGGCGGCGGTGACGAGAATGGTCATGGGGGTGTCCTTTCGATCCGGTATGTGGGGGTAAGCCCACCTTCCCCCCGGGACATTCCCTTTGTCAGGTACCCACTTTGGAGTAAGGTACCCACGTCATGGTGAGTTTTGTGAAATTGCAGGCCCTGCCCGAGGGATTGTTCACCCACGCGTGTCCCACGCGGACGGTGCTCGACCACGTGATGAGTCGATGGGGCGTGCTCGTGCTGTCGGCGCTCGTGGGAGGGACGCTCCGCTGGAGCGAGCTTCGGCGTGCCGTCGACGGCATCAGCGAGAAGATGCTCGCATCGACGCTGCGTCTGCTCACCGCGGACGGCTTCGTCGAGCGCGAGTCCTTCCCGACGGTGCCGCCCCACGTCGAGTACCGGCTCACCGACCGCGGTCGCGACCTCATGGCGCGCATGCTGCCGCTGCTGGAGTGGATCGCCACGAACGCCGACGAGATCGTGGCCGAACGGCCATGAGGCCGCAACGGCATAACGCGCGACCTAGTCGATGATGCCGCGTCGTGAGGCTTCGATGACTGCTTCCGCGCGGGACGCGACCCCGAGTCGTCGGTAGATCGACTTCAGCTGAGTTTTCACCGTGTTCGCGCTGACTTTCAGCGCGGCTGCGGCCTCGGCCACGGTGTCGCCCTCCGCGATCCGCGCGAGGACGATGCGCTCGCGGCGAGTCAGAACGTCGGCCCGACGACCGGGCCATGCGCTCCGCGGGGAGGACGCCCGCCTCTCGGCACGGCGGGCTCGACTGTCGACAACATCGCGAAGCCGTTCGAGACGTTCGCGCTCGATGATCTCGCCGGCCTCCCGAAGCGCGGTCTCTTCCTCGATGCCGGACGAATGCGCCGCGACCGCCAGAAGGAGCTCCGCTCGCGCCACAGGCCCGACCTCACCACGGTCCAGGACCTCTCTCGCGCGCGTGACCGCCTCGAGCGGGGGCGACTGCTCCGCGAGCAGCACACACAGCGAGAAAGACGACTCGCGAGCCTCTTCGATGGGAATGTGGTCGCCATGCTCCCGCGTGCCCTCCACCATGCGCACAGCGAGGCGTTGACTGCGAACCACATGCCACGCCAGCGAGCCCGGCAGAAGCAGACGCGGGCCAGGCACAGGATCCTCCAGCAGGCGGCTGGCCGCATCCACCTCGCCACGACCGAGGCGCCAGCGCACGCGCGCCAACAGGAGCAACGGCCAGAGCTCGTCGATGAGATCGTCATCAACCCGCTCCAGCAACCGCTCCGCACCGGGATCGGCGCGCTCGACCGCCAGCAACCCGCGCGCCAGCAGCAGCCGCTCGTCGTCAACGCGCGACAACCACCCTTCGCTCGCGGACACCTTCTCCGTGCGGGCGATCGCATCGGAGGCGGCGACCAACCTCCCGTCCGCTGCGAGCGCGAGCGACATGAGCGCGAGAAGATGTCGACGCAGCCGGGGATCCTCTCTTCCCGACGCAGCGATCGCACGCTCCGCTTCGCGCACCCCCTCCGAGAACCGACCCCTCAGCACCTCCGTAAGAGCCAGCTCGCCACGGATGAATGCGTCGGAAGCCGTCGTCGAGGATCTCGGCGTCACCTCCAGCCTCTCGCTCAGCGACGCGGCGAACGCGGATGCCTCGACGAGGT
Source organism: Microbacterium sp. SORGH_AS_0862 (assembly GCF_030818795.1). Classification (NCBI taxonomy): domain Bacteria; kingdom Bacillati; phylum Actinomycetota; class Actinomycetes; order Micrococcales; family Microbacteriaceae; genus Microbacterium; species Microbacterium sp. SORGH_AS_0862. Next base: position 1,659,374 of record NZ_JAUTAY010000001.1, on the reverse strand, counting down.
CACCACGTCGGCGATGGAAGATGAGTCCACCGACGAGGTACGCGTCGATCTCGTCGTCGGCGGGATCCTCCCACGACCCGATCGAGGGCCACCTGCCGCTCGGCACCGCCCCGGCCAGCCAACGAAGCATGCCGGTGCGACGCAGGACCTCTACGACACCGTCGCGGACCGCTTCACCCTCGGACAACCGATCGACGAGCTGGGAGACCTGCACCGGATCCTCGAGGACGGCGTCGAGGAGGTCCCGATCGAGGACATCGACCACCTCAACCAACCCGACTCGATCGTCCGAGCCCCCCACCCCACTCACCATGTCGCGCACGACCGTCACACTCACCCTCGCGCCCCACGGCGTGTCTGCGGCCGGCCGTCGGCCTCCTCAGACCGTTCTCGCAGCGCGACCGGTCGCGCATCGGCTCCCAGACGTGACGGATCCAGAACGAAGAGCCCGATGAGGAAGACCGCGACACCTCCGATGATGAACCACCCGCTCCCGCTCTGGAGCGCGAGCGTCACGTAGCCCAAGCCGACGATGTGGAAGATGTACTTGCCGACCGTACGGACGTCGTACGGCTGCGGATCGTCGGTGTCGTTCGCATCACCACGGAGGATGAGCGATGCTCCTCCTCCCTCGATGGACGTGGCCTGGACGACCCGGTGAGTCACCAGGCCGAGGTCTCGAGGCCGTTGCACCGTGACGATGTCGCCGACGACGACATCGTCGGCCGGGACCTCCTGGGTGAACACGACCGAGCCGACAGGTATGCCGGGCGCCATCGAACCGGAGATCACCACGACGGGCCTGACGTTCGTCACGAGCGCAGCGAGGAAGACGAGGATGCAGATGGCTCCGAGCACCCCGGCCAAGGTCAGCACACCCGATCGGGCCGCGCCGTAGACACGAAGGATGCTTCCCCCGCGGCCAGCGACCCGGCTTCGCGTGCTCACGGTGTCACCGAGCTCGCGTGGAAGCGGATCCCGATCGCCGCCTGACCGCCGTTGTAGTCTTCGACGCCGGGCGCGTCGGGATACGAGATGGTCAGAGTGAAGGAAGTGTCGCTGCCCGAAGCTCCCGGGGTGTATGCCTCCCCTGCACTCAGCGGGTCGAGACCGCGGGCCCCGAGCGTCCCGAGCGAGGCGCTCGCCTGCTCCCACGTCACGCCCGTGAAGAGCGGATCACCCGACGCGTCCTGCGCGCTGAAGCGCAGGAGCGGAGCGATGTTCGGCACCCCGGGCGCTACCGTGCCGTCACCGTTGCGCAGGACGATGGAGAACGTCACATCGGCAGCGAGCCGATCAGTGTTGTTGAAGAGAGACACGTCCGTCGTGATCTCGTGGCCGGGGACCAGTCGCTCGGCCCCCGTCACGACCCAGTCGTATCCCGCGGGCTCGGTGGCCTGCTCGACGAGTCCGTCGGGGCGGATCACCGCGATGTCGAAGACACCGGAGAAACCGATCCCGTCTTCACCGAGATTCAAGTTGGCCCTGTCGGTGAGCGCTGCGCTGGAAACCCCGAACCCGGCGATCAGCAGAGCACCCGCGGCGATGAGCGCACGGGCGGAATCCCACCGCCTCGTCCTGCGGAGCCGACGTCGACGTCGGGTCGTCGTCTGATTCACTGCGCCACCACCTCAAGTGCGTTCTGACCGGAGAAGAGGATCTGTCGGTTGGCCCCTTGCGTGCCGACCGGCAGACCGATGGCGCCCTGAGGGTTGTACCCCCGACCCCAGAAGGTCCCGTCCTGCCGTTGCCAGAGGTAGTACCCCTGCCCCGCGGCGTACTGCGCGATGTTCGTGTCCAGGATCGCGGGCAGGAGCGGATTGTTGCCGTAGTCATCGGCCGCGCCATACCCCCACAGACGGCTCTGGCCGTCGAGGAGAACGACTCCGGTGTACCCGAACTGCATGGACACCACTCCGCTCAACGTCGGAACGAGTGCCGGCGAGGTGGGCGCACCGCGCCCCGTCCGACTCGCGCTGGAACCCCAGCTGAGGACCGTCCCATCCGAGAGCAGCGCGGCACCCATGTTGATGCCGCCGTCGACGGCGACGATGTACGGGGCACCCGCGGCGACATTGGCCTTCATCCACGGCGAGAGCGCCGTCAGCTTCGTCGCCGTCGCTCCGGCATTAGGCGTGCCCGGTGGCAGACTGCTTCCTCCCACGCCGCCCCAGTAATAGACGTCTCCGTTCTCGAGGATCACGAAGAAGTTCGTGTAGGCGCCTTTGAGGTAGACGGGACGCTGACCCGCCACGGACGGGTCGGGAAGACCGGCGAGCTGGCTCGCACCGGCACCGCTGTTGCCGCCATATCCGGTCGACGCCCCCCAGTGCCACACCGTCCCGTCCGATCGGATGCCTGCGCCGGCCGTCTCGGTCGAGGACAATGCGACGACCGAGTCGAGGAGCGCACCGGCGCCGTTCCACGCCGTGCCGATGCGCAGCCGCTGCGGGGCACCGGAGGGTCGGGTGGTGTCGGTCCCGTTTCGGGTGTTGTCGGAGCCCCACCCCCAGACCTGGCCCATCGCGTCCAGTGCATTGACGTCGTAGATCATGCCGCTGACCTGTGAGATTGTCGTCCCGGTCGGAAATGGGACCTGCTGCGGCGACTGTTGCCCACCGGGGTTCGCGGCGCCGCCGTTGATGTTCAGCGACGTGAGACCCCAGACGTAGACGTTGCCGGCGGACGAGAGCCCGAGCCCGGTGTCGACCATGCGGGAGTTGCGTGAGAGCCCCGGAGCGAACGGCGGGGTCGCGACGACCCCGATCGCATCCGTCCGGGCATATGCGTCGTCACGGTAGGCCGCGGCGGAGGGAACGAGCGCGGCGGCCACCGTCGTTCCCGCGATCGCCAGCGTGAGAGCCGCAATCGCTCTGCGTCGAGTGATGTTCGTCATGCGTAGTTTTCCTTTCGCCGGCGCGACAGGGCCAGCCAGAGGCCGAGGATCAGCACCGTCGCCCCCGCGGCGGCGATGACGGTCACCGCGAAGAGGTCCTGGCCCGTGATCGCCAGCGCCGGCGGAGCGGCCGAGGCGACGGCGACGAATCGGAAGTCGAGCGTCGCCGAGGCGCCCTGGTAGGTGTTGTCCGCCTGGGCGGGGAGGGTGGCTGAACCGACGAGCCCGTACTCGGCGCCGGCGGCGAGGTCGGGAAGGGTGAGCGTCATGCCCCGTAGGTCTGCAGGGCTCCCCTCCGCCACGACGCGCGAGGTTTCGCGCTCCCGAACGGTCACCGTGATCGGCGTCGGCCCCTCCAACAAGCGTCCGCCATCATCGGAGATGCTCAACTCGAGGGGAAGCGGGCCCGTGGTGATGTTGCGCACCGACATGTCCCAGCTGACCGTTTCGCCGGGTGCGGGAGCCGTAATACTCACGGATGCCGGCGTCGCATCGATGAGGTTCTCCGCGGCCGAGGCGGGGATCGCCACCACCGTGAAGAGAAGCGAGGCGACAACAGCGACAGCCGCCCTCCGGACACGATTCCTGCGGTTCATCGACTCTCCCCTTCCGTCATGACGCCGACCGCCGTGGTCTTTCCGATCACGGAGATCCCGCTGCCGTCGGCGAGGACGGCGGAAATCGTCACGCGGTGCTCCACCCCTGGCTGCACGTCCGAGAAGACGAGCCCCGCGGCGTTGACATCTGCCGCCGTCGCCTCCGTCACCGCGGCCGTGGTCGCCCCGTCGAGGTAGACGGTGAATCGCAGCTGGTCATAGAGGTCGCCCGTCGCGGCCGGATCGGGATCCCAGAGTCGAAGTGTGAGATCGCCCGCGACGCCGGGCGCGCGATTGAGGAACGTGGCCTCGAAGACGACGGGGGTCGTTTCCGAAAAAGCAGCACCCGTCGTGGGGGAGAGCACGACGGCACCGGATGGCGAGGCGGCGTCCTGCCACTGTCCGGCGGCGTCGAGGACCGCGATGTCGAACTTGTCGGGGTTGCCCACCCCAGAGCCCGCAGCACCCGTACCGAAGTTGAGGAGCGCGTTGTCAGTGAACGATGCGGCGCTCAGCGCTACGACCGACGCAAGCAGAAGCCCCGATGCGAGAGCCGCACGAGCGCGACCCGTCCGCTTCACGAGGGGCGTCATGACTGCACCGCGTGGAACGAGAACAACACATCGGTCGTTGCGCCCTGCCAACGATTGTCGACGCTGTCGGGCAGGTCGATCGTCACTTCGAGCTTCTTCCACTCACCCGTCGCGAAGACCTGCGGCAAGACATGAGGGGTCAACTCCGGCGCCGCGACGTGATCCAGCAGGACGGGACCGTCGACCTCTCGCACGGTGAAGACGAGTTGGTCGAAGAGTTCCAGATACCTCCCTGTCGCCGGATCGGTAGCGCTTCCGCGGGGAGTCGGATCCTGCACCGTGAGCGAGATCGCCGCATTCAGGCGCGGGCTGTCGTTCTTGACGGCGATCACCGCGCGTACGGAGCCCCCGGGGGAGATGAGGATTCCCTCGTCATCCCCGGCGCCGAGCGGGACCGCATCCGGATTCCCCTGCTGCCAGCCGGCCGTCTCGGGCGACCACGTCTGGGGGTCGAGACCGACGCCACCCGCGGTCACGATGTCGAAACGGTTGAGTGAACCGTCCAGGTCGATTCGCACATCAGCGTGATCCGTGAAGGCTGCCGCGGTGGCGAGCGCACCGCCCGCGGCGAGCATCCCCACGGCCAGCACCGCGCGCGCCCGCCCACTATTCATAACTCTCATCGTCGGTTCCTCAATCGTCGGTGTCAGTGTCCGCGCGGCTGGACGCTTCCGGTGCGGAAGCGTCCAGCCGAAGGATCACGGCTGGACCGAGGTCGCCGCGAAGTGAGCCTGCACGTAGGACACCTTCGACTGCAGCGCATTGTTGGCCGCCTCGCTGCCCTGATCGGGCAGCGAGATGCTCACGCTGAGGGTTCCCTGCGCTCCCGTCACGTACGTGCCGAGATCGAGATCCGCGACGGCATCCTGCGTGGCTGCGCTGAGAACGGTGGTGCCATCCAGCGCGATCGTGTAACGCAGGGCATCCGCGATCTCGGGATCGGAGACGTAACCGGGACGATCCTGGAGAGAGAAGCCGATGTCGGCGCTCAGCTTCGGGCTCTCGTTGCGGAACGGGATGTCGACCGAGATCGTGTCCCCCGGCGTGATCGTGTCGGCACCGGCGACGGCGATGTTGACACCCTCGACGGTGTCGGCTTCCTGCCAGGTGCCGGGGACCGGAACGCCGTCCCCATCCGTGCCCACGACCTGGATGTTGAAACGGTTGTCGCCGCCGATGCCCGAGTCATCCGTCCCGTTGCCGAGGTTGAGGTTGGCGAAGTCGGTGAAGGCGGCAGCCGTGACGAGGCCGGCCACGGCGAGCAGCGAGCCGCCGGCGATGACCAGGCGCTTGGTGCCACGCGAGTGAGTGGTGGTGTTCATACGTGCTCTTTCTCTGATCGTGAAGGGGATGCCGAAGGCGGAACCCGACGCGGCGCGACGCGGCGTCACAGGTGAGACACGGATCCAGCCGATCCGTCACACCACTTCGCGAAATTCATCGGGTTCTGCGCGCGACGGCACCGTCCGGAACGCTTCAATCCATTCTCTTGAATGGAGGTTCGCACGTCGGCACGGCTGCTACAGTTCCAGGCACCCGTCTCGTCCAGACCGGGCTTCACGCTATGAGTGCCATACCCGACAGTGCTGCGCGCGAACGCATCGCGCAGGAGTTCCACGACCACGCCCCGGCGCTCGTGCGCTACGCGCGTCGGCTCGGTGCGAACGAGGCGACTGCGGAGGACGCAGTCGCGGAGTCTTTCGCCACCGTGCTGACCTTCGATGCCGAGCGGCTCCTCGGCATCGAGAATCTGCGCGCGTATCTCTACACGGTCACCCGGAGCGCTCTGCGACGCATTCAGGAACACGAGGCTCGGGTCCTTCCGACGACGCACGAGAAGATCGATCGCGCCGTTCCGGATTTCTCAGAAGGCATCTCGCTCCAGGTGTCCGTGCAACTCGCGCAACGCGCGATGAGCAGGCTCGACGCTCGACAGTTGGCCTTGTTGCAGCACGTCGTGATCGATGCGCGTCCTGCCGGAGAGGTCGGCGTCGAGCTCGGAATGACGCCGACGGGCGTGCGAACGGCCGTGCAGCGCGCCCGCGCCGCCGTGCGCTACGCGTACGCACTCGAGTATCTGGAGCTCGCACCCCCCGCATGCGGGTTCGACACAGGGATCATCGCGCGCGTCGTCACCGATCGCGCCGGAGCGAGAGAGAGGCGCCGTTATCGCGAACACTGCGCTGGCTGCGAGCTCTGCCCGCGTCTTGAGCGCAACCTTCTGGACGAGCTCGCCGCCGGCTCCCTCGTCCCCGTGCTCGCCATCGCCCTGCCAGTCTCGGCGGCGGCCATCGTCGCGCCCGCGTCCTCCGCGAGGGCTGATTCGCCGAGGAGGATGACTGCTGCCGCTCTTCTGATCGCGGTAGCCGCTCTGGCGGTCGCCGCGGCCGCACTGATGTCACTCCCGCACGACATTCGCTCCGACGGTGCGGACGCGACGATCCCGGCGATGAGAGTCGATGTCGACTCCGTCGACATCCGTGTGGATCCCGGGTTGATCCCTCTGCTCATGCCCGCACCCGGCGAGCAACGGGACTGGCAGACGTCCGTGTCGAACGCTTCGCGCCAGCCGGTCATGCTCCTCGCAAGTCTCTCCGGCGACATGTCGCACTCCGATGAAGCGCCGATGCTCTCGCTGAGCCGCGACGGCGAGACAGCGCTGCGCGCGACGAACGCAGGTTCACTCCCGATCACCGTCTCGCTCGGCCGGCTGGGGCCGGGATCTTCCGCGCATCTTTCCGGGGACGTCGTGCGTGACCTCAACGACGTGCGGCAGGACCTGTCCGGAGCGGTGACGGTCACCGTGTGGGCTGCCGTGGCCACCGATGAGGATCCACCGCTCGGAACCCTGGTCGACGGGATGGTTCCCCGCGAGACGCTTCTCCCAGTCACAGGTGTTCCCCCGGAGTGGGCCTGGCTTCTCGTCGGCACCGCCTGTCTCGCTCTCGGCGCGGGAGGCCTCACGTTGTCGCTCAGATCACCCCGACGGCGCTGAGACTCACCCCGGCTGAATGCATGTATACATGCTAATGTCTCATTGCTCAACGGGGAGCGGAGGCAGCAATGGTCGACCACGCGTACAAGAGACGTGCTCTGGCAGCGGACGCCTTTCGTCGATACGCCCCGGAGCTCCGTCGGTTCGCGGCACGCCTCGGCGAAGCCCCCGCTGACGCCGACGACGTCGTCTCCGACGCCTTCACCCGCGTGCTCACTCTGGGCGAGGAGCGGTTCCTGGCGATCAGCAATCTCCGGGCATATCTCTTCCGTGTCACGCAGACCTCGATCGTCGAGCGACGCAAGCAGGAGGCCCGCCTTCCATCGATCAGCGCCGACGAATGGCCAGCGGCTCCCGGCGAGGTCGGCGACATACTGGTCCGGGACGCACAGATGCGATGGGCCCTGGCCGCCCTGCGTCGTCTGGCTCCGACACAGCAGCGGGTCCTGATCCTGCAGGCCGCGGGTCATTCCCGCGCCGACATCGCTCGAGCCCTCCGCATGTCGACGACCAATGTCTCGACTGTGCTGCACCGCGCGAGAACCGCATTGCGCACCCACTACGCGCGCGAGCTCATCGAATCCTCGCCCCCTGCGTGCGGAACCGACGGGCTCCTCCTCGCGCGGGTCGCGCTCGGTCTCGCCTCGGCCCGCGACCGGGAGCACTTCGCGGTGAGCGGGGCAATCTGTGCCGAGTGCGTCCGCGCGGTAGACGCCGCGAGACAGGAGCTCGGCCTCCCTAAGCGGATCAGGTCGGGTCGGGATCCTTGTCGCGCAGCTCGTCGACGTACATCGCGTCCTCGTCCAGCGTGCGGTTGCGGTAAGCCTGCCGCCCCACCATGTGCGCCGACAGCGGCGCGGTCGCGAGCTGGATCAGGGCGATCGGGATGAGGAAGGCCACCGCGGCCCAGCTGCGGACCGACAACGCGATCGCCAGGCAGATCAGCAGGAAACCGAGCACCTGCGGCTTGGTCGCCGCGTGGAGTCGCGTCGGGACGTCGTGGAAGCGCAGCAGGCCGATCGCCGCCGTGAGGCACAGGAGCGCGCCGATGAGGATCAGCACGAGGGCCGTGGTGTCGAGGACGGCGTCGACCGGGAATCCCGCATCCGCCTGGACGTGCGCGATCATCGCTGGTTCGCATCCTTCCTCGCGACGAACCGCGCGATCGAGATGGATCCGAACACACCGATCGCGGCGATCACCAGCAGCACCGGCAGCGTGCGGGTGTGGTGGTTGATCGCCATCTCGGCGCCCCAGCACGCACATGACCTCGGTCAGCAGCACGTCGCTGGCGACGGCCCGGTCGAGGATCGACGGCCCCGTGATGACACGCCAGAGCGTGAGCAGGGCGGCCACCGCGAAGACGAGGTAGATCGCCACGAGCAGCGGGTTCATCGGCTGGCCTCCTTCGCCTGGGCGCGACCCGTGCGGGCCGGCGCGACCTGCGCGAGCTGTGCGCGCGAGCCGACGGCGCGAACGATCCGCTGCTCCCACCGCTGCACCTGGCGACGCTGCGCCTCCACATCCGCGTCCGAGCTCACGCCGATGACGTGCAGGTACAGGACGCTCTCGTCGCGGTCGATGTCGATCACGAGCGATCCCGGGATGAGGGATGCGGTGACGGCGGTGTGCGCGAGGATCAGCTCATCGTTCGTCGCGAGCGGTACGGCGATCACCGCGACCCCCGGATAGCGCCGGGGGTTCACGACCTGCCAGGCGACGAGCAGCGAACCCTTGACGAGCGCCCCCAGGAAGGCGAGCACGAAGACGAGACCGTACCAGAGGTTGACGCGCCCGGAGAGCTCCACCGGCGGCAACCGGAAGATGCGCGTGACGAGGATCGCCGCCACGAGCCCGGTCAGGAACGCGATGACCGTGAACTGACCCCACAGCAGCATCCACAGGGCGACGAGCCACAGGAAGAACGGCAGTTGCCGCCAGGTCTGGGCGATGAGTCCTTTGGGGCCGCGGAGGTGCCGGATCACTGATCGACCTCCCCGGACTGCGTCTCGAGTTGTACGAGCTGGACGGGCTGCAGCAGCGCGTCGCCGATGCGGGTGCACATGTCGTAGAGGGGCCCGGCGAACACCGTCAGGGCCACAGTGACGGCGACCATGCCCGCGGTCGCCGCGGTCATGACACGCGGGATGACGCGGCGTTCGGTCTGGATGCCCGCGGCGGGGGCGTTGCCGAGATACTCGACGCGCGCCTCGACCTCGGGCTCGTCCGCGTCGTCCTCACGCCAGAAGCCGAGGTTCCAGGCGCGCATGAGCGCGTACAGCGTGAGCAGCGAAGTGACGATACCGGCCACGATCAGGACCATCATGAGCGGCGTGCCGACCTGGGCTGCGGCGTCGAAGAGGCCGTACTTGCCGATGAAGCCCGAGAACGGGGGGAGCCCTCCCAGGTTCACGGCGGGGATGAAGTACAGCACCGCGATCACGGGCGCCGCGCGCATGAGTCCCTTGAGCTTGAGAATCGATGTGCTGCCGGCGCGGCGCTCGATGAGCCCGACGGCGAGGAACAGGGTCGTCTGCACCACGATGTGGTGGACCATGTAGTAGATCGTCGCGCCGATCGCCGCGGGGGTCGCGATCGCGAGCCCGAACACCATGTAGCCCACGTGGCTCACGAGCGTGAACGAGAGGATCCTCTTGAGCTCCGCCTGGGCGACCGCGCCGAGGACACCGACGATCATCGTGGCGAGGGCGACGATCAGGAGCAGGACGTTCACGTCGCTGTCGGGGAACAGCTGCGTCTCGGTGCGGATGAGCGCGTAGACGCCGACCTTGGTCAGCAAGCCCGCGAACACGGCCGTGACGGGCGCGGGAGCGGTCGGGTAGGAGTCGGGCAGCCAGAACGACAGCGGGAAGACGGCCGCCTTGATGCTGAAGGCCAGAAGGAGCATCAGGTGCAGCGTGAGCTGGACGTGCTGCGGCAGCTCCCCCATCCGCTCGGCGATCTGAGCCATGTTCACGGTGCCGAGGGCGCCGTAGATCATGGCGATCGAGGCGAGGAAGAGGATCGACGAGACGAGCGAGACGACGATGTAGACGATGCCCGCACGGATGCGGGACTCGGTGCCGCCGAGGGTGATCAGCACGTAGGACGCGACAAGGAGGATCTCGAAGCCCACGTAAAGGTTGAAGAGGTCGCCCGCGATGAACGCGTTGAAGATCCCCGCCGCGAGGATGAGGTACGACGGGTGGAAGATCGAGACGGGGGTCTCGTCGTCTCCGTCGGCGGCGCCCTGGCCGACCGAGAAGAGCAGGACCGCGAGCAGCACGACGCTCGAGACCACCACGAGCAGCGCGGCGAGCCGATCGACGTACAGCACGATGCCGAACGGGATCGGCCAGCCGCCGACCGCCACGGCGAGCGGCTGCCCCGAGTCGACGACCACGAGGAGCACGGCCGCGATGGCGAGCACCGCGGTCAGGGTCGTGATCGAGACGGCGACCTGCACGCGACGACGCCGGCCGAACACCAGGGCGATGGCCGCACCGATGAGCGGCAGGGTGACCAGGAGGGGAACCAGTGCGTTCATCGCTCGCCCTCCTCGTTGTCATCGCGCCTGCTGGTCGGTCGGTCGGTCGGCGCGTCGTCTCGGATGCCGGGCACGTCGAGGCTGCCGAGCACCGTGATGGGAACGCTCGCCGCATCCACGAAGTCCGTCGTCGCATCGTCGGCGGTGAACTCGTCCTCCATCGCCTCTTCGTCTTGGGCGGCGCGACCGCGAAGGGCGATGTCCTCGACGTCGTCCTCGACGGTGTCGGCCTGGCCCAGCTGCCAGGAGCGGTAGATGAGCGCGAGCAGGAACGCCGAGACCGCGAAGGTGATCACGATCGCCGTCAGCGTGAGCGCCTGGGGGAGCGGGTCGGAGAACTCCGCCGAATCGGCGCCCTTCGCGAAGAAGGGCGCGGTTCCGGGGAAGCCCATCACGATCAGAAGCAGCAGGTTCGCGGCGTTGCCGAGCAGCAGGAAGCCGATCAGCACCCGCGTGAGGCTCCGTTCGAGCATCGCGTACACGCCGCACGCGAAGAGCACGGCCATGACGGCGATCAGGACGACGGAGACACTCATCGGGCTCCCGCCCCCTGCTGCTCCAGCTGGAGCTTCTGGCGGTCGACCTCGGCGCCGAGGCTGCGGAGTACGTCGAGCACGAGTCCGATGACGACGAGGTACACGCCGATGTCGAAGATCGTCGACGTCACGAACTCGACGTGGCCGAGCACGGGGAGCGTCGCGTCGAACCAGGTGCTCGTCAGGGGGTCGACGCCGAAGAACAGCGGCACGACGGCGGTGCCGACGGCGAGCAGCATTCCCACGCCGAGCAGACGCCCCGCATCCGTCGGGGCTGCGGCACCGAGCTCGTAGCGGCCGCCGGCGACGTAGCGCATCACGAGCGCCATGCCCGCGATGAGACCGCCCGCGAACCCGCCGCCGGGAAGGTTGTGACCGGCGAACAGCACGTACAGCGACACGATGATGATCGAGTGGAACAGGATCCGCACGACCACCTCGAGCAGGATCGAGCGGTTCTCCGGCTTGACCTTGGCTCCTCCCACGAGCCAGGCGCGACGGCCGCTCTCACCCGCGCCCTGGGGGCGCAGTCCCTCCGAGGTCTCGAGCAGCGGACGACGGCGGGGGATGCGGGGAAGCGGCTTGGTGAAGTCGGAGAGCGTGTCGGAGCGGTGGGTGACGAACACGAGTGAGGCGACGCCGGTGGCCGCGAGGATGAGCACCGACAGCTCGCCCATCGTGTCCCAGCCGCGGAGGTCGACCAGGGCGACGTTGACGACGTTGCGCCCGTGGCCCAGTTCGTAGGCGAGTTCCGGGAAGGCGAGCGAGATCGGCGCCTCGACGCGCGCGGAAGTGGCGACGATCGCGACGAATGCCATCGTGAGACCGACGGCTGCGGCCAGCACGGCGCGCGCGATCGGCGCGACCGACGCGTTGTGGTCGCCCATCCGGGCCGGGATGCGCCGCAGCACGAGCGCGAATGCCACGAGCGTGACGGTCTCGATGAGGATCTGCGTCAGAGCCAGGTCGGGGGCGCCGCTCGTCGCGAAGAGCACCACCATGCCCAGGCCGGTGACCGAGACGAGCACGACGCCCGTGTAGCGCTTCCGGGCGCGCACCGCGATGATGCCCGCGACGATCATGATGGGGGCGACGAAGACCTGGGTGGGGGACTGCCAGGCATCCAGCTGCGCGCGCCACTCGGGAGCGGCGAACAGGGTGACGCCCTGCGAGACGACGAAGACGACGAAGATCGTGCCGACGTAGACGGGCAGCGAACCGCGCTGCGTGAGCGTCGTCGTCCACACCGAGACGCGTGCGATCAGACGCAGGACGGCGTTGTAGGCGTCGGCGGCGGTGAACGGGAGGATCCGGCGACGCTCGGACCAGCGCACCTTGAGAGCGAACCAGAACAGGAACGCGCCCACCGCCAGGGTGCCGAGCGACAGGAACAGCGCGGGCTCGAACCCGTGCCACAGCGCCAGGTGCGTGGCCTTCTCTCCGGCGGGCGGAGCGAGCTCGGCGTATCGCGCGAACGCGGTGTCGACCCAGGGTGCGGCCAGACCCGATACGAGAGTGAGGCCGGAGAGGATGACGGGCGCCGCGAGGAAGCCGACCGGCGGGTCGGGCCACTCGGTGCGCTCCCGCGCAGTGCCGTCCGCATCCTTCTTGGTCCAGAAAGCGCCCCAGATGAAGCGGATGCCGTACGCGGCCGTCAGCGCCGAACCGATGAGGATGCCGATGAGCGCGACCGTCGCCCACACCGATCCGTCGTCGAGGAACGCCGCAAGCGCGGATTCCTTCGCGACGAACCCGATGGTGGGGATGACCCCTGCCATGGAGGCGACCGCGATGATCGAGAAGGTCGCGAGCGTCGGCGCTTGCCGCCCCACTCCGGAGAGCTCGTTGATGTCACGGGTGGACAGCTGCCGGTCGATGACACCCACGACGAGGAACAGCGAGGACTTGAAGAGCGCGTGGCTCAGCAGGAGCGCGAGGCCCGCGAGTGCGGCCTCCCTCGTGCCGAAACCGAGGACGACCGTCAGGAACCCGAGCTGGCTCACCGTGCCGAAGGCGAGGATGCGCTTGAGGTCGGATTCGCGCAGGGCCTGCACACCGCCGAGCAGCATCGTGAACACGCCGAGGCAGACGATGATCGGACGCCAGGGATCGGCCTCCGCGTAGACGGGCGCGAAGCGGGCGATCAGGTAGACGCCGGCCTTGACCATCGCCGCCGCGTGGAGGTAGGCGCTGACGGGCGTGGGCGCGGCCATGGCGCCGGGGAGCCAGAAGTGGAACGGGAAGATCGCCGACTTGCTGAGCGCTCCGACCAGGAGCAGGACGAGGGCGGCGTTGACGGCGGGGCCGGTGGGGGCCTCGGCGAGGATCGTGGAGATGCTCGTCGTTCCCGCCTCCACGACGAACAACACGACGCCGATCAGCATCACGAGCCCGCCGAGCGTCGTGACGAGCAATGCCTGAAGTGCCGCGCGTCGGCTGACGCCACGTGCGTGGTAGTAGCCGATCAGCAGATACGAGAGCACGCTCGTGATCTCCCACAGCATGACCAGCACGACGATGTCGTCGGTGAGGACGAGCCCGTACATCGCGCCGGCGAAGGCGAGGAGCACGGCGGAGAACTGGCCGAGGCCCTCGCGCTTGCCCGCGAAGTACCAGCGGCAGTAGAGCATCACCAGAGCGCCGACGCCGGTCACGATGAGCGTCAGCACCCAGCTGAGCGTGTCCATCCGCATCGAGAGCTGGATACCGAGCGAGGGCATCCACTCGTATGTCTCGAAAGGAATGCTCCCCGAAAGCACCTGCGGTGCGAGCCACAACGTGTGCCCGAAGGCGATGATCGGCAGGAGAGCCGCCACCGCGAACGCGCGAGCTCCGAGGCGGGAAACCAGCCAGGGGAGCAGCAGGGGGACGAGGGCGAACGCAGCGAGGAGTACCAGCAAACGCGGCCTCCTCGTGGTCGTCGGGGCTCCGTGGCAGGCGGAACCACTCAGGCGATCGGGGTGTCGCTCTCTATTCTACGGGGCGGATGAGGCGCTCGGCACCACAGCAGCCGAAACGGGGCCCGTCGTATTACCCGGACGGAACACAGAGGTCAGCAGGATGTCGGGGGGCACGACGCCCTCGAGCATCGCCGACACGGCGATGCCCGCGGCACGCCCCTTCTCGGCAGCAGGCTGCACCATCGTCGTCAGGGTGAGCGGCGCGACGCCGTCGACCGAGACGCCGTCGAACCCCGTGACGCTCACGTCCTCGGGTACGCGCAGCCCGGCATCGTGGACGGCTCGGATGATGCCCGCGGCCAGCACGTCGCTCTGGGCGAGGATCGCCGTGGGTCGCGGGCCCGGGGCCGTCAGGATGGCGCGGCCGGCGGAATAGCCCTCGTCGATGAGGCTCGCCCCCGCCGCGTACACACCGGCATCCTCGAACACATCGAGGGCGCCTTCGAGACGTTCGCGGGTGACGTCGACGGTGATCTGCGAGGCCGCCTGCGGATCGAACCAGCCCGTGCCGTGTCCCCCGCCGACGGGAAGAGCGACCACGACGACGCGTCGGTGGCCGAGCTCTCGCACGTGCCGGGCGATGACGGCCTGCGCGTCGCGGTTGTCCAGCCGGATGCGGGGGATCCCCGCGCCCGCATCCCCTTCCACCACGACGACCGGGACCCCCCGGCGCTGCAGCACCTCGAGATCGGCGCGAAGCCGCGTGCTGCAGCCGATGAGCACGAAGGCGTCGGCAGGGGCGGCGGGGAGGGCTGCTCCGCCCGGTTCGTCGTCACGAAGCAGCAGCAGGCCGCTGCCGCGCTCGGCGACGCCCTCGGCGAGGCCGTCCAGCATGATCGTCGTGACGGGGTCGCGGAAGGCCGCGCGCAGCCGGTCGCCGATGACGACGCCGACGACGCCGGAGCGTCCGAGACGGAGCGACGCTGCCCTCGGATCGGGTCCGGAGTAGCCGAGTTCGGCGGCAGCGGCGAGCACGCGCGCACGGGTGGCGTCGGAGACCGCGGTCTTGCCGCTGAACACCACCGACGCGGTCGAGGCGGCGACTCCCGCCTGACGGGCGACGTCGGCGATGGTGGCACGGCGTGCGTTCATGGTCCCTCGATGCTAACCCCCCGCGCCGCGACAAGGATCGAATCGATTCGGTAAGGTGTGGGCATGGAAGCAGTGCTGTCCCGTTCCCAGGTCGTGCGTTGGCGCACAGCCGTCTTCGCCATCTTCCTCGCGAGCGGTCTGAGCATCGCGACGTGGGCGTCCCGCGTGCCGGCGATCAAGACTGCGCTGGGTATCGACAACATCCAGGTCGGCATGCTGCTGCTGGGAATGGGTGTCGCCTCGATCCTCGGCCTGACGGCGAGCTCCGCGATCCTCGCTCGGTTCGGCGCTCGCAAGGGCATGCTCGGAGCGCTCTTCCTCGTCGTGCTCGGACTCGTGCTCATCGGCGTCGGCACCGACTACCTGCACACCTACGGGGTCGTGCTGGCGGGACTCGCGCTCTTCGGCTTCGGCAACGGCTCCCTCGACGTGATGATGAACGTCGAGGGCGCGGCGATCGAGAAGCAGACCGGCAAGACGATCCTGCCTCTGTTCCACGCCTTCTTCAGCTTCGGCACCGTGATCGGCGCGGGCCTCGGCACGGCGGCCGCCGCCATCGCGTTCAGCGTCGTGGCCCACACGGCGATCGTCGCCGTCGTCATCGCCGTCCTGGCCGTCGTGACGGCATCCAACGTGCCGGTGCGCGACGTCGCGATGGACGTCGACGCGGAGGATGCCCCGAAGGGATGGGGCGAACGCATCCGTCTCGCTCTGAGCGCGTGGAAGGAGCCCCGCACCTACACGCTGGGCGTCATCATCCTGGGCATGGCCTTCGCCGAGGGCGGTGCGAACGACTGGCTCTCCCTCGCCGTCGTCGACGATCACGGAGCCGACCCGGCGCTCGGGCCCGCGGCCTTGACCGTCTTCTCCGTCGCCATGACCGTGGTGCGCGTGTTCGGCGGACCGCTGGTCGATCGCTTCGGCCGCGTCGTCGTGCTGCGCTCGCTCGCCGTGACGGCGGCGGTGGGACTCGTGCTGTTCATCTTCGCCCCGAACATGCCGCTCGTCTTCGTCGGTGCGGCGCTGTGGGGGATGGGTGCGTCCCTCGGCTTCCCGCTCGGCATGTCGGCCGCTGCCGACGACCCGCAGCACGCTGCGGCGCGGGTGAGTGCGGCGGCGACGATCGGTTACGTCGCGTTCCTCTGCGGGCCGCCGATCCTCGGCTTCATCAGCGAGCACATCGGTCTGCTGAACACGCTGCTCATCATCGTGGGACTCATCGTGGCGTCGGGCTTCTTCTCCGGCGCCGCCCGCCCGCTGGCCGCTGCCTCCGACGAGAAGGCGCCGCGCGGTCACTGAGCGAGGCGCCGCCGTCGTCAGCGTCCCGCGTCGCCCCGGGCGATCGCCACGGCGTGCGAACGGCTCTCCGCACCCAGCTTCGTCAGTACGCTCGACACGTGCGTCTTCACCGTCGGCACGGAGATCTTCAACAGCGCGGCGATCTGATGATTGGAGCGCCCCTCCGACAGGGCGGCGAGCACCTCGCGCTCGCGCGGCGTGAGCGCGTCGAGCGCCGCAGCGGCGGGGGAGTGCTCCGCCCGCCGCGTCCGCCGGGCCAGCACCCGCCGGGTCACCCGCGGGTCGAGAACCCCGTCGCCGCGGGCGACGCTGTGCACCGCATCCACCAAGGCCGCCGCCGAAACCGTCTTCAGCAGGAACCCGACGGCTCCGGCGTCGAGCGCCGCGTCCACCAGCTCGTCCTCGTCGAAGCTCGTCAGCACGAGCACGTCGCTCGTGTCGTCTTCGCGGATGCGGCGGGTCGCCTCCACGCCGTCCATGCCCGGCATCCGCAGGTCCATCAGCACGACGTCCGGCCGCAGGGCTCGCGCGTTGCGCACCGCCACCGCGCCATCGGCCGCCTCGCCGACCACCTCGACGCCGTGGGCGACGAGCATGATCCGCAACCCCTCGCGGATGGCGGCGTGGTCGTCGGCCAGGAGCACTCGCGGCGCGGTCATCCGGGCACCGCCGCCGGGATGCGGGCCTCGACGCGCCACCCATCGGCACGGGGGCCGGCATCCAGCCGCCCGCCCAGGGCCTTCGCGCGTTCGCGCAGCAGCTCGAGGCCCCAGCCGTTCCCGACGAGCCGAGCGGGCGGCGCAGATGCTCCGCGGGAGTCCACCCGCACCGACACCTCCCCGGACTCCTCGACGAGACGGATGCGGACCTCGGCCCCGGGAGCGTGACGGACGCAGTTCGCCAGCGACTCCTGCACGATGCGGGCGACGGCCTGGTCCACGGGCGTGCTGAGATCGGCGTCGAGTTCGTTCTCGAGCGAGACCTGCAGTCCCGAACGGCGCGCGGCCTCAGCGAGGTCGTCGATCGACGCGACCCCCGCCGGCGCCGCGATCTGCGTGCCGCCGTCGCGCAGCACGGCGATCATCGTGCGAAGCGTGTCGTGCGCCTCTCGCGACGAGTCGCGCACCGCCCGGAGTGCAGCGCGATCGGCATCCGGATCCGGCGGCATCGACAGCGCCGCCTCGGAACGGATCGCCATCGCCGCGACGTGGCCGGCGACGACATCGTGCAGCTCGCGCGCCATGGCGTCGCGTTCGCCCTGCACCGCCGCATCCCGCTGCCGCGCACCCTCGCGTCGCGCGTCCTCCGCCTGGCGTCGGTGCAGCGCGACGAGCTCCCGCGACTGCGCCACCGCCGTGCCGTACCAGTACCCCAGCCCGCCGAGCGCCCCCAGCTGAAGGGCGACGAGGAAGGCGGCGCGCGCGTCGCCGGTGATCCATCCCGCGGCGATCGCCATGACCGCGACGACCGACACCGTGCCCACGAGGATGCGGCGTCGGCGCTCCGTCTCGCGGGTGGCGACGTACAGCACGTCGACGGCCACGATGAGGGGGACCAGCCCGCCGAACACGAAGACGTCGACGGCCATGACGATCGCCGCGGCGATCAGAGCGGGGATCGGCCACCGATCACGCACGAGGACGAGTGCCACGGCGGCGAGCGCGGGAATCAACGCCCACCACGGGGATGCGGCGGCGAACACGCTCGGCACGATGGCGCCCGACACCGTGAGTCCCAGCGCGCCGGCGGCGAGCGCGATCAGCAGGTAGATGAGTGCATCGGCGGGTCCCCGGTGCCGGCGCACCCAGTCGCGCAGCCGGGAGACCTCTGCTTCGCCCATGCCTTCATGCAAGCACAGGCATACGCCTGCGGCATCCGTCGAAGGACGGAGGCGCCGGGGAGCGGGTGCGTCCTTCGCCCGATGTGCGGATCGCGACCCCGCCGAAGACTCGGAGCGTGGACCTCATTCCCGGCGCCCCGTTGCCGCTCACCCTGTTCGTGCTCGCCCTCGTCGACGGACTGAGCGTCGGCACCCTCGTCATCCCGCTGCTGCTCATGATCGCGCCGGGCAAGGTACGCGTCGGGCGCCACCTGCTCTACCTCTCGACGATCTCGCTCTTCTACCTCGCGGTCGGGGTGCTGTTCCTGCTCGGGCTCATGAACGTCATCGACGTGGTCGGCGACTTCTTCTCCTCGACGGCCGGGGCGGTGGTGCGCCTGGTGGTCGGCGCCGCGCTGCTGATTGCCGCCTTCGCCATCCCCGCGAACGAGAAGCGGATGCGGGAGCACCCCGACGCCGGCCCCGGTCGCATCGTCCGGTGGCGTGACCGGCTGGTCGCCGACGGTGTGCCGGCGCGCACCGTCATGACCGTGGCGATCGCGGCGGGAATCGTGGAGCTGGCGACGATGCTCCCGTACCTGATCGGCATGACGCTGCTCGCGGAGTCGCCGCTCACGCTCCCGGTGCAGGTGGGAGCCCTGGCCGCCTACTGCCTCGTCATGATCCTGCCGGCGCTCGTGCTGCTGGGTCTGCGAGTCGTCGCGGCGCGCCTGATCGAGCGCCCCCTCGAGCGACTCGCGGCATGGTTCGCGCGCACGGCCGGCGAGACCACATCGTGGATCCTCGGCGTCATCGGATTCCTGCTCGCCCGTGCGGCGGCGACCGAGCTCGGCCTGTTCGATCTGCTGTGAGCGTCGTGGGCGGGCCCCGGGGCAACTAGGCTCTTCGGGTGCGTCTCGTCATCGCCCGCTGCTCCGTGGACTACACCGGCCGCCTCAACGCCCACCTTCCCCTCGCAACCCGCCTGCTCGTCCACAAAGGCGACGGAAGCCTCCTGGTGCACTCCGACGGCGGCTCCTACAAGCCCCTGAACTGGATGAGCCCGCCGCTTAACTCCCGGCAATCCGGCATGGACACGTCGAGTCAGTAGTCGCGCAGTCGCTTAGGCATTGCTCCGAGGACTCAAAACGACTGTCCTTAGTGATCCGGTGCAGCGGGCTCGGGATCTGGCCCAACCTTGCGCGGGGGCGGTGTGTCGTCCTGTCGAGGCAGGCGCTTAGTTTCATCGAGACGGAAGGCGTTAGCCGTCGCGAGCGCCTTACCGACAGCCGTAATGTTGAAGTGGTGAGGCAACCGACCCCACCAGTCCGCTATCGAGCCAATGGTTGGCTCACTCCGCAGCCGAGATGAGAGCGCAATCTTTGCGTTTTCATCTATCGTCCCGAGCCCGAACGTCGCAATCCCCTGCGCCACAATCTCGTCGACCCAGACATCTTCCATCCCGCCATTCACATAAGTCTCGCGGAAAACATGCTCAGCAACTGCCCTAAGACGCACGTAGCCGGGGCGGAGCTCGTGCTCCTCAACGAAGGGATCCCAGGGGAGCGACTCCAACGAGCCGCCTACCGCGGGGGGCACCTCCTCTTTTAGGACGCCAGGAGCGACATAACCGGGGAACCGAGCAGGATAATACTCATCAAACGGCTTGAACTCCGTGAGGCTGTTGACTCTCACAGCATCGAGTATGTCCAGGTGATCGATCCAATCGCGTCCCTCTGGCAGCGGGCCGTCGACGAGGTCGGCGAAGATGTTCTCCATCGTCGTGATGCCCTGGCTGATGTTCGTCGACCTCGGGATCCACTGGCCCAACGCATGGACGATCGTCAAGCCGCGCAATGCATCGTCGTCAACCTGATCCATAATCTCGATCGCCCGCTCAATCCCAGCCCGGACCGGCCTATCGCGAGGCTTCTCTGCACGCTGAGCGAGTAGTGCAGCGAGCATGGCGTAATCACTCTCCCGCTCGCTGGCAGCGGCACCTTCTTGCGCCTTCTTGAATGTGCGGATAAAGCCAGGATCAGCGAATGCACTCAGACGATCCTGGGAACCAAGTACGGCCACGACCCGAGTGTCGAGCTTCTCGATGCGTTCTACAACCAGATCCATAGCTTCCGCGGTGTGCTGCTGGACAACTTCTCGGGAGGTCTCTCTGGCGATCTCGCGGGCCCGCTCCTCGGTGACGCCGACATTGACGATGTAGTCGCCGGCCACCTGCATCTGCTGCGACCCCTGGCCGCCCTTCTGGCTCTGACCGGAAGTCACCGCTCCTTGCCTTTCGCGTCCCGGCCAACTTGCATCTGACTCGCGTGGTCGCCAGCCCTCTGTTTCTGAGTGACCCTTGAGCGCTTCGACATGATGCGCCACGTCACAGCGCTGCCCCCAGCACCGCCCACCAGGAAGCCGACGAGCAGCGTGCCTAGCCCATCAAAAAACCAGTCCACGGACATCCCGATCCTGAGGTGCCCCTCACCCCTGCATGAACCATAGCGAGGCGCACCGACACCCACGGCGGTTAAACACGCACGACCCGACCTCAGTTGAGACGATGAGAACGCTAGTTATGCGCTGCTACCGACCTCGGATGGATGGATGCACCGGGCCATGTGCACGGCGCGAGGAGAAGCCGAGTCTGACATCCCAGTTCTGATGGGCTGACGACCCCTTAGTGACCTCTCGAGCCTAAGGCGAGCCCCGACTCTCTCGGAGGCAGCCGGACACCCGCGGCGTCATACGATGCTGAAATGAGCAAACGAGGCGGTTGGATATGGCCGGTTATCTCCGCCTCTGTCCCGGTGGTCGGCAGCTTCGCAGGTGCGCAACTGATCGCCTGGGGTATTCGGGATACAACTGGCATTCAGGCCTGGCTGTTTGCCGGCGGGATCGCCTGCGTAGCCACCGCGGTCGGTGTCACGGTGGCGGGCAAGATCGTCGAGTATCGACGCGGTACCTCCATCGATAGGGCCAGACGAAACCAACTCGTCAAGCTTCGAGATGAACTCATGCCGTTTGCGTCGACCACCGCCGATATGGCTAGACAGCCCCATGACGTTCGGCAGGCATACCTGAAGACGACTGCGCAGACCGCGGCCACCGCACTTAGATCGGTCGTGGCGGATCACGTCGCCCGCCCTCGCGCAGTCATCTACCTGCTGAACGCTGACAGCGAGCCCGTGAGCATGGACTCCATCGCGCACAGCGGGCGTGGAGAACGGCCGCGGCCATTCGTCCAGGGCACCACGCGAGGGGACGCCGCTCTCTCCTTCATCGAGAAGAAGGCTGTGGGCTTCTATCCCGACCTTCAGAGGAAGCGTCCCGCAGGCTACGACGGAACCATGTCCGGCTACAACACGTACATCTCCGTACCCGTCTGGACAGAGTCGGGCTCATACGGGATGGTGACGTTGGACGCCCCGAAGGCTGGATCCTTCGATGACGGCGACGTAGCGCTCGTCGAGTTGGTGGCCGAGATGATGTCCATCGCATTCGAAATCGGTCAGGACGACGACGTCAGGGTCGCCGAATGAAGAATGTCAGCGAGGATGTCGTCGTTCGCGCGTACACTTGCGCCATGGCGAAGCAGGGATGGCGGGTGGTTAAGACGTCGGGCGGGTACGGCGTGCTCAAGAGCACTGCTGGAACGAAGGCGACAAAGTCAACCGTCGTGCGCCCGACAGCTGTCACCGGCAAGAAGGTTCAGGGCGCGACGAAAATCGGTCGCTAGTTGCAACGGCAGATTCGGCTAGCGAAGGCTCGCGCATGTCAACCTGCCCCGGTTCGACAACCGGCCAGCTCGCGCATGCATCGGCACCTTCCTGGCCGCGCCAGCACGGCGTCTTGTCAAGACGAACACCGTCTCAAGCTATCCAACGAATCTCATGCTGTGAGCTCGACGCCCTGAGTAGCACAGTGGCGACTGAACCTCGGGGTCGCCGAGGTATCTCTTCATGATTGTCTGACGTCTGCGCAGACTTGCGACAATAGGTCAGTGCGTCTCGTCATCGCCCGCTGCTCCGTGGACTACACCGGCCGCCTCAACGCCCACCTTCCCCTCGCAACCCGCCTGCTCGTCCACAAAGGCGACGGAAGCCTCCTGGTGCACTCCGACGGCGGCTCCTACAAGCCCCTGAACTGGATGAGCCCGCCGTGCTCGCTGGCCGTCGAGGAGCCCGATGAGGATGCGGCGAGCGCCGGCGTGATCGAGCAGTGGCGTGTCACCCACGCCAAGACCGGCGACGCGCTGCTCGTGCGCCTCTACGAGGTGATCCACGACTCCAGCCACGAGCTCGGCGTCGACCCCGGCCTGCAGAAGGACGGCGTCGAGGCCGACCTGCAGCGTCTGCTGGCCGAGCAGGTGGGGGTGATCGGCGAGCACCTCACCCTCGTGCGCCGCGAGTTCCCCACCGCCATCGGTCCTGTGGATCTCATGCTGCGCGATCCGGATGCGGCCACCGTCGTCGCCCTGGACGACGAGACGCCGCGCGCGCTGCACGTCGCCGTCGAGGTCAAGCGGCGAGCGGGCATCGACGCCGTCGAGCAGCTCACGCGGTACCTCGACCTGCTCAACCGCGACTCGCACTTGCGGCCCGTGCGCGGTGTGCTGGCGGCTCAGGCGTTCGCGCCGCAGGCACGCACCCTCGCGACCGATCGCGGCATCGACTGCGTCGTCCTGGACTACGAGGCCATGAAGGGCATCGACAGCGGACTGCCGACGCTGTTCTGAGTCGCTCCGTCCCGTCGCGACCTGCCCGGACGGGCTGACCCCTCGCCGGCGCACGATAGCGTGGGAACCATGTCCGTCGGATCCCCGTTCTCCTGCATCCTCTGGGACGTCGACGGCACGCTCGTCGACGCGTCCGATGGGATCCTGCGCCGCCTGACGATCACGCTCGAGCACTTCGGACTTCCGGCGCCGACGCGCGCCGAGCTCGTGCACTGGATCGGGCCTCCGCTGTACGAGTCCTTCCAGCACCACGCCGGGATGACGCCGGAGGGCGCCACGGACGCGGTCACGTTCTACCGCGAGCTCGGCAAGGCCGACGGCTACACGACCGACGTCAAGCTGTATCCGGGGGTCAAGCAGATCGTCGACGACCTCGCTGCCGCGGGAGTCCCCCAGGGCACGGCCAGCTCCAAGCCCGAGAACCAGGTGCAGGCCCTGATGCTGCACTTCGACCTCGCGGAGCACATGACGGCCATCACGGGGGCGACCCCCGACGAGAAGACGCTCGCAACGAAGGCCGACATCGTCGCCGAGGCTCTGCGGCGGATGCGGGCGGCCGGGGTCGACACCTCGCGCCCCGTGCTGATCGGCGATCGGCACCACGATGTGGACGGCGCGACGGCCAACGGCGTACCGGTGATCTTCGTGCGGTGGGGCTTCAGCTGGCCGCACGAGGCCGAGGGCGCCCAGGCCGTGGTCGACAACGCCGACGAACTCCACGCACTGCTGCTGGTCGACTCCGACGGCTGAGCCCTCCGCGTCGCTATCGTGAGCGCATGACGACGGACGAGGCCGCCAGCCGACCGAGACCGCGCGCCGCGATGCGCATCGCCCGGCGCGTGCCCGCGACGCTCGTGCTGGTCGCCGCGCTGCTCGTGGCCGGGATCGCCACCGGTGCTCTCTGGCATCCCTTCCACCGCAACCCCGGCATGGAGCTGTGGGCCTACGGCTGGCCCGCCCTCGAGGCCGGACGTTGGTGGACGCCGGTCACCGGAACCTTCCTGGTCGGCCACCCCGGCCTCTACCTGTTCGCGGTGGCGAGTTTCGCGGGGATGGCGTACCTCGAGTTCCGCCGCGGCACCCGCGTGGCGCTGGCCTACTTCACGATCGGCCAGCTGTTCTCCGTGCTGGCGGCGGCCCTTCTCGTCTGGGCACTCTCGCTCACCGGCTGGCCCTGGGCGCTCACGCAGGCGAGTGCTCTGGATGTCGGCCCCTCGGGCGGCGCGTTCGCGGCCATCGCCGCGGCCGTGGGGCTTCTCCGTGCCCCGTGGCGCATGCGCGTCTGGCTGCTGCTTCTCGGCTTCGTCTTCGTCACGATGCTCTTCTGGGGCAATCTCGACGACATCGAGCACCTGCTGGCGGTGGTCCTCGTGCTCTTCGTGGACCGCTCGCTGCGCCCGCAGCGCACGACCGTGCGGGAGCAACGGCTCGTCGCCTTCCTCGCGCTGACCATCCTCGCCGTCCTCGAGGTCATCGTCTTCGTGGTTCCCACCAGCGGGCCGTTCGGATCCACGACGCCCGGATCCGGGTCGGTCTGGGACGTCGCGGTCGACGTGGCCGTCGTCGCGCTGATCGCCGACGGGCTGCGGCGCGGTCGCCGATGGGCCTGGGTCCTGGGTCTGGTCATCACCGCGATCAACCTGCTGCTGTTCGTCGCCCTCGCCCTGCTGGTCACGCTGGCAGGGTGGGCGGAAGCGGCCGACGTCCTCTCCGGGGATCCCTCGCTGTCGTTGGCGACCGGCGTGCTCTGGCTGCTCGTTCTCATCTACCTCGTCTGGGTTCGTGGCGCCTTCCGCGCCCGCCGGCGCACCCGCATCGGGCAACCGCCCGCGCCGGATCAGACCGCACTGCGCGAACAGCTGCACCGCTTCGGCGGGGGGACGCTGTCGTGGATGACGACCTGGGAGGGCAACCACTACGCCCGGGTGTCGGAGAGCATCGTCGCGTTCCAGAGTCGCGCCTCCGTCGCGCTCGCGCTGGCCGATCCGATCGGCCCGGAGGCCGACGCGCGCGCCGCCGTGTCGGCCTTCATCGACTCGGCCGAGCGCGCCGGTCTCGTTCCCTGTTTCTTCAGCGCGAGCGAACGGACCCGTGACGCGGTCCCCGAGAGCTGGCGCAGCCTCGTGGTGGCCGACGACACGATCGTGGATCTTCCCGGACTCGAGTTCACCGGCAAGGCCTGGAACGCCGTCCGCACCTCCTTCAACCGTGCGGGGCGCGAGCAGATGACGTTCCGGCTCACGCGCCTCGCGGACGAACCGTGGGGGATCCGCGCCCAACTGCGCGCGATCTCCGAAAGCTGGGTGGGCGACAAGGGCCTCCCCGAGATGAGCTTCACCCTCGGCACCCTGGCCGAAGCCGCCGACCCGGAGGTGCGTCTCGCGCTCGCGATCTCACCCGCGGGCGACGTGGACGGGTTCCTGTCGTGGCTCCCCGTCTACGCAGCGGGCGGCGGCATCCACGGCTGGACGCTGGATCTCATGCGTCGACGCGAGGGCGGCTTCGGTCCGGTGATGGAGTTCCTGATCGGCTCATCCGCCAAAGCCTTCTCCGAGGAGGGTGCGCAGATCATGTCGCTGTCGGGAGCGCCGCTCGCCCACGACTATCCGCCGGATGCCGGACTCATCGCCGAGCTGAGCGGCAAGCTCGCCGAGGCGCTGGAGCCCGTGTACGGCTTCCAGTCGCTGCACCGTTTCAAGGAGAAGTTCCACCCGCGGTACGAGACCATGTACCTGCTCTACCGCGACGAGAGCGACCTCACCCGCATCGGCCTCGGGCTCACGAGGGCCTTCCTGCCCACGGCGACCCTGCGTCAGTTCGCCGGCGCCGGTCTCGAGCTCGTCCGCGGCACCTCCTGACGCGAACGAAAGAGGGACGGGATGCCAGGCATCCCGTCCCTCTTGTCGATTCGCGCCTCAGAGAGCGCGGATCTTCGCTGCCTGCAGACCCTTGGGGCCCTGCTCGACCTCGAACTCGACCCGCTGGTTCTCCTCGAGCGAGCGGTATCCGTTGCCGTCGATCGCGCTGAAGTGAGCGAAGACGTCCGCGCCCCCCTCATCGGGAGCGATGAACCCGAAACCCTTCTCGGAGTTGAACCACTTGACCGTACCCGTCGTGCTCATGCCTTGCCTTCTTGTGCGTCCG
The DNA here is from genome assembly GCF_030818795.1 of Microbacterium sp. SORGH_AS_0862. NCBI lineage: Bacteria > Bacillati > Actinomycetota > Actinomycetes > Micrococcales > Microbacteriaceae > Microbacterium > Microbacterium sp. SORGH_AS_0862. The sequence continues at coordinate 1,633,156 of NZ_JAUTAY010000001.1, read as the reverse complement.
GCACCCTCTGCGCCAGTGACCTCCCACCGTAGCGGCGCGGAGTGGTCAGTGGGGAAGAGTTGCAGATGGTGACGAAATCGTTGCACGGGCGACGCGGGCCGTTAACCATTCGACGCCCGGGCCGAGCAGAGCTCATAGGCCCGGGCGTCGACGGATCCCCCCGGATACGTCGCGCGGAGCGCGACAGCGATCACTCTACTGTGTCGCCGCCGGATCGCCACAGAGATTCCCCGGCGACAGGGCAGAACTCCGCGGTCGCTCGGCGGGCGTCGCCGTAGACTGGTCGCGCCATGGCCGACCACCCGACATCGCGGCCGCCGCGCCGTCGCCGGATGCTCGGAGACGAGGTCTTCGAGCTGCTCGGTCGCGCCATCCGCGACGGGAAGCTCGCCCCCGGACAGTCCTTGCGCGACGTGGAGCTGGCCGAACGCTTCGGCATCTCGCGCACACCGGTGCGAGAGGCGCTGCAGCGACTGGAGCGCATCGGACTCGTGGAGATCTCCGCGAACCGCTTCACCCGCGTCACCGTGCCCACCGAACGCCTCGTCGCGGATACCCGCGCCTTCATCGTCGGCTTCACGGCGGAGGCTCTGCGTGCGGGACTGCCGACGTGCTCGGACGAACAGCTGGCCCTCCTCGTCGCCGCCTACGACCGCATGCTCGCCACTCCCGTCGGCACAGCCGGGCACACCGAGGCATCGACCGCTTTCTTCCGGACGCTCTCGATGGCCACCGGCAACATCGTGCTCGGCCGATTCATCCGCGAGACGTCACTCACCCTCGAGCGGAATCTGCAGGGCTGGGCGTTCATCGACGTCACCTCCGACACGGGGCGCCGAGCCGGGGAAGCCCTGCGGGGCGCCCTCGTCAGCCGCAACGCCGCGCGAGGCGATGCGATCCTGCGCTCGTACCACCGTCGACGGAGCCAATGAGAAAGGCCCCCTCCTGCTGGGGGGAGCGGAGGGGGCCGTGGAGCCCTTCGATTGGGGGAGGTGAAGGGCTCGTGCAACCAGAGTACCCCTGTCCCCCATATGGGGGACAGATCGGTGTCATCGCATAAGCAACACTCAGCTTCTCCTGCAAGGGACCTCACGCCCAGTCGAGGGCGGACCGCCGTTGCCAGTAGCTCTCCGGTTCGACGGCGAACGACGGCGTCGGCACGGCACCCGCCTGCGCGCTGCGCTCGACTCCGCGACGCAGCTGGTCGTCGGTGGCGGCGCCGCTGAGCACGATGTCGGCCCACTCCTGGCGACGGGACACCGCGAATGCATACTCGTCGACCGTGAGGGATGCGGTGCGCGCCGCATCCCGGACCACCGTCGGCGCGTGGGCGTCGCTCAGCCACCCGTTGGCCAGCACTTCCTTCAGCACGACGGTCCACCCCTCCTCGTGCGCCCGCGCCAGAGCGGGGCCCGCCGAGGGCTCGAACACGTTCCATGTGGACTGCACGACGGAGAAGAGGTCGCCGTGCTCCGCTCGCGCCCTGTCGATGACCTCGGCCTGGCGGGGTCCGCTCGTCGAGATGCCCACCCGGACTCCGGCGTCGCGGATCTCGCCGATCCGCTCCAGCAGCGCCGCGTCGGCGAGTGCGGGGGAGTCGGGGGTGACGGAATGGATGAGATAGAAGTCCGGTGGGCCGCCGAGGGCGGCGAGCGTCTCTGGCCACTGCCTGTCGAGCATCGTGAGGGTGTGCTGCTTGCGCTCGTGGATCCCGGCCGCAGGATCCCAGCCGCCGACGTACTCGTAACCCCACTTGGAGCCGATCGTCAGCGACCCGCGACGTTCGGGATGCGCGGCGAGCCAGGAGCCGAGGAACTCCTCGGCCAGGCCGTAGGAGCGCGCCGCATCCAGGTAGCGGACGCCGAGCGCCCACGCGGTGTCCAAGAGCGCATGAACCCGGCTCCGAAGGGCGGCGACCGATCGTGCCGCGGGGGTTCCGAGGTCGTGTTCACGATCGCTCGTGATGTAGGCGGGTCGTCCCACGGCCGCGAGACCGAAGCCGAGTTCTGCCGTGTGCGCTGACTCCTGCATGTGCCCATCCTCCGCGTCGCCGTCTCCAGTATCGGATGCGGCGCGCGAGGTGTGGTGGGCGCCGCGACCCGAGCGGCACCCACCGAGGCCGCGGGCAGCGGTGTCAGCGATCCCGTCACGACCGCCCGACGCGGCGTGATGACGGGCTCTCCCCCCAAGCGACACCGCCGCATCCGCGGCGACGGTTCCAGACAACCCGATCGGATGCGGGCCGTCATCATCCGTATGGATGAAATGCCCTCGTCCTGCGGTCGAATCCTGCCGTCGCACGACGGCGGCGGTCCACCATAGGATCGGCGGCGGAGAAGCCCCACTCCGACGAGACGAGAGGGCCGGCACCGGATGCGACCAGTCCCCCCATCCGTCGCCGACGCATCGGCCGGACCGTTCGCCCTCCTCGACCGCTGGCGCACCCGTGTGATCTTCGCGGCCATCATGTGCGTCGCGACACTGGCACAGGTGCTGGTCACGCCCATCTCGGCCCTCGTCGACACCAGCGTCGCCTGGACACTCCCACTGAGCCCCGCCGTCATGATCACGGCACTCACGCTCGGGTGCATGCTCCAATCCGCCAGCCTCGCGCTCAGCGCCCGGCATCCTGTCCTGGCTCTGACGGCGACGATCGCCGCCTATGTGGCGCTGCTGTTCGTCACCAACGCCCCGATGTGGCTCGCCGCCATGCAGCTGGTGATCGTGCTGGCGCTCTTCCTCGTGGCCGCGCGTGCGACCCCGGTCCTCGCGCTCGGATGGGCGGCGCTCATCACCTCGGCGATCGCGCTCGTGTGGGTCGGCTGGACGATGACGCTCGGCGAGAACCCCGCGCACATCGTCGCCTTCCTCATCGCGGAGATCACCCGCTTCGCGCTCCTCGCCTTCTCCGCCGCCGCCCTCGGCATCTGGTGGCACGTCGTGGTCTCACGCGCAGATCGTGCTCGACGCGGTGCCGAAGCCGTCGAGCGCGAGCACGAGGAGCGCATCGAGCAGGCGAGGGCGGCCGAACGCGCGCGCATCGCCCAGGAGCTCCACGATGTGGCCGGTCAGCACCTCGCCGGACTCATCACCCTCGCCGACGCGGCGCTGAAGATGGCGCCGGCGCATCCCGCCGATGCGCTCGAGCTCGTCGAGGATGTGCGCGCCGAGGGCCGGTTCGCGGCTGCGAGCCTGGCCAGCGCCTTGCAGGATCTGCGGGCGGTGGACTCCGGGCCGATCGAAGTCACCCGGGATCTCCGCCAGACCGCGGAGCTCATCGAGTTCTGGCGGGCGCGCGGCGCGGACGTGCGGCTCGTGAGCACGGCGCACCCGGACGATCTGCCCGCCGTCGTCTCGACGACGGCGTACCGCGTCATCGCGGAATCCCTCACGAATGCGGCCAAATACGCGCCCGGCGCGCGCGTCGAGGTGACGGTCGGACTTTCCGAGGGTGTGCTCGAGATCAGCGTCGTGAACGCCCCCGGGCCGGACGACGCCGAGCGCCATCCGGGCATCGGACTCGGATGGGGGCTCACCGCACTGGGCGACCGCGCCGAGCTGCTGGGGGGCTCGCTGACGGCGACGACGACATCCGAGGGCGGCTGGCACGTACGCACCCGCCTGCCCGTCGCGTTGGTCGAGGCCTGACGTGGACACGCACCGGCAGCCCATCCGCGTCCTCATCGCGGACGACAACCGCGCGGTCCGACGGGGCCTGCGCCTCCAGCTCGAGCAGACGGCCCAGATCCACGTCGTCGGCGAAGTGGCCACGGGAGAGGATGCGGTCGCTCTCGCCCGGGCGGAGCGCGCGGACGTCGTGCTTATGGACCTGCAGATGCCGGCGATGAACGGGTTGGAGGCCACCCGCATCCTGCGCCGCGATGCGCACGGGGCCACGCCGGCGATCATCGTGATGACGAGCTTCGCAGTCGACCAGCTCGTCCTGGAGGCGCTGGACTCCGGTGCGGTCGGATACCTGCTGAAGAGCCACGACTCCGACCAGCTGCTGCCCGCCATCCTCGCTGCCGCACGCGGTGAGGCGCTCGTGTCGTCGCGCGTGACCGCATCCATCCTCAAGGAGCTCGTCCGCCGCCGCCCGGCCGCCGCGGATGCGGATGCGCTTCAGTCGCTGTCGCCCGCCGAGAAGCGGGTGGTCGCGGCTCTGGCGGTCGGCGTCACGGGCAGCGACGCGATCGCCGCGCACCTGCACGTCTCGGTGCACACGGTGCGGTCGCACCTCCAATCCGCCATGCGCAAGACCGGCACGCAGGATCGCACGCAGCTCGCCCTCTGGGGGGTGCGCAACCGTCTGGACGTCCCGGCGCCCTCAGCGCCGTCGTCGGTCCGTGGATCGGCCGGAGCCGGGTGAGCCGCCGCGACACGGCCGGACACCCAGCGCACTGCCAGGTGCCGCCGCCGCTGCGCGAAACATCGGCAGTGTAGGAAAGAAGAGCAACGCACTCTCACGACATCAGGGGGACATCGTGGAGGAGACCGGCTACATCCGTGCGCGCCTGAGCGCACCATCTGACGCGGAAGCCGCCTGGCGGGCGACACTCCGCTTCATCAACGGCGACGGCGACGCGGTAGCCCGCCGCGAGGTCGAACTCGATGCGACCCGCGTCGAGGAGGTGCCCGCCGCACTCCAGACCGCGATCGCCGCGCTGCTCGGCGACGAGATCGAGATGGCCGAGGCCCTCCCGCCGCTGACCGGCGACGTCGTCGAGCTCGAGGTGCCGCTGCGCTGCCGTCAGAGCGCATCCTGACCGGGCTTCCGCAAACTTGTCCCAGATCTGGGAGGCATTGATGGGGTTGGATTTCGTCGCGCTCGACTTCGAGACCGCTAATCGATCGCACGCGTCGGCGTGCGCAGTTGGCGCCGTCCGTGTTCGCGACGGTCAGGTGGTCGACGAGTACGCCACCTTGGTTCGGCCAGCTGAGGAGCTGGATGACTTCGAGCCGGGCAACGTTCGGGTGCACCGCATCACTTTCGACGACGTCAAGTCCGCTCCCGGCTGGCCTGAGGTGTACGGCCACCTCCGCACGTTCATCGGTGATGACGTCGTCGTGGGCCACAACGCCGCGTTCGATATGTCGGTGCTCCTGAACACGTGTGGCGCGCACGACATTGAATTCCCCGCGCTTTCGAGCCTGTGCACGCTGCAGCTGGCACGGGCCAGCATCAAGATCCCGTCCTACTCGCTACCGTGGGTGGTGGAGCACCTTCAGCTGCCTGCATTCGACCACCATGATCCGCTCGCCGATGCTCGCGCCTCCGCGCTGGTCCTTATCGCCCTCGCGGCGCGGGCCGGCGTCCACTCTGTCGCAGACCTCAGCGATTATCTCCGGGTGCCGAGGATTCCGACGTGGACGGAGCGCGACGACATGCTATTCGCGCAGCTGTCGGCCGAGAGCGACGACCTGATCGGCACGGGCTTCGCCGGAGAGGTCGTCTGCTTCACGGGAGCGCTGAAAATGATGGTCAGGGACCGTGCGCGCGAGCTCGTCGTCGAGCAAGGCGGCAAGTGGCAGGAGGGTGTCACGAAGACGACCAGCATCCTTGTGACCGGCGACTTCGATGAGCGGACGTTCCGTCCGGGCGCCGCGTTCTCGTCGAAGCTGGCGAAGGCATTCGCGCAAGTTGATGCCGGCCAGAAACTCGAGATCATCACGGAGGAAGCGTTCATCACCCGTATGACCATCGGGGAACAGGAGTTGCGTGCGCGTCTGGGTGCGCGGAACGCTCGAACGAAGGTGCCCGACTGGGTAGTCAGCCAGGCGGGGAACGGACCGGGTGAGGATTTCTGGGACTGGTACCGCAGGGCCCTGGCCCATCCGTCGGGTCGCGCATCGGGCGGCGAGCCGTGCATCTGGTGCAATGCGCCGGTTCCCGCAAAGACGCATTGGATTCATCGTGACCGTCACGTCTGCGGCGCCTACTGCAATGAGCGCCTCAAGCGTGGCGCTCGACGTGCGTGGCACCGCGAGGGGATTGCCGTTCATGTGGCCGAGTGGGAGTGAAGAGTGGTGACGGCGCTGAGATGAGTCGAATGGTCCGTCGGCGCGGAACCCCGGCGATTTCAATTTACTCATCGTAAATCTACGCTGATCGTATACTTGCGATGACTAAAGGAGTCATCATGACCGCGGACGTCGATATCGTACGCGCCGTGGCGCGCGCTCCGCTCCGCACGCTACGCCTCAAAGACGTGCCCGATCTGACGCAGAACACGTGGCGAGCGATGGACCGCCTGGTCGAGAGAGGCGCACTCGTGCGTTTGACGCATGGTGTCTATACCGCACCCCCCGATGGCCGCGATGGTCGCAGGTGGAAGCCACCACTGGAGACAGCAGCGCTCGCCCTAGCAACGGCACGATTCGGTGCGCGAGAAGCTGCGCTCATGGGTATCAGCGCTGCGCGCCATTGGGCGGCCATCCCGCGAGCCGTCGGGATCGCCACAGTTGCCGTGCCACGGCGCGGCTACGCCCCCGTCACCATCGACGGAGGCGGTCTCGTCAAGTTTGTGCCGCGAAGGATGGAGGCCCTTGAGCTCGTCCTGGAGCGCACCGGACTCGGCGACGGGCTCGTCACCACACCCGAGCAGACACTCTTCGACCTGCTGGGCCGCACGGATCGCGAAGGACTGGGGCGCGAGGTCACCGGCGCCATTGAGAACCTCACGGCACAGGTCCTGCCCGAGGAGTTCGCCGAAGTCGTCGCGCGCGCGCGAATCGTGCCGAAGGGCGCACGGGACGTGCTGAAGCGACTGGAGGTGGCGAATGGCTGAGTGGAGGGCCGACGATCAACGTTGGCAGGTCAACGAACGGTTCGAGAAGTCTTCTTCGGCGGCACCGCACTCTCCCGGACATACCTCACTAACCTGCGCCTATCCGAGGACATCGACCTCATCGCGTTCGGAGACAAGTCAGCCATCGCCGACGAGATCGAGAACGTACTCACCCGTCAACTACGTCGTAGCTTCGGCAAGGTCACGTTCACGCCGCGGTTGAGAGACGCGAAGCACCCGGACCCCTCGGTCATGCAGGTGGGTGACGTGCGCGTGCAGATCCAGCTGCTCTCGTCTGAGGGCTATCCGCGTTGGCCAACCGAGGTCGTGAACATCGAACAGCGCTACAGCGATGCTCCGCCCGCGCGCCTGCGGGTGCTCACGCCTGCGGCGTTCGTCGCGTCGAAGCTCGCATCGTGGAACGACCGCGGGGCTCCGCGCGACCTTTATGATCTGTGGGCTCTCGCCGAGGCGGGATACATCGACGCAAACGCATCCGAAGTGTTCGGGCGGTGGGGGCCATACACCAGCGCGTCCAAGGTCTCATTTGCGCGGCTCCCGTCGACCGAGGAGTGGAGTGCATCACTGGACCACCAATGCCTCCCGTCAGTGACGCCCAGAGAAGCAGCCGACAAGGTGCGAGAGACAATCCAGGATCTCTGACCGACGCTCCCTGATGTGGCGGCGCTGCGGCGGAACGCGCCCGTGAACGCAAGAACCGGCCGGGATGAATCCCGACCGGTTCTGTCTGTGCGCGAGGGGGGAGTTGAACCCCCACGCCCTTTCGGGCACTGGCACCTGAAGCCAGCGCGTCTGCCTATTCCGCCACTCGCGCGAGTCGCTCATCAGAGATGTGCGAACTCAACCTGCCGATCGTATCATGCCCGATCACGACCCGAGAAGTCGGCCGCGCAGGCCTCCTGCGGAAGTCCTGCATGGCCTGTTCAGCGCGTACAACTACGATGGTGCCACCCGTCCAGCCGCCTGAGGAGTCGCGTGGGACTACTTGACAGCTTCGAGAGAGGTCTCGAACGCGCCGTGAACGGCGCGTTCGCCAAGACCTTCCGCAGCGGCGTCCAGCCGGTCGACATCGCCTCCGCACTGCGCAGCGAGCTCGACACGAAGGCCGCCGTCGTCTCGCGCGAGCGCATCCTGGCACCCAACACCCTCACGGTGCAGCTGGCGCCGGCGGACTACGAGCGGATGCGGGCGCTCGGCGCCTCGCTGACCGACGAACTCGACGCGCTCGTGAACAAGCACGCCCGCGCACAGGGATACACCTTCGCAGGGCCCCTCTCGATCTCACTGTCGAGCAGCGCGAATCTGTCGACCGGTCAGGTGCGCGTCGAGTCCTCGACCGCCGCGGGCCGGGTCGCCTGGAGCGCCGTGCTCGACATCGCGGGCAAGCGGCATCCGCTCACCGCATCCCGCACCGTGATCGGCCGCGGCAGCGACGCCGACATCACGATCGCCGACTCGGGCACGAGCCGCAAGCACGTCGAGATCCTCTGGGACGGCGAGCGGGCGATGGTGCGCGACCTCGGTTCGACGAACGGCACGAAGCTCAACGGCCGGAAGATCGACGAGGCGCCGCTGCCTCCCGATGCGACCGTCTCCATCGGGCGCACCGACATCGTGTTCCGCATCGTCGCCCAGGCCACGGGGGGCCGCGCGGCGCCCGTCGACGACGACGCGACGCGTGCCTTCTCGCTCGACGACATCGACCGCTGGGGGAAGGCCTGATGAACGAGCTCCCGCTTCTGCTGCTGCAGATCGGCTTCCTGCTGCTGCTGTGGTTCTTCGTGTTCGCGGTCGTGTACTCGCTGCGCGCGGACCTCTTCGGCGTGCGCGTGCGCAAGATGCCCGAGCAGGCCGCCGCCGCGGCTCCCGCGCCCGCTGCGGTCGCGACCGCTCCGGTCGCCCCGAAGGCCTCACCGCGCAAGTCCTCGAAGGGTCAGAAGGCGACGACCGATGCGGTGTCCCGCATCGTCATCACGAGCGGACCGAAGGCGGGCCTCGAGCTGCCGCTCGGCACAGAGCCCCTGACGATCGGCCGCTCGAGCGAGTCGGGTCTCGTCATCCGCGACGACTACACCTCGAGCCACCACGCGCGTCTCATGCTCTGGGGCGACCAGTGGATGATCCAGGACCTCGACTCCACTAACGGCACCTGGCACGACGGCGAGCGCGTCGCGAGCCCCGTCCCGGTCCTGGTGGGCGCCCCGATCAAGGTCGGCGCGACGACCTTCGAGCTCCAGGGCTGATCCGTAGAGATGGTCTTCCAGGGCTCGAGCGCCGCACTCTCGCACACCGGAAAGGTTCGCTCGAACAATCAGGATTCCGGGTACTCGGGATCCAACCTGTTCGTGGTGGCCGACGGCATGGGCGGCCACGCCGGCGGTGACGTCGCCTCCAGCCTGGCCATCGCACGCATCGCCCAGCTCGATCGCCCCTTCGCCTCGACCGTCGACGCCGAGCGCGCCCTCCAGCAGGCGGTGACCGACACCGCCGGCGACATCATCGACACGGTCCGCGTGCGCCCCGCCCTCGCCGGCATGGGCACGACGGTCAGCGCGCTGCTGATGGTCGACGACTACGCGGTCATCGCCCACATCGGCGATTCCCGCATCTACCTGTTCCGCGATGGCGCGATGACGCAGATCACGACGGACCACACGTTCGTCCAGCGCCTCGTCGACTCCGGCCGCATCACGCCGGAAGAAGCGCGGTACCACCCCCGACGTTCGGTGCTCATGCGGGTGCTCGGCGACATGGATCCCGATCCCGAGATCGACACGTTCATCATGCCGACGCGTCCGGGCGACCGGTGGCTGCTGTGCTCGGACGGCCTGTCGGGCGTCGTCGACGACGCACACACCCAGAAGGCCCTCGCCGCGGGCCAGGCCCCCGCACGCACCGCGGATCTGCTGCTGAAGCAGGCATTGGATGCGGGCGCTCCCGACAATGTGACGGTCGTCATCGTCGACATCGGCGGTCACCATCCGGTCTTCTCCGGAACCCCCACCATCGTCGGCTCTGCCTCCAACCCCACGGGGGTCGTCGTGCCCGCCGCCCGTCCGGGCCGCTCGTCGTGGCTGCATCCGGGACGCCAGGCGGCGAACGAACCCACTCACTTCGAGCCGGCCCCGGAGTTCCTCGAGGAGCTCATCGAGGAGGACCGCCGACGCGCTCGTCGCCGCCGCATCGGCTGGCTCGTCGGGCTGCTGCTCGTGCTCGCCGCCCTCGCCGGAGCCGCGTTCGCGGGCTACAGCTGGACGCAGACGCGCTACTACGTCGGCGCCGACGACGACTCCGTCGTGATCTACCAGGGCGTGCAGCAGGGCATCGGACCGATCTCGCTGTCCAGCGTCTACGAGGACACCGACATCGCTCTGGCCGATCTCAGCCCGTTCGACCGGCAGAGCGTGGAATCCACCATCTCGGCACGCTCCCTCGCGGACGCCCAGTTGATCGTCGACCGACTCCGACCGGGAGAGGGGCAGTGATGACCGCCGAAGCCCCCGCCACCGACACCTCCGTGCTGCGTGCGCTGCGCCGCATCCGGATGCCGCAGAAGCAGCGCAACCGTGAGCTCGGACTGCTGCTGTTCGCCCTGGCGATCAACGGCGCCGCGGTCGCACTCGTGCAGCTGGGCGCGAAGGGAGCGATCGACCCGAGCTTCCTCTACTACTCCGGCGGACTCGGCGTGCTCGCCCTCGCCCTGCACATCGTGCTGCGCTTCGTCGCTCACGACGCCGATCCGTTCGTGGTCCCGATCGCGACCGTGCTGACGGGGCTCGGCCTCGCGATGATCTACCGCATCGACATCGAGATCGACAGCGAAGGGTGGGCCGCCGCCTCCACGCGTCAGATCGTGTGGGCGGCGATCGCGATCGCCGCCGCGATCGCCGTCGTCCTCTTCCTACGGAACTACCGGGTGCTGTTCCGCTACACCTACGTCTCCGGCTTCATCGGTGTCGCCCTCCTGCTCCTGCCGTTCGTCCCGGGCTTGGGTACCAACCAGAACGCCGACGTCTGGGTCAGACTCGGGTTCTTCTCGTTCCAGCCGGGTGAGCTGGCCAAGCTCGCGCTCGCCATCTTCTTCGCCGGCTATCTGGTGCGCACGCGCGAGAGCCTGACCTCCGTGGGCAAGAAGTTCCTCGGCATCACCTGGCCGCGCGCCCGCGATCTGGGCCCCATCCTGGTGGTCTGGCTGATCTCGCTCGGCATCATCGTGCTCCAGCGCGACCTCGGCACGGGCCTGCTGATCTTCGGCATGTTCGTCGCGATGCTCTACGTCGCCACCGGCAAGACCGGGTGGGTGCTGCTGGGGGTGGGACTCGCCGTCGCGGGCGCCGTCGCCGCATCCCAGGTGCTGACGTACGTGGGGTGGCGCTTCGCCAACTGGCTCGACGCCTTCAACCCCGAGATCATCGACCGCACGGGTGGCAGCTACCAGCTCGTGCAGGGGATCTTCGGTCTGGCGCACGGCGGTCTTCTCGGTACGGGCCTCGGGCAGGGCCGCCCCTCGATCACGCCGCTGGCGCAGAGCGACTACATCTTCCCGAGCCTCGGCGAAGAGATCGGGCTCATCGGCGTCTTCGCGATCCTCTGTCTCTACATGGTCTTCACGAGCCGCGGACTGCGCGTCGGCGTCGCCGGGCAGGACGACTTCGGCAAGCTCCTCGCGACGGGACTGTCGTTCACGATCGCCCTGCAGGTGTTCATCATGGTCGGCGGCGTGACACGCGTCATCCCGCTCACCGGCCTGACGACGCCCTTCCTCGCCGCCGGTGGCTCCTCCCTCGTGGCGAACTGGATCATCGTCGCGCTCATCCTGCGCATCTCGGATGCGGTGCGCAATCAGCCTCGGGTGGTGATCGGATGACCCGCGAAGTCCGCCGGCTCAGCTTCGTGATGCTGGCCATGTTCCTCGTGCTGTTCGGTTCGACCAGCGTCATCCAGGTGTTCCAGGCGTCGGCCCTGGCCGAGAACGGCGAGAACCGGCGCGCACTCTACGACTCTTACGAGATCCAGCGCGGCTCGATCATCGCCAGCGGTGCGGCGATCGCCTCCTCGAGTCCGAGCGACGACGTGTACAGCTGGCAGCGCAGCTACACCGATGCCGACATGTGGTCGCCCGTGACGGGATACATCAACGCGGCGCTGGGCTCGGCGACAGGCATCGAGCAGGCCATGAACCGCGAGCTCTCCGGAACCGGCGGCGGCCAGTTCTTCTCTCGTGTCGAGCAGATCTTCACCGGGCAGCCCCCGCAGGGCTCGAACGTCGTCCTCTCCCTCGATGCGAACGTGCAGAAGGCGGCGTACGACGCACTCGGCGACCTGCAGGGAGCGGTCGTGGCGATCGAGCCGAAGACCGGCCGCATCCTCGCCATGGTCTCCAAGCCCGGCTACGACACCAACCTGCTCGCCTCGCACGACCTCGCCGCGGTGCAGGCCTCGTACAACGACCTCATCAACAACGCCCTGCAGCCGATGTCCAACCGTGCCATCGCCGGCAAGATGAACCCGCCCGGATCCACATTCAAACTCGTCGTCGCCTCCGCGGCTCTCGCCTCGGGCGACTGGACCCTCCAGTCGACACTGCCGAATGTCGCCAGCTACACGCTCCCCGGTACCTCGACCTCGATCAGCAATGCCGGCGGCGGCGCGTGCGGCGCAGGCGAGACGGTGACCCTCGCCGACGCCCTGCGCTTAAGCTGCAACATCCCGATGGCGGAGCTCGCCGTGCAGCTCGGCGACGATGCGATCCGCGCCGAGGCGCAGAAGTACGGCTTCAACACCTCGTTCGCGACGCCTGTGGACTCTGCGCCCTCGGTCTACCCCACCGCCGCACTCAGCGACGACAGGACGGCCCTCACCGGCTTCGGTCAGGGCGACGTGCGTGCGACGCCTCTGCAGATGGCCATGGTCTCGGCCGGGATCGTGAACGGCGGGATGGTCATGAATCCCCAGATGGTGGACCAGGTCATCGGACCGGATCTGTCGGTTCAGCAGCAGTTCGAGCCGACCGAGTTCGGGCGGGCGCTGGATGAGGATCTCGCCAACCAGCTCGCGAGCGCGATGGTCGCCAATGTCAGTGACGGCGTGGCGTCGAATGCAAGAATAGACGGAGTCGACGTGGGCGGTAAGACAGGTACGGCGGAGAACGGCGGGTCCAACCCGTACACGCTCTGGTTCACCGGATTCGCGCCCGCAGAAGACCCCGAGGTCGCGGTCGCAGTGGTCGTCGAGAACGGCGGCGGGCAAGGTCAGTCGGGCAGCGGTAACTCCATCGCAGCGCCCATTGCAAAGAAGGTCATGGAGGCGGTGCTGGGACGATGAGGCCGACACAGGGAGCGACGTTCGGTGGGCGTTACGAGCTGGATTCGCGCATCGCCATCGGCGGTATGGGCGAGGTCTGGGAAGCCACTGACCACGTCATCGGGCGCACGGTGGCGATCAAGATCCTCAAGGACGAGTACATGGGGGACCCCGGGTTCCTCGAGCGGTTCCGCGCGGAGGCGCGTCACGCAGCACTCGTGAACCACGAGGGGATCGCCAGCGTCTTCGACTACGGCGAGGAGAACGGATCCGCGTTCCTCGTCATGGAGCTCGTCCCCGGCGAGGCCCTCTCCACGATCCTCGAGCGGGAGGGGTCGCTGTCCACCGACAAGACGCTCGACATCGTGGCGCAGACCGCATCCGCACTGCAGGCCGCGCACGCCGCCGGCCTCGTGCACCGCGACATCAAGCCGGGCAACCTCCTCATCACGCCCGACGGCCGCGTCAAGATCACCGATTTCGGGATCGCGCGGATCGCCGATCAGGTACCGCTGACGGCGACCGGTCAGGTCATGGGCACGGTGCAGTACCTCTCGCCCGAGCAGGCGTCGGGTCACCCCGCATCCCCTGCGACCGACATCTACTCGCTCGGCATCGTCGCGTACGAGTGCCTCGCGGGCAAGCGCCCGTTCACGGGCGAGTCGCAGGTGGCGATCGCCATGGCGCAGATCAACGAGCAGCCGCCGCCGCTGCCGCCCACCGTGGCGGTTCCCGTGCAGAACCTCGTCATGGCGATGATCGCCAAGAAGCCCGAGGAGCGTCCGGCATCCGCCGCAGCCGTCGCCCGTGCCGCCAGCGCGCTGCGCCGCGGCGACGTGACGGCCGCGACGGTGGCGGTGCCTGCCATCGGCGGCGCCGTGGGCGCGGACGATGCGACGCAGCTCCTGGGCGTCGGGGAGACGCAGGCCGCGACGCAACTGCTCAGCGCCTCGACCGCGGCGACGCCCGTGGCCGAGCCGGCCGGACGCAAGCGCAGTCCCTGGACGTGGCCGCTCGTCGCCCTCATCGTCCTGCTGTTGATCGTGCTGGGCGGAACCCTGTGGGCGATCTTCGGCAACCAGAGCTCGGATCCCGGACCGACCGGCACGAACACGCGCTCGACCGCCTCCAGCCCGTCATCCACTCCCGCCCCGACCACGACGACGGTGGATGTCGCCGCGCTCGAGCTGGTGGGCAAGACCTGCGACGCGGCGACCGGGATCGCGCAGCAGGCCGGACTCCTGGCCTCCTGCACCCCCGGCAACCCCGCCCCGAGCCCCGAGCAGGTGGGCGTGGTCTACAGCGTGAGCCCGACCGGCAACGCGCCCGAGGGTTCGCAGCTCACCCTGACCGTCTACGCCGACCAGACTCCGATCGGAGCGCCCGCCGAACCCCGCATCGAGGTCAACGGTGCGAAGGCCGGCACCGTTGCCGCCGGCTCCACGGTGCAGATCAACTGGGACGGCTTCACCTGCCCGTCGGGCACGGGATCCGTGGTCAGCTACAACTTCACCGCGGTCAACGGCATCTTCACCTCGACCGGTCAGTCCACCGCCGCGGCGGGCCCCAACCAGCGTCCGATCCCGCTCGAGGTCGGGACGAACACGGGACAGGTGCTCATCGTCAGCTACACCGTCACCTGCTCCGGATCGGGCGACGGTACGACGCGGAACTCCGAGACGTCGCCGCCGGCCCAGGCGAACGTGCAGGCGCCGGCGCCGTCGCCGTCGCCGTCGGCCACCCCAAACCCGCTCCTGGGCGCGAACTGAGCGCGAGCCGCCGACTCGCCCCGGATTCTGCCAGGGCGGGTCGGTTAGGCTTTCATCTGTTGCACCCAGGGAGTCGCCGTGTCAGATGATCCACGCGTGCTCGCCGGTCGCTATCGCATCGATGAACTCATCGGTCGCGGGGGCATGGCGAGTGTGTACCGAGGCTACGACCTGACCCTCGATCGCGAGGTCGCGCTCAAGATCCTGCGCCGCGAGCTCGCTGACGACGCCGCCTTCCGTACCCGCTTCCGCCTGGAGGCGCAGGCCGCCTCCCGGATGTCGCACCCGACCATCGTCCGGGTCTTCGACGCCGGCGAGGACACCGAGACGACTCCCGACGGCGTCGTCCACCCCGTTCCGTTCATCGTCATGGAACTCGTCAACGGGGAGCTCCTCAAGGACATCATCGCCTCAGGCGACGTGCCCGTCACCGATGCCGTGCGCTACGTCGACGGCATCCTCGAGGCCCTCGAGTACTCGCATCGCGCGGGCGTCGTGCACCGCGACATCAAGCCGGGCAACGTCATGGTCACGGCCGCGGGCCAGGTGAAGGTGATGGACTTCGGCATCGCGCGGGCGGTCTCCGACTCCTCGTCGACGGTCGCCGAGACGACCGCCATCATCGGCACGGCCGCCTACTTCTCCCCCGAGCAGGCCAAGGGCGAGCCGGTGGATGCGCGCGCGG
The DNA here is from genome assembly GCF_030818795.1 of Microbacterium sp. SORGH_AS_0862. NCBI lineage: Bacteria > Bacillati > Actinomycetota > Actinomycetes > Micrococcales > Microbacteriaceae > Microbacterium > Microbacterium sp. SORGH_AS_0862. The sequence goes on along the minus strand of NZ_JAUTAY010000001.1, from coordinate 1,617,590 downwards.
ACCTGTACTCGACGGGTGTCGTCCTGTATGAACTGCTGACCGGGCGGCCTCCCTTCCGGGGCGAGACCCCTGTCGCGGTCGCCTACCAGCACGTCAGCGAGACGCCGGTTCCCCCCAGCGAGCACACCGAGAGCATCCCCCGCGGTCTCGACGCTCTCGTCATGCGCGCCCTCGCGAAGGATCCCTTCCAGCGATTCCAGGATGCGGCCTCGTTCCGCGCCGCGCTTTCAGAGGCCGTGGGCGGCAAGGCACCCAGCAAGCGACAGCTCGGCGCGCTTACGAGCGAGCTGTACGGGGCGAATCCCCGCCAGGCGGCAGAGACCGCGCGGTCGCTGCGGCAGCTGTCGACCGACACCACGATGCGCCGGACCCAAGCAGGTCCCCCGGTCGCCTGGATCTGGTCCGGCGTCGCCGTGCTCGCGGTGCTCCTGGTGTCGGTGCTGTTCTGGGTGGTGACCATTCGTCCCGGCGATGCGGTGCCCGACAGTGCGCGCATCGTGCCCGATCTCACGACGATGACGTACGACCAGGCCGTCGACGTCCTCGAGGAGCAGGACCTCCTGTCGGATCGTGTTCCGGTGGCCGACGATCGGATCGCCGAGGGCAGCGTCGTGCGCAGCGAACCCGCGGCGGGCGACTCCGTGCAGGTCGGTCAGACCATCAAGCTCTACGTCTCGACAGGCAAGGAGAGCGTCGCCGCTCCGACGATCGTGGGTCTCAACGAGACCGACGCCCGCCAAGCGCTCACCGCAGCGGGCCTCGCCGTCGGGACGATCACGCCGGTGAACGACGCGAAGGCGCCCGCCGGCGAAGTGCTCAGCGCGAGCACCGCGTCCGGCGACGTGGCTGCGGGGGCGGAGATCCCGGTCGGAACGACCGTCAACCTGCGCGTCGCGAGCGGTCGCGTCGTCCTCAACGACGTGACGGGTTACACGATCGAGGCCGCGACACGGGACCTCGAGGCGCTGGGCCTGACCGTCGTGCCGAGCGCCGATCCCGGATGCAAGGCGACGGGCACGACCCCGACCGTCCGCGTGATGTCGCTCGCGCCGGGGGAAGTCCCGATCCGCTCGGAGATCACGCTCACCTACTGCGCAGGCTGAGCGCTCGCCCCGCGATGGGGCGTGAGCGTCCGCGCGCGCGCCGGCGCATCCTCCGCGCCGATCCCGGCCAGCCAGGTGGCGAGCATCCGGTAGCCGTGCTCGGTCAGGACGCTCTCCGGATGGAACTGCACCCCGCTGAGCGGCAGATCCCGGTGCTCGAGCGCCATCACCGTGCCCTCCGGGGTACGGGCGGTGACGCGAAGCACGTCCGGGATCGTCTCGGCGGTCACGGCGAGGGAGTGGTATCGAGCGGCTGAGAAGGGAGAAGGCAGACCTCGGAGGATGCCTGTCCCGTCGTGGACGATCGGCGACGTCATCCCGTGCATGAGCTCGGGTGCCTGCGCGACGCGGGCTCCGAACGCCACAGCCAGCGCCTGGTGTCCGAGACAGACGCCCAGCAGCGGCGTTCCGGTTGCGGCGGCGGCCGCGACCACCGCGAGCGAGGATCCGGCGCGCTCGGGTGTGCCGGGTCCGGGTGAGACGAGGACACCGTCGAAGCCCGTGAGAGCGGCCGTCGCCGCGTCCGCGTCGATCTCGTCCGCTTCGCGCATGACCGTGTCGGCCCCCAGCTCGCGGAGGTACCCCACGAGCGTGTGAACGAAACTGTCGTGGTTGTCGACGACCAGCACGCGTGCTGTCGTCACTGGACAGTCGACTCCTGCGGGTCGACGATCGACGAGATCCACGGGAAGACGTACCAGAAGAGCCCATAGAGGACGGCCGCCGCGATCACCAGGACGATGAGCAGTCGCAGCCACCAGGGGCCGGGAAGGATGCGCCAGAACGCCGCGTACATCAGGTCACCGCCTCGCTCAGGGATGCCGGCGCGCCCTCTGCTCCGGGAGTGAAGGACTCGAAGACGGCGTACGCCACGAGACGCTCCGAGAACCCGTAGCGCGGGCTGCAGGTCGTCATCGTCAGATATCGTCCGTTCGCCTCGATGCCCTGTCCCCGCGGCACGGGCAGCAGCACGTCGACGGAATCAGGGGTCACGTACTCCATGCTGCGGTAGCGGTAGGTGTACCAGCCGTCCTGCGTCTGGATCACGACGGCGTCGCCGACATGCAGGTCAGGCAGATTCATGAACGGAGCGCCGTGGCTGCCGCGGTGGGCGGCGACGGCGAAGTTGCCGACGGCACCCGGCATCTGCGTGCTGGAGTAGTGGCCGATCGCGCCGAGATCAAGGCTCTCCGAGCGGCCGGTCCCGCCCGCGATCTGGACGGCGTAGTCGGGTCCGAAGCGCGGGATATGCATGATGCCGAAGACTTCACCGCTGGCGGCGTTCGGGGGGACGATCGGCTCGGCCGTGCTCACCTCGGGGGCACTCGATTCGCTGGCCGATGGAGACGGTGCGGACGACGAATCGTAGTTCTGCGCCCATTGCTCGGCGATCGCCTGACCCGCAGCGTTGTTCTGCTGTCCCTGGATCCAGTCGCCGATCCACAGCTGCCATCCGACGTAGAGGAAGGCCAGCACACCGACGGTGATGAAGGTCTCTCCGATGATCCCGAGCACACTGATCCGCCGGCGCGGAGGCGTGGCGGCGCTCCGGCGTGAACGCCGCGTGGCGGCGGGCGGGGTGTCGGTCACAAGGGGAGTCTAACCGTCGCAGGTGACGCAAAAGCCTGCCCCCTAGAATGTGCACATGGCACGCTCCGACAACGACGAGGACCTCACCCCCGCTGGCGCCGGTGAGCCCGCTCCCAACCCCGTGTGGTTCAAGCCCATCATGATCGGTCTCATGCTCGTGGGACTCGTGTGGGTTCTGGTCTTCTACCTCAGCGGGATGCAGTTCCCCATTCCGGGCATCGAGGCCTGGAACCTCGTCATCGGGTTCGGGATCGCCTTCGTCGGCTTCCTCATGACCACTCGGTGGCGCTGACGGCTCAGCGCCGAAGAATTACATCCGTGTGATTCATCCCCACGTGTGGATGGATCTGTGGATAACTCTCCCGCTCATCACCAGATCGCGGGCGCCAGGGCCAGCAGTGCGATGAGGATGGCCGACCATCCGATCAACAGCGCGATCTGCAGTGCGCGCCGTCGACGCTCGCGCGTCATGACGTAGATCAGCCCGACGACGGCGCCGGCGACCAGTCCACCGACGTGCGCCTGCCACGAGATGTTGAAGCCGGGCACGAACCCGATAACCAGGTTGATCGCCAGCACGATGATGATGCCGGTGATGTCGTTGCCCAGTCGGCGCGCGATGACCATGAGGGCGCCGAAGAGCCCGAAGATCGCCCCCGATGCGCCCACCACGAACGAGTCGCGAGCGATGAGGTCGACGAGGACGGAACCGCCGAGCGCGCTGATCAGATACAGCGTGAGGAATCGGGCACTGCCGAGCACGGGCTCGAGGATGCGTCCGATCATCCACAGCGTCAGCATGTTCAGACCGACGTGCCAGAAGCCGGAGTGCACGAGGCTCGCTGTGAGCAGCCGCCACGGCTGGAACTCGCCCGTGAACTGGGGGTAGAGATAGAAGGCGCTGAAGCCGAGCCACTGGGTGAGCGGGAGTCCGAACGAGAGGACGAAGACGGCGGCGCACAGGGCGATGATCGTGTACGTCACGATCGGCCGACCGCCGCCCCCGGCGAGCGCCACGGGGGCCGACCGGCCCCATCGTCGCTGCGCCTTCTTCTGCGCGGGCGTGGCGGCACGCCGCTGCTCGGCCATGCACTCCGGACAGATCACCCCGACCGGTGCCTGCGTCTGACACTCGGGGCAGATGGTTCGCAGGCACCGTTGACAGAGCACGAAGCTCTGACGGTCGGGATGCCGGTAGCAGAAGTTCTCGCGGTTACTCGCGAAGCTCTCGCTCGTCACGGGATGCGGGTGGTCAGACCTGCGCGATGTCGATCGACTCGATCACGACGGGCTCGACCGGGCGGTCGCCGGCGCCGGTGGGAACCTGAGCGATCGCGTCGACGACCTGGCGCGATGCGTCGTCCGCGACCTCGCCGAAGATCGAGTGCTTGCCCTGGAGCCACGGAGTGGGATCGGTCGTGATGAAGAACTGCGACCCGTTCGTGCCCTCGACGGCGCCCGTGATGGCGTTGCGGCGCTGACCGGCGTTGGCCATGGCCAGCAGGTAAGGCTTCTGGAAGGTGAGCTCCGGGTTGATCTCGTCGTTGAACGTGTAGCCGGGACCGCCCACGCCCTGACCGAGCGGGTCGCCGCCCTGGATCATGAAACCGGGGATGATGCGGTGGAAGATGACCCCGTTGTAGAGGGGGCCGGAACCGGGCTGACCGGTGGACGGGTCGGTCCACTCCCCGGTGCCGTCGGCCAGGCCGACGAAGTTCTGCACGGTGCGGGGCGCGTGGTCCCCGAACAGGTTGACGACGATGTCGCCGTGGTTGGTGTGAATGGTGGCGACGGCGGTGTGCTGAGGCATGTTGTCATTGTCTCAGAGTTCGCTGCAAGCCCTGCCGCGCACAGCGGATCACTCTGGCAAGATGGGCTCACGACTACCCACGGATTAGGGGGATCTCGCATGAGCCTCAGCCGCAAGCGTAAGAAGGAGCTCCGGAAGCTCCAGGGCCACGCCAACAAGGTGTGGGAATCGCAGCAGGTGCTCGTCGGCGAAGCGGCGGACATCGCCCGCGAAGCCGGCCGCCAGCTCGGCAACTACAACCGCGAGCACCTGGTGCCCGCGGTGCGCGAAGGGTACGACCGCTACGCGGCACCGTACGTGGACCGCGGTGTCAACATCTCGAAGCACGTGCTGAGCGACAAGGTCGTTCCGGCCGCCGGTGCGCTCGTGGGCGGCGCCCTTTCGGTGTGGGATGCGGCGGGCGACACCCGCGCGCGCATCGCTGCCGGACGCGGCATCGACCTCGACCCCGCCACGTACAAGAAGAAGGCCGCCAAGTACGGCGCCCAGGCCTCGAAGAAGCTGGCCAAGCGCCTCGCCGTCGAGTCCCCGAAGAAGCGGGGTATCGGTGCCGGAGGCGTGATCGCGCTCATCTTCGGTGTCGCCGCGGCGGCTGGTGTGCTCTACGCCGCCTGGCAGACGCTGCGGGCCGACGACGAGTTGTGGGTCGCGGACGACCCGCTGAGCGCGCCCGACGCGTGAACGAGGATCCGACGAGGCGGGTGCGGGAAGCCGCATCCGCCCTCGGTCTTTCGGTGGAGGTACGCGAGCGCCCCGAAGCACGAAGCCTCCCCGAGGCGGCAGACCTGCTGGGGATCTCGCCTGTCGACATCGTCAAGACGCTCGTCGTCAAACGCAGTGACGACACTTTCCTCTTCGCCCTGATTCCGGGCGACCGGGCCATCGCCTGGCCCAAACTGCGCCAGCTCGTGGGCGTCAACAAGCTGAAGCTGCCGGATGCCGATGTCGCTCTGGCCGCAACCGGTTACGAGCGCGGCACCATCGTGCCCCTCGGCAGCACGACCGCCTGGCCGGTGTTCGCCGACGAATCGATCCGTGGACGCCGCATCGCGCTCGGCGCCGGCGCCCACGGGTTCAGTCTCTTCGTGGATGCCGACGACCTGCTTCAGGCGCTCGACGCGACCGTGGCGGATATCTCCCAGCCTCTCTGAGCGGCCGCAGCGTCCCTCATCGGCGCAGATCCGCCTGCGTGATCAGATACTCGCGCTGCAGCCAGTCGCCGAAGTGCGCCCGCGCGAGGCATGTCTGGGCCGACGAGCAACCGATCACGGGATCGTGTGCCGCATACACGGCGAACAGCGCCGCCTTGCGGTCCAGTTCCGTCCCGGCGATGTTCGCGGGTCTCTCGGCCGACGGATAGCCGACTGCGTACTCGACCTGCGCGTTGCCCGCGGCTCCGGCATCCACGGCGCTCGAGACGAGCGTGCCGACCGAGGAGTGATCGGGGTGGTCGCCGGCCGACTCGGCCGCCGCCTTGGGCAGGTGCGTGAGTACACGTTCCGGCGCGTAGCCCGTGAGGATCTCGGAGACCGACTTCTCCAACGTTGAGACCGACACCGATCTCCCCGCGTCGATCGTGCGCAACGAAGGGAGCTCTCCGCTCAGGAGCTTCTCGAGCGTCTGCTGCCCGGTGTAGATGAACGTCGTACCGCTGAGCCCGCCATCCGGAAGACGCAGGAAGAGGAGCGAGACGCGGTCATCGTCGCTCGGCTTTGTCATCGTGACCGTCATGCCGCTGACCAGCGTCACCGACCGGTCGACCCACGCCCCGCTGCGCCCCAGCATCGCGTCGTACGCGGCTCGGATGCCCTTCTCGCGTTCGCTCGCGTACGTGGATTCCCCTTCCCCCGCATCCGAGTACGTGAAGAAGAAGGTGCGAACGCAGGCGCCGCTGCCCAGCTCATCGTCGATCACCGGGTTGCCGAAGATCAGGTCATCGTCGTAGTGGGCCCAGAAGGAGACCACTGTGCGACCCTCGCAGGGCTGCTCGATGAAACTCAGAGGTGAGGCGAAGGATGCGACGTCCGTCCGCGGCAGAGCCGCGGGGATATCCATGCACTGGTTCGACGTCGCGAAGAAGAGCGCGGCCTCGGCCGCCGGCTGGCTCGCCGCCGAGAGTTCGGCGCTGAGGGACGCGGTGTCGGTCGCCAGCGCTGTCGCACAGCGATCGACGACGGTCTGGACATCCTCCGCGGCGAGGGTGTTGGGCGGAGCAGTCGGGACCGCGGTCTCACCGTTCGAGGCGGACGGCTGCGGCTCGCTCGCCGCGCACCCGCCGATTCCGAGAGCTGCGACCATCACGGCCGCCGCGGACAGAACACGCCATCGCACCACTGATCATCCTCACTGCACGTCCGGCGATCATACGTGCCGAAGGTCACGGCTGCGTCGGCGCCGCGTCCCCTCCGGCCATCCGACGTCCGATGTCGACGAGCCGCACGCGGCGGAGAGCGTCGGCCTCCTCCGGCGTGAACCACTCCGCGCGATCGGTGGACCCGCCCACCTCGTTGCGCAGGCGTCCGCCCGTGATGTGTGCGCGGTACACGATGCGCAGGGTATGCAACGCGGACGCAGTCTCGGAGAGGCGCTTCGCGGCGGGGATGACCCGCGAATCGATGCCGAGCAGCTCGTCGACGGCGACACGGTAGCCGGTCTCTTCGCGCACCTCGCGCCGCACGGCCCGTTCGGGGTCCTCCCCGTCCTCGAGACCCCCGCCCGGCAGCGCCCAGGCACTCCGCCGGCCCTCGTTCCAGTGAGCCAGCAGAATGCGTCCGGCGTCGTCGGTGATGATCGCGTAGGCGGCGACACGCATATCCATGACGTGACTTTACCGGGGTGTGGATAACTCGCGCTGCCGTTCACCACGCTTCGCTAGCGTGACCGCGTGCCTCTGGACCCCGATGAATCTCTTGCGCAGATCGAGCGCGACGTCCGTCAGAGCGCTGAGCGCGCCGCGAAGATGCCCGCCTTCGAAGCCACGGTTTCCGCGATCCGGGGCTCCGCCTGGTCCACCGCGCGCGACGTGTACGTGCAGGTCGACTCGACGGGCCGCGTCCAGACCCTCCGCCTGGGCGAGACGGCCCTCGCCCGAGGCGCGCAACGACTCGCCTCCGACATCCTCGCCACCATCGTGTCCGCGGAGAAGAACGCTCACGCAGCCACGATCGACGCCGTCGCCGAACTCCTCGGAGACGACGACCCCGTCACCGAACAGCTCCGCTCCACCGACACCCCCTGATACGTCCGAAAGAGCCTCGAATGACCGAGAACATCACGCTTGATTTCGATCGGCTCCGGCAACATGCCGCGCTGGTCACCTCGCTCGCCGATGACGTCACCGGCGCCATCTCGATGCTGAAGGGAGGCGATCTGGCCTCCAACGCGTTCGGCATCCTGTGCGCCTTCCTCGTTCCCCCCTCGATGGCGATGTCCGCGGCGGCCACCGGCCTCTTCGGCGCCGATCAGTCGCTACTCCTTCGCACCGCGGGGGAGCTGCGCAGCACCGCCGCGCAGTGGGAGCAGTTCGAGGACGACACGGTCACCACCCTCCGCGACCTCGAGAATGCGCTGGGCCTGTCATGACCACTCCCGCCGCCCTCGCCGCATCCGGCTCCTCCTTCGCCTCGCCGTACTCCGGCAGCAAGCTCCTCGATTCCGGCCACGCCCTCTCGCAGGCCGTGCGCAACGGCGATTGGCTCGAGGGAGGACTCGCCTTCCTCGACACACTGGGCAACGCCGCGGCCGCTCTCGCGGATCCCATCGGAACGCTCGCGAGCATCGGCCTCGGCTGGGTGATGAAGTATCTCAAGCCGCTGAGCACCTGGCTCGACCAGCTGGCCGGCAGTGAGGCCAACGTCGCCGCCGTCGCGCAGCAGTGGACGAACGCCGGCAGCGCGCTGCGCGAGACCGGCAACACGCTCGTGACCCGGCTGTCGGATCTCGACGGCCTCAGCGGCGACACGGTGCGCACCTACGTGCGCTTCGCGCAGGACACCGCCCAGCACATCGCCGCATCCGGCGACTGGGCGGATGCCGCGGCCGGTGGTCTGCGCAACGCCTCATCGCTCGTCGCCAAGATGCAGGGCGTCGTGAAGAACGCCATCTCGCAGGTCGTCGCCACGGCGATCGAAGCCATGGCGGTCGTCGCCGCATCCTTCGGCCTCGGCATCGGCTACGCGATCGCCCGCGTCGTCACCAAGGTCAACCAGCTGGTCAACAAGGTGGTGCGCCCCCTCACGCAGGTCGTGCGCTCGGTGAAGTCCCTCGTGGGCTTCGTGCAGCAGCTCGGCTCACTGTTCAAGAGCACCGAGCGGCTGAGCTCGACCATCCTCGGTGGCGGGGCCACGTCCGCAACGATCACCGCGGGCGACGTCGTCGATGCCTCCGGCGCCACTCGACTCGGCAACACCGCGCAGGCGAATCTCGTCAGCGCCGGTCAGAAGGCCGACGACTGGCACTTCACGCCGACCGCGGTCGTCTCCACGGGCGTCGGGGCGGAAGGCACTCTGACGGCTGACGGGTCGACGCTCGGGTCTGCGGGCCTCGGAAACCGTCTCCGCCGGTGCGGTCCACGGTTCCGTCGACGGCGGCGGCATCGGATCAGGCGGGGCGTACGGAACCGGCGGCGCGGCCGTCGCCGGCGCCGGAGGCGGCACGGGCAGCCCGTCGTCGATCATGGGCACGGGTGCCGCAGCATCCGCCGCGACGGCGGCGAGCGTCGGCAGCTCCCATGCCGCGGCAGCCGGCTCCCGCATGATGACGCCCGGCGGCATGATGGGCGCCGCGAGCCGCGACGGTGGGCAGCGCAGCGGTCTCGGCGTCCGTCAGGTGGTTCGCGAGATCGTCATCGAGGCGGATGCGGGCGAGGATGAGCTCGCGAGCGCTGAACGCGACTGAAGGATGACGCGAGAGCCCCGCACGTGAGGCGCGGGGCTCTCGCGTGCGATCGGCGTCACGTTCAGCTGCGCACAGGCGCGTGGAACCAGCGCGCGGGCATGCTGAACAGCCACCGCATCCCGATCCGACGGAAGACCACGATCCACCGCTGGTAGGCGACGGTGCTGATGATGGCGACCATCGCCGCGACACCCACCGTCGAGGTGAGCGGATCGGCGAGTCCATAGGGACCGGTCGGTCCGAGAAGCACGGAGCCGACGACGGCTGGTCGAGGACGAAGGGAGCGGCGATGCTGATGACCGCACCCACCGAGACGACGATCCACGCCGGGACCCGCCGGGTGGGCCAGACGGCGATGAAGAGCACGACGAGCGCCCAGAGGTAGCCCGCGTGCCGCGTCCGGCCACGTCAGGCGTTCCGCGCGGACGGGAGGGGGTGCGTCGGGCATACGCTCGACGCTACTGCGTCGTCGGACGAGCCGCGAACCGAGGAACGATCGGGATCCGATCGCGATCCGAGGATCCGGAGGAAAGACAAACTGTGGAGCCTAGGAGATTCGAACTCCTGACATCCTGCTTGCAAAGCAGGCGCTCTACCAACTGAGCTAAGGCCCCGTGAGAAGGGTGGTGGGGCTACCAGGACTTGAACCTGGGACCTCTTCATTATCAGTGAAGCGCTCTAACCGCCTGAGCTATAGCCCCGTTCGGCGCCTCGCGGCGCCAACCTCCAAGACTTTACCGGATGCGGACCGGTTTGACCAATCGCGGTCAGTTGGAGGTGAAGCCCACCAGCAGACCGCCGGTGACCTTGACCGCGAGGTTGTAGATGCCTGCGACGACGGCACCGAGCACCGTCACGACGATGAGGTTCAGGATCGCAACCACGGCCGCGAAGGCCATGACCTGCGGGAGCCCGACGAACTGGCTGAGCGAGAGCGAACCGTCCGAGAACGACTTGAAGAACTCGTCGGCCTGACCGATCAGACCAGTCGTCTGCACGACCAGGTAGACCAGCAGGAACGACACGACCGTGACGATCGCCAGGGCGACGGCCGCCAGGAACGACAGCTTCACGGCCGACCAGAAGTCGACGTAGACGAGGCGGAGACGAACCTGCTTGGCGCTCGTCTTGCTGCTCGACTTCTTGGCGAGCTTGTCGGCTACCGTGCTCATGCGTCAGTACTCTCCTCGGAAACGGTGGCGGCCGGCTCGGTCTCCTGGGATGCATCGGCATCCGCCGCATCCGCAAGACGCCGCTCGCTGTTGCGGGCGATCGCGATGATCCGGTCGTCATCATCCGGTCGGGCGAAAACGACGCCCATGGTGTCGCGACCCTTCGCAGGGACCTCGGCCACGGCAGAGCGTACCACCTTGCCACTGGCAAGAACCACAAGGACCTCGTCGTCGTCTCCGACGATCAGAGCGCCCGCCAGATCGCCCCGATCCTCGTGCAGTTTGGCCACCTTGATGCCCAGTCCGCCGCGGCTCTGGACGCGGTACTGATCCACATCCGTGCGCTTCGCGTACCCGCCCTCGGTGACCACGAACACGTCGCCGTCGACGCAGGCGACGGATGCCGACAGCAGGCTGTCGGTGCCGCGGAACGACATCCCCTTGACGCCCTCCGTGGACCGGCCCATGGGTCGCAGCGACGCATCCGTCGCCGTGAACCGCAGCGACATCCCGTGTCGGCTCACGAGCAGGATGTCATCGCTCTCATCGACCAGCAGCGCGCTGACGAGCTCGTCCTCCTCGCGCAGACGGATGGCGATGACGCCGCCCTGTCGGTTCGTGTCGTACTCCGTGAGTCGCGTCTTCTTGACGAGTCCGCCACGGGTGGCGAGCACGAGGTACGTCGCGACGGCGTAGTCCCGGATGTCGAGGATCTGTGCGATCTCCTCATCCGGCTGCAGCGCGAGAAGGTTGGCGACGTGCTGACCCTTCGCATCCCGGCCGGCCTCGGGGACCTCGTAGGCCTTCGCGCGGTAGACGCGGCCCTGGTTCGTGAAGAACAGCAGCCAGTGGTGCGTCGTGGTGACGAAGAAATGCTCGACCACGTCGTCGGCGCGCAGCTGAGCACCCTTGACGCCCTTGCCGCCACGGTGCTGCGAGCGGTAGTTGTCGCTGCGCGTGCGCTTGATGTAGCCGGCACGGGTGATGGTGATCACCATCTCCTCTTCCGGGATGAGATCTTCCACCGACATGTCGCCGTCGAACCCGTAGAGGATCTGCGTGCGTCGCTCGTCGCCGTACTTCGCGACGATCTCCGTCAGCTCCTCGCGCACGATGGTGCGCTGGCGCGCGGGCGTGGCCAGGATGTCCTGGTAGTCCGCGATCTGCGCCTGCAGCTCCTCGGCCTCGTCGATGATCTTCTGCCGCTCGAGCGCAGCCAGGCGGCGCAGCTGCATCTGGAGGATGGCATCCGCCTGGATGTCGTCGATGTCCAGCAGCTTCTTCAGTCCGCCGCGCGCGTCGTCGACCGTCGCGGACGCACGGATGAGGGCGATGACCTCGTCCAGCGCGTCCAGCGCCTTCAGGTAGCCGCGCAGGATGTGCATGCGCTCTTCTGCCTTGCGCAGGCGGAAGGCCGTGCGGCGCACGATCACGTCGATCTGGTGCGTGATCCAGTACGAGACGAACCCGTCGAGCGAAAGCGTGCGCGGCACGCCGTCGACGATCGCCAGCATGTTGGCGCCGAAGTTGTCCTGCAGCTGCGTGTGCTTGTACAGGTTGTTGAGGACGACCTTGGCGACCGCATCCCGCTTGAGGACGACCACCAGTCGCTGACCGGTGCGGTCGCTCGACTCATCACGGATGTCGGCGATGCCGGTGATCTTGCCGTCGCGGGCGAGGTCGCGGATCTTGACGGCGACGTTGTCGGGGTTGACCTGGTACGGCAGCTCGGTGATCACCAGGCACGTGCGGCCCTGGATCTCCTCGATGTTGACGACGGCGCGCATCGTGATGGAGCCGCGACCGGTGCGGTACGCCTCGATGATGCCGCGCGTGCCGAGGATCTGCGCGGAGGTCGGGAAGTCGGGACCCTTGATGCGCTGGATGAGAGCCTCGAGCAGTTCCTCCTGCGTCGCCTCCGGGTGATCCAGCGCCCACAGCACACCATCGGCGACCTCGCGCAGGTTGTGCGGCGGGATGTTGGTCGCCATGCCGACCGCGATGCCGACGGATCCGTTGACGAGCAGGTTCGGGAAGCGCGCCGGCAGCACGACCGGCTCCTGCGTCTGCCCGTCGTAGTTGTCGACGAAGTCGACGGTGTCTTCCTCGATGTCTCGCACCATCTCGAGCGCGAGCGGGGCCATCTTGGTCTCGGTGTACCGGGGGGCTGCGGCTCCCTGGTTGCCGGGGGAGCCGAAGTTTCCCTGGCCGAGGGCCAGCGGGTAGCGCAGCGACCACGGCTGGACGAGACGCACGAGCGCCTCGTAGATGGGGGAGTCGCCGTGCGGGTGGTACTGACCCATGACCTCGCCGACGACGCGGGCGCACTTCGAGAACGACTTGTCGGGGCGGAAGCCGCCGTCGTACATGCCGTAGATCACGCGGCGGTGCACGGGCTTGAGGCCGTCCTCCACGCGGGGCAGCGCGCGGCCGACGATCACGCTCATCGCATAGTCGAGGTAGCTGCGCTGCATCTCGGACTGCAGGTCGACCTGGTCGATGCGACCGTGGTCGTGCTCGGCGGGCTCCGTCGTCGGACGCTCTTCGTCAGTCATTCGTCTCTTCTTCTCTGCGTCGGTGTCGTGTCATCTGATCGATGCGGCTCGCGCCGCATCCCGTGCCATCAGATGTCGAGGAACCGGACGTCCTTGGCGTTGCGCTGGATGAAGTGGCGGCGGGATTCGACGTCCTCGCCCATGAGCGTGGAGAAGATCTCGTCGGCCGCGGCGGCGTCGTCGATCGTCACCTGCAGGAGGGTACGGGTGGTCGTATCCATGGTGGTCTCCCACAGCTCCTTGGCGTTCATCTCGCCGAGACCCTTGTAGCGCTGGATGCCGTTCTCCTTGGGGATGCGGCGTCCTGCCGCCAGGCCCTCAGCGAGCAGCGCATCGCGCTCGACGTCGCTGTAGACGTACTCGTGCGGTGAGTTGGACCACTTCAGACGGTAGAGCGGCGGCTGCGCCAGGTACACGTAGCCGGCCTCGATAAGCCCGCGCATGTAACGGAACAGCAGGGTGAGCAGCAGCGTCGTGATGTGCTGACCGTCCACATCGGCATCGGCCATGAGCACGATCTTGTGATAGCGCGCCTTCTCGATCGAGAAGTCCTCGCCGATGCCCGTGCCGAACGCCTGGATCATGGCCTGCACCTCGTTGTTGCCGAGGGCGCGGTCGAGCCGAGCACGCTCGACGTTGAGGATCTTGCCGCGCAGCGCCAGGATCGCCTGCGTGTGCGGGTCGCGACCCTGCACGGCGGAACCGCCGGCCGAGTCACCCTCGACGAGGAAGATCTCGCTGATGGACGGGTCCTTGCTCGTGCAGTCCTTGAGCTTGTCGGGCATGGAGGCCGACTCGAACACGCTCTTGCGTCGGGCGGTCTCGCGGGCCTTGCGGGCCGCCATCCGAGCGGTCGCGGCGTCGATGGCCTTGCGGACGATGTTCTTCGCCTGCTGCGGGTTGCGGTCGAACCAGTCGCCGAGCTGATCGCCGACGACCTTCTGCACGAACGCCTTCGCCTCGGTGTTGCCCAGCTTCGTCTTGGTCTGACCCTCGAACTGCGGCTCAGACAGCTTGACGGAGATGACAGCCGTGAGCCCCTCGCGCACGTCGTCGCCGGAGAGGTTGTCGTCCTTCTCCTTGAGCAGGTTCTGCGCGCGGGCGTACTTGTTCACGAGGGTCGTGAGCGCCGCGCGGAAGCCCTCCTCGTGGGTTCCACCCTCGTGCGTGTTGATCGTGTTCGCGTAGGTGAAGACGTTCTCCGTATAGGAGGTCGTCCACTGCATCGCGAGCTCGAGCGCGATGTGGCGCTCGGTGTCCTCGGACTCGAAGTCGATGATCTCGTCGTTGACCGCATCCGCCTTGCGTACGCGATTGAGGTACTCGACGTAGTCGACGAGGCCGCGCTCGTAGAGGAACTCGTCGTGCGGCTGGACGGTGGTGACCTTGCCGTCGATCTCCTCGTCGACCGTGTGGTCGGCTCGCTCGTCGCGCACGGTGATGGTGAGGCCCTTGTTCAGGAACGCCATCTGCTGGAAGCGGGTGCGCAGCGTGTCGTAGTCGAAGTCGACCGTCTCGAAGATCGCGGGATCCGGCCAGAAGGTGATGGTCGTTCCGGTGGACTCGGTCGCCGCGCCCTGGGCGAGCGGAGCCTGCGGCACGCCACCGTTGGCGTACGACTGGTTCCACTCGTAGCCCTGGCGCTTGACGGCGACCTCGAGCCTCGTCGACAGCGCGTTCACGACGGACGAGCCGACGCCGTGCAGACCGCCGGAGACCGCGTAGCCGCCGCCGCCGAACTTTCCGCCGGCGTGGAGGACGGTCAGCACGACCTCGACCGTGGACTTGCCCTCTGTCTTGTGGATGTCGACGGGGATGCCTCGACCGTTGTCGACGACACGCACGCCGCCGTCGGGGAGGATCGTGACCTCGATGCGGTCGCAGTATCCGGCAAGAGCTTCATCGACGGAGTTGTCGACGATCTCGTACACGAGGTGGTGGAGTCCGCGCGGTCCGGTGGAGCCGATGTACATGCCGGGGCGCTTGCGGACGGCCTCGAGTCCCTCGAGAACCTGGATCGCGTCTGCCCCGTAGTCGTTCCGGACCGGTTCGGGGGTGCTCTGTCCGTCGTTGGGAACGCTGGAGGGGGTGGGGGACGTCATAGGTTTCGAGCGCTCCGGTTCTAGTAGACGGACCGTCCCAGTCTATCAAGCGGAGGCTCCTCACGGGGCGTGTACGCCCGTGTGGCGTCGTAAACGGACGCGGGATACGTCCGTACGTGTCTCATCCGTAGGTATCCCGGGGACCGCGCCCTGGAACGGCTCTGGGACCCCATTTCCAGGAGGGGACGTCCGGGCCGACGAAGCGGACGTTCTGGACACCCGCATCCGGGAACCGCTGCGCGATGGTCGTCACGATGTGCGTGCGCATGAGGCGCAGCTGTTTCGCCCAGGCGGTCGAGTCGCACTGCACGGTGAGCACTCCCGCATCCAGTCCCACAGGGCGGGTGTGCCTGGCGGTCTCCTCGCCGGCGACGAGCTCCCACTGCCGCACGAGGTCCGCGCGTGCGAGAAGCGGGTCCCATCCGGCCTGTTTGGTCCAGTGTGCGAGCACGTCGCCGACCCCGTGCGGGTCGCGACCGGGTGTGAACGGCGCGTCCTCGTCTCCGTTCCCGCGACGTGTGCGCTTCTTCGCACCGCGACGCGTCGTCGGCTCGAGTCCGCGCAGCCGCAGGTAGGTGGCGAGGGTCTCGGGGACCTCGTCCTCGTCACTCATCGTCACTGACCTCGAGGATGCGGCCGGCCTCGACGCGCACCGTGCGTCCGCGGAGTTCTTCGGGAACATCCGCCTCGACCGCGGCGGTCACCACGACCTGCTCGAAGTCCGCGACGAGGGATGCGAGCCGCATCCGTCTGTCGGCATCGAGCTCGGCGAAGACGTCATCGAGGATCACGATGGGATCTCCCAGCAGCGAGTCCGCGCGCAGCAGCTGTGCGGAGGCGAGACGCAGCGCCAGCGCCACGGACCAGGACTCGCCGTGCGAGGCGTATCCCTTCACGGGGAGCGAGCGGATGCGGAGCATGAGGTCGTCACGGTGCGGACCGACCAGCGTCACACCGCGGTCGAACTCCGCGGAGCGCTTCGCCGCGAGCGCGGCACGGAAGGCCTCGGCGGTCACCGCGCCGGAGGCGACGCGCTGATCGTCGCCTTCCTCCGGATCGAAGCCGGCGATGGAGTTGGCCCACTCCAGCTCGGGGGAGTGATCCGCGCCGGCGATCGCGGCGTAAGCGGCGACGAGGTGCGGATGCAGGTCGGCGGCGAGCCGAGCGCGTGCCTCGATGATCTCGGTACCGAGGGCGATGAGCTTGTCGTCCCAGACGTCCAGGGTCGGGAGCGCGTCGCCGCGCAAACCTCGGGCGCGGGCGGATTTCAGCAGTGCGGTGCGCTGCTTGAGCACGCGGTCGTAGTCCGCGATGACCCCGGCGAGGCGGGGGGACAGCTGAACGAGCAACTGGTCGGCGAACCGCCGCCGAGCGGAGGGGTCTCCCCGCACGATCTGCAGATCCTCGGGAGCGAACAGCACGACCTGCGCGTAGCGCGGCAGTTCCGCGGAGCGCACCGGAGCGCCACCGACACGTGCCTTGTTCGATCCCTGCTTGTTGATCTGGATCTCGAGCTGGATGTGGCGTTCGCCGTGGCCGAGTCGGGCGCGGACGAACGCTGCATCCGCTCCCGAACGCACCAGGGGCGCGTCGGCCGACACGCGGTGCGAGCCGAGGGTCGCGAGATACGTCACGGCCTCGGCGAGGTTGGTCTTGCCCTGGCCGTTGCGACCGACGAGCAGGTTCGCGCCACGCGTGAACTCGAGATCGGCGTGTTCGTAGTTACGGAAGTCGACGAGACTCAGGCGTTCCACGATCACCGGACAACCCTACGGCGACGGTGCGACGCGATCAGCGCAGCAACAGGTTCGGCTGCAGCAGGTACTTGAACTCGCCCTCGCCGGCGCGCTCGACCGACGTCTGCGGCGTCACCAGGATCGGGCTGAGCTTGTTCGCGTTGTCGCTGGAGGTGAAGGTGATGCGGGAGAACTCGCTGCGCACGGCCGAAAGCGACTCGAGCAGGTACTGCGGGTTGAGCCCGAGGGTCACATCGTCGCCTGTCAGCGTCGCGTCGACGGACTCGGACGCGCGCGCCTGCTCGGTTCCCGATGCCTCCATCGCGACACCCTCTGCGGTGAACGTGAAACGCAGCGGCGCGGAGCGGTCGAGCACGAGCGCGACACGTCGCACCGCCTCGGCGAGCTCCGCGGTGTTCACGACGGCGTGATGTGCGGTCTGCTCGGGGAAGAGGCGACGCACAGGAGGGAAGTTGCCCTTGATGAGCAACGAGGTCACCGTCTTGTTGCCGGAGGTGAAGGCGATGATCTCGCGGTCGCCCGAACCGGAGAACGCGATCGAGATGTTCTCGCCGTGCGAGAAGGTCTTGCCGACCTCCTGCAGCGTGCGCGCCGGCACGAGAGCCGTGGTGGTCTCGCCGTCGGTGGTCGCGGGACCGTCCCAGGGGATCTCTCGCAGCGCGACGCGGTAGCGGTCCGTCGCCACGAGACTGAGCTGTGTTCCGCTCACTTCGAGCTGGACACCGGTGAGCACGGGGGTCACATCGTCACGGGACGCGGCGAAGGCGACCTGCGCGATCGCGGTCGCGAACTCCTCGGCAGGAACGAGACCGGACTCGCCCGTCACCTCCGGGATGGCCGGGTATTCCTGCACCGGCATCGAGGCCAGCGTGAATCGCGCCGACCCGCAGGTGAGCAGGATGCCGTCGTCGTCCACCTCGATCTGAATGGGGGCGTTGGGCAGGCGGCTGGCGATGTCGGAGAGCAGACGACCGTGGACGAGGATCGTGCCCGGCGCTTCCACGGAGGCCTCGATCGTGGTGCGGGCGGATGCCTCGTAGTCGAAGGCCGACAGGGAGAGTCCCTCGGAACCGGCTTCGATGAGCACGCCCGCCAGGATCGGCTGCGGGTTGCGCTGGGGCAGGAGCTTGACGACGAACGATACGGCTTCGCTGAAAACGTCGCGATTGACCTGGAACTTCACAGTGCTCCCTCTCCGGCGGGCTGGGCTTACCCATGCTAGTGCTGCGAATGGCCCAGACGAAGAACACGCTTCCCGCCCCCAGAGGTGATCGCACGTCCATGAAGAGTGAAGTGAGAGTCATCTTGTTAACAACTGTGCAAACTGTGGATAAGTCGGTGGATGACTCTCGGCGCATGGGAACTACACACGTGTGAGATGTGGACGCGCTGCGGATGGAGCTGTCGAACGCGGACCGTGTCATTCGTGGGGTCCGGACGTTCTCCACACGCGATCGCCGTGTCGTTCACATGACCCGTCGGCGTTTCGCACAGTTATCCACAACTTGTCCACATGTGTGAAAGCGCAGGATGAGGCCGCGCGCGGCGATTGTCAAATGAGAGTCTTCGCGGACAGGAAACGACGAACCCCACGGCCTGTGCCGTGGGGTTCGCGGGAGCTCAGCGACCTGCTCTGCCGAGCTGGGTGGTGATCTCGGACACCTGGTTGTAGATGGACCGGCGCTCCTTCATGAGGTCGCTGATCTTCTTGTACGCGTACATCACCGTCGTGTGGTCGCGGTTGCCGAACAGCTGACCGATCTTCGGGAGCGAGAGGTTGGTGCGTTCGCGGCACAGATACATCGCGATCTGACGTGCGGTCGCGATCGCCTGCGAACGGCTCGACCCGTAGAGGTCGTCGACCGAGAGCTTGAAGTACTGCGCCGTGGCCGTGATGATGTCGGTCGGTGAGATGACGTTGGTGTCGTCCTGGTCGACGATGTCCCGCAGCACCTGCTGCGCCAGCGACATGTCGAGCGTCGATCGGTTCAGGCTGGCGAAGGCGGAGACGCGGATGAGGGCGCCTTCGAGTTCGCGGATGTTGCTGGAGACGACGGTGGCGATGTACTCCATGACTTCCGGCGGGATCTGGAGACGCTCGTTCTGCGCCTTCTTGCGAAGGATGGCGATGCGCGTCTCGAGGTCCGGCGCTTGGACGTCGGTGATCAGACCCCACTCGAAGCGGCTCCGCATCCGATCCTCGAAACCCGTGAGGTGCTTCGGCGGCACGTCGCTGGTGATCACGACCTGCTTGTCGTGGTCGTGGAGCGTGTTGAAGGTGTGGAAGAAGGCTTCCTGGGTCTCGGCGCGTCCCTGAAGGAACTGGATGTCGTCGATCAGGAGGATGTCGACGTCGCGGTAGCGCGCCTGGAAGGCGGAGCCCCGGTTGTTGGCGATCGAGTTGATGAAGTCGTTCGTGAACTCTTCGCTGGAGACATAACGCACGCGGATGCCGGGATACAGGCTCAGGGCGTAGTCGCCGATGGCATGCAGCAGGTGTGTCTTACCCAGACCCGAGTCCCCGTAGATGAAGAGCGGGTTGTACGCCTTGGCGGGTGCCTCGGCGACGGCGACCGCGGCCGCGTGGGCGAAGCGGTTTGACTGGCCGATGACGAACCGATCGAAGGTGTACTTCGGGTTCAGACGTGTGTCGGCGCGCGCGGATGCGGGATCCGCGGTTTCCGCGGCAGGTGCGGGTGCGGCGACGGGCTGCTCGATCACCATGGTCTGCACCGGCACTTCTGCCGTGAGGTGCGCGTCGATCAGCTCCGGATTGACGACGACCCTGAAACCGGTGACGTCGTTCGTCGACGCCTGCGCGAGCGCTTCCAGGATCATGGGACGAAGCCGCTTGTTGAGCTGGGCGGCCGTGAGATCGTTGGGAACGTCGAGGTACAGGAATCCCGACATCACGCCCTGAGCGACCGCGAGGTTGAGGAACCCGTGCATCTGCGGCGAGACCCGGGCGTCAGCGCCGAGGATCTCGAGGGCCGCCGACCACACCGGGACGTCGGGAGTGTCTTGCGCGGTCATGATCCCCTTCTTGGCCCGGCGAGAACGCGCCGGTGCGCGACACCTGTGGATAACTGCGCGAGCCACGCTAGTCAGCGAGGCTCCAGAGAGCAAACTCCGGCGTCGTTCCGGGGGTGTGTCGATTCGGGGGGTCGGGGACAGCGCTGTGGATAATGGCGGGTTGACCTCCACGGTTTGAGTTCTCGGGGTTCGCGCCTTAGTCTTAGTCGGTTGACTTATGCCCTCGAGGCAGTCCCCGACCACGTCTGAAGGCTTCGCCTTCGGGTGGCAACCGTTTCCCGGAGAGATCCCATGAGCAAGCGTACGTTCCAGCCCAACAACCGCCGTCGCGCCAAGAAGCACGGCTTCCGCGCTCGCATGCGCACCCGCGCCGGCCGCGCCATCCTTTCGGCACGCCGCGCCAAGGGCCGCACCGAGCTCTCGGCCTGACCCTTCCGTTGCTCTCGCGGCCGAACCGACTGACCGACGGCGCCGAGTACAAGGCTGTCGTCCGTCGCGGCGTGCGATGTTCCGGTCCCCACACCGTGACGTACGTGGTGGCATCCGGTGACGATCGCGCCGCTCGGTTCGGATTCATCGTGAGCAAGAAGGTCGGCACGGCGGTCGTTCGCAATCGTCTCCGCCGGCGGCTCAAAGCAATCTGCGCGTCCGCGCTCCCGACTGTGGTCAGGGGCGCGGACGTTGTCGTGCGCGTGCTGCCTGGCGGAGCGGATGCCTCGTTCGCCGAGCTCGACGCCGAAGTGAAGCGATGCCTGGCGCGGAGGGCGTCGTGAGCACCTCGACGCTGCCGATGGCGTCGGTCGGCGAGGCGACGATGCCTGAGCACGGCTGGCTCCGCGCGATTCCGCTGCTGCCGCGGAACATCATGCTCGGTCTTCTCCATGGTTACCGTGCGACGATCTCGCATACGTACGGCGATGTCTGCAAGTACTACCCGTCCTGCTCCGCCTATGCGGTGGGGGCGGTTCAGCAGCACGGTGCGGTGAAGGGCGCGGCGCTGACCGCGGCTCGAATCGCTCGGTGCCACCCCTGGGCCGAGGGCGGGATCGATGATCCGCCTGGCCACACGCACTTCTCCCACGCACTGACCCGGCACGGATTCGTCGTGCCACTGAGAAAGGACTGATCCCCGTGGATCTGGTACTTGCGACCGCGACGCAATCATCGGGCGGCTTCGACCTGATCGGGACGATCCTGTGGCCGCTCAAGTGGGTCGTCGAGATGGTGCTCGTCGCCTGGCACGCGATCTGGACGTTCCTCGGTCTGCCCGGCGATTCGGGTCTCGCCTGGGTCCTCTCGATCGTCGGCCTCGTGATCGTCGTGCGTGCGGCTCTCATCCCGCTCTTCGTCAAGCAGATCAAGAGCCAGCGCAAGATGATGGAGATCGCTCCGGAGCTGCGCAAGGTGCAGGAGAAGTACCGGGGCAAGCGCGACCAGCTCTCACGCGAGGCCATGAGCCGCGAGACCATGGCGCTGTACAAAAAGCACGGCACCACGCCGATCTCGGGATGTCTGCCGCTTCTCGTGCAGATGCCGATCTTCTTCTCTCTGTACAGCGTGCTGAACGACGTCGCGAAGCACGCGGCGGCCGGGATCGGTGGTGTCGGGTTCCTCGATGCGAACCTGACGTCCGAGTTCTACAACGCCAACCTCTTCGGTGCGTCTCTTCACGACACCCTCGTCGGCGCCTGGGGTCGGCCGGACGGCACGGTCACTGTCATCATCCTGCTCGTCCTCGTCGTCCTGATGATCGCATCGCAGTTCTTCACGCAGCTGCAGATCATCTCGAAGAACCTCTCCCCCGAGGCCAAGACCGGCCAGGCGTACCAGATGCAGCGCATCATGCTCTACATCCTGCCGCTGGCGTTCGTCTTCTCCGGCATCTTCTTCCCGCTCGGCGTCGTGGTGTACTGGTTCATCAGCAACATCTGGACGATGGTGCAGCAGTTCCTCGTCATCCGGAACCTGCCGACCCCGGGGTCCGAGGCCGCCAAGGCCCGCGAAGAGCGTCTTGCCCGCCGTGGCAAGGCCATCGACAGCAGCGGCAAGGTCGTCCCGATCGAGAAGTACCAGGCCGAGCAGCAGCGTCTGCTCGAGGAGGCCGAGCGCAAGCGCGCCGCTGCCCCGAAGCGCCAGCAGCCCGTGGGTAAGCAGCGCGCCAAGAAGCAGTCCGGCAAGCAGCCGCCCGCCGCCAAGAGTGGCGCCTCCGACTCCGAACCCTCCAGCTGAGGAGACCGTTATGACCTCTGAACTCTCCCCCACCACGACCGACACCGTCGAGCAGCTCGAGCAGGAAGGCGATGTCGCCGCCGATTTCCTCGAGGGACTCCTCGACATCGCCGACATCGGCGGCGATCTCGCGCTGGATGTCCGCAACGATCGTGCGTACGTGTCGATCGAGTCGGATGGTGACGACTCGCTTCGTGTGTTTTCCGACCCTGACACGGTCAGTGCGCTGCAGGACCTGACCCGTCTCGCCGTGCAGAACCGTACCGGTCGGTTTTCCCGCCTCATCCTCGACGTCAGTGGGTCGCGCGACGCGCGTCGCCGGGAGCTCGAGGCCTTGGTCGACCGTGCCGCCTCACGTCTGGAAGACGGCGCGTCACAGGCGTCACTCCCGGCGATGTCGAGCTATGAGCGCAAGGTCGTCCACGACATCGCGGCCGAGCGCGGGCTCGTCTCCGAGTCCTACGGTGAGGGCTCTCAGCGCCACACTGTGCTCCGTCGCGCGTGAGTGTTTCACGTGAAACATTGATGGAAGAACTCGAGCCGGAACCGGATGCGGCGTCCGCGATCTTCGGAGACGGGATCGATCGCGCCCGCGCCTTCACGCACAATCTCGCCAAGGAAGGTGAGTTGCGCGGACTGATCGGTCCGTTGGAGCTGCCACGGCTGTGGACACGCCACATCCTGAACAGCGCGGTCATGGCGCCGCTCGTTCCGGTCGGTCTCATCGGTGACGTCGGTTCCGGTGCGGGTCTCCCGGGTATCGTCGGGGCGATCGCACGCCCCGACGTCCGGTGGGTGCTCATCGAGCCGATGGAGCGACGCACCCAGTGGCTGCAGGAGCAGGTGGACGAACTCGCGCTGGAGAACGTGGAGGTCTTCCGTGGTCGGTCGCAGGACTGGACCCGGGGCGCCGTCCTCGATGCCGTGACCGCGCGCGCGGTGAGTGCGCTGCGCACGCTTCTTCCGATCACTGCACCCCTCGTGCGCGATGGCGGTGAGCTCGTCCTCCTCAAGGGTGCCGCTGCAGACGCGGAGATCGAGAAGGCCGCCAAGCAGGCTCGCACTCACCGGGTCGTCGATCTGCGCGTCGAGGTCGTGGGGGAGGGCCTTCTGGACGTTCCGACTCGGGTCGTCCGGGGGCGGGTGCAGAGATCCTGAGGCGATGTTTCACGTGAAACATCACGACGTGGCTGTCGATGGCGGCGATTAGAGTGGACAGAGTTCGATGCTGGCGAAAGGCGAAGTGTTTCACGTGAAACAATCCGACGACACCACGACGGACTTCGGCGACGACACCCCTCTTGCTCGCGAACTCGCGGATCTGCGCGCGCGACGTCGCGCCCTCGAGGACTCGGCCGTGACGCTTCCGACCGGTACCCGTACCCTGACTGTGTCCAATCAGAAGGGCGGTGTCGGCAAGACGACGACGACCGTGAATCTTGCGGCCGCGCTCGCGAGCGTCGGTGCTCGCGTGCTGGTGATCGACCTCGATCCACAGGGGAACGCATCCACTGCACTGGGCGTGCCGCACACCGCCGACATCCCGAGTGTCTATGACGTGCTGATCGACGAGTTCCCGCTCGCCGACATCGTCCAGACGAGCCCTGAGTCTCCGTTGCTGACCTGTGCGCCGAGCACCATCCACCTCGCCGGCGCGGAGATCGAGTTGGTCTCGCAGGTCGCACGCGAGCACAGGCTGCGCCGCGCGCTCGAGGAGTATCTGGCCGCCGCCGAGGAGCCGCCGCATGTCGTCCTCATCGACTGTCCGCCCTCGCTGGGATTGCTCACCATCAACGCCTTCACCCGCGGCGGACGAGGTTCTCATTCCCATTCAGTGCGAGTACTACGCCCTCGAGGGCCTGAGCCAACTGCTCGGCAGTGTGCAGATGATCCAGAAGCACCTGAATCCGCCGCTCCACGTATCGTCGATCCTGCTGACGATGTACGACGGGCGTACCCGGCTCGCGCAGCAGGTCGCCGAGGAAGTGCGCGCTCACTTCCCGAAGGAAGTCTTGAACACGGTGATCCCCCGCTCCGTGCGGGTATCCGAGGCGCCGAGCTTCGGTCAGACCGTCATCGCGTACGACGGCCAGTCGGCGGGCGCCGTCGCCTACCGTGAAGCTGCTGTCGAACTGCTGGCTCGCGAGGCCGATGAGGCTGCGTCGAGCACGAACGAAGGAGAACACTGATGGCCAAGCGAACGGGACTCGGTCGGGGGATC